>JAJYTH010000066.1 GCA_021793175.1 Actinomycetes bacterium
GCACGAACACCCGAAGCCGTCGTCGGTACTCGACGATTATTCGTGTATTCGTGTCCGTCGGCCTCGGCGATCCGTCCTTCGGTGGTGTCCGAGGTCAACCAGACGCGGACACCGCTACGCGACCTGCGGACACGACTACACAGCCTGCGGACACGACTACACAGGCTGCGGACACGGCTGCGTAGCCTGCCGGTTACGGGCGTTCGATCTGGTGGCCCACGACATCGGGGCGGGGGTGGGCGGCTCCCGAACCGTCACGGCGCGGATCGACCTCGGGCAACTCAACCGACTCGCCCCGCTTGGTCGAGGCGACGGGACGTGGACCGACCCAGGCCAGCACGAGCCTCGTCTCGCCCTTGAGGAACCGGTGCGCCCGCACACCACTGGTCGCGCGGCCCTTGGCCGGGTACTCGGAGAACGGAGTGACCTTCACGGTCTCCCCCGTCGCCGTCACCACCATCGGCTCACCGTGCTCGGCGTCGTCCGCGCGCACCGCGCCGAAGAACACCACCTCGGAGTCCTTGGGCAGGTTGACGCCCGCGATGCCGCCCCCGCGCAGCCCCTGGGGCCGCACCAGCGACGCGTCGAAGCGCAACAGGGACGCCTGAGACGTCACGAACGTCAGCGTCTCGGAACCGTCGGCGAGCCACGTGGCACCCACCACCTCGTCGCCGTCCTTGAGTGTGATGACGTCGAACTCGTCGGACCGCACCGGCCAGTCGGGTGCACACACCTTCACCACACCGTGCCGGGTGCCCAGCGCCAGCCCCGGCGAGCCCTGCGCCTGCTCCCCCAAGGGGGCCAGGCCCACCACCCGCTCGTCGCGCTCCAACGAGGCGAGCTCGTGCACGGCCACACCGCCCCGCAGCGACACCGTGCCCGACGACTGCGGCAGTACCGGCAACGGCAGCACCTCGGTTTTGAACGCCCGTCCCCGGTTGGTGACCAGCAACACCTGACCACGCGCAGTGGTATGGACCACTGCGGCGATGGCGTCGTGCCGGGCCCTGCCGCTACGTCTGCGCCCCTCGACGGCCTCCTCGGACTCGGCCGCGGTCCGGGCCACCAGTCCGGTGGACGACAGGATCACCTGGCACGGGTCGTCGGCGACCTCCAGAGGTCCCGCGGGCTTGGAGGCGGCCAGCACCTCCTTCAGGTCACCGTCGATCAACGCCGTGCGGCGCGGGGCCGAGAAGTCCTTGGCCACCTTGGCCAGTTCCTTCGACACGACCCTCTTGAGCACCTTCTCGTCGTCGAGGATCTCCGTCAGCTCCGCGATCTCCTTCCGGAGCTTGTCCTGTTCGGACTCCAGTTCGAGCTTGTCGTACTTGGTGAGCCTGCGCAGCGGCGTGTCGAGGATGTAGGCGGCCTGGACCTCGGACAGCTTGAACCGCTTCATCAGGCCCTCCTTGGCGGCCTGCGCGTTCTCACTGCCCCGGATGAGTTTGATGACCTTGTCGATGTCGACCAGAGCCTTGAGCAGGCCCTCCACCAGGTGCAGACGTTCCTCGCGCTTGCGACGACGGTAGCGCGTGCGGCGGGTGACGACCTCGTACCGGTGGGCCAGGAACACCTCCAACAGTTCCTTGAGCCCTAGCGTGCGCGGCTGGCCGTCGACGAGCACGAGGTTGTTGATGCCGAACGACTGCTCCAGCGGCGTGAGACGGTAGAGGTCGGCCAACAGTGCCTGCGGATTGACGCCGACCTTGCACTCGATGACGAGTTTCGTGCCGTTCTCGCGGTCGGTGAGGTCCTTGACGTCGGCGATACCCGTCAGCCGCTTGGTCTTGTTGACCTCTTCGGTGATGCGTTCGATCACCTTCTCCGGGCCCACGCCGTAGGGCAGTTCGGTGACCGTGATGCCCTGCCTGCGGCTGCCCTCGATCGGTCCGGTGGTGACCTTCGCACGCATACGCACGACCCCGCGACCGGTCTCGTACGCCTTGCGCACCTGGTCCAGCCCCAGCAGTTGGCCGCCTGTGGGCAGGTCGGGGCCGGGTACGAACTCCATCAGCTTGTCCAGCGAGGCGTTCGGGTGGTTGATGAGCCACCGCGCGGCGGCCACGACCTCGCCGAGGTTGTGCGGGATCATGTTGGTCGCCATTCCGACCGCGATGCCCGAGGTGCCGTTGACCAGCAGGTTCGGGAACGCCGCGGGCAACACCGACGGCTCTTCCAACGACCCGTCGTAGTTCGGCCGGAAGTCGACGGTGTCCTCGCCCAGCTCGCCCACCAGCAGCATGGCCTCGGGCGACATACGGGCTTCGGTGTACCGCGAGGCCGCCGGGCCGTCGTCCGGGCTTCCGAAGTTACCGTGCCCGTCCACCAGCGGGACGTTCATGGAGAAGTCCTGCGCCAACCGCACCATGGCGTCGTAGATGGCGGTGTCGCCGTGCGGGTGGTAGCGGCCCATCACGTCACCCACCACACGCGACGACTTGACGTAGGCGTGGTTGGGGCGGTAGCCGCTCTCGTGCATCGAGTACAGGATGCGGCGGTGTACGGGCTTGAGCCCGTCCCGCGCGTCCGGCAACGCGCGGGAGTGGATCACCGAGTAGGCGTACTCCAGGTACGAATCCTCGATCTCGGTGGTCACCGGATTGTCGAAAACACGCGCGCCCGCCTGATCGAAGGCGGACGGGTCGACCCGGGTGGTGGGGTTCTTACGCCGTGCCATGACTTACTCGTCGCTTCCTAGTCCTCGTCAGATGTCGATCAGATGTCGATCGCAGCCTGGTTGACCCGCTCGGCCGAGGTGATGAGCCACTTGCGGCGGGGTTCGACCTTCTCGCCCATGAGCAGTTCCAGCGTGGCCTCGGCGGCGTCGGCGTCGTCCAGGGTGATCCGCCGGACCGAACGGGTCACGGGGTTCATGGTGGTCTCCCACAACTCGTCGGCGTCCATCTCACCGAGCCCCTTGAACCGGGGCACCGGCTTGACCACCTGCTTGCCCGCCTTCTCCAGCTCGGCGACCTTCGCCTCCATCTCGCGTTCGGTGTAGGTGTAGTGGGTCTCCGGCTTACGCCCCTTCGTGACGATCTTGTGCAGCGGTGGCATGGCGGCGTAGAGGCGGCCTTCGGCGATCACCGGGCGCATGTACCGCGCGAACAGTGTGATGAGCAGGGTACGGATGTGGGAACCGTCCACGTCGGCGTCGGCCATGAGGATCACGCGGCCGTAGCGCATCGAGGAGATGTCGAACGTGCGCCCCGTGCCCGCGCCCAGCACCTGCACGATGGAGGCGATCTCGGCGTTCTTCAACGCCTCGCCGAGATTGGCCTTCTGCACGTTGAGGATCTTGCCGCGCAACGGCAGCAGCGCCTGGTACTCCGACACCCTCGCCAGCCGCGCCGAACCGAGCGCGCTGTCGCCCTCCACGAGGAACAGCTCGCTGCGGGACACACCAGTGCTGCGGCAGTCGACGAGCTTCGGCGGCATGGCCGCGCCCTCGAGAGCGGTCTTGCGGCGGGCGGCGTCCTTCTGCTGTTTCTGCGCCAGCCGCACCCGCGAGGCGTCGACGATCTTCTGCAGCACCGTCTTGGCCTCGGCCCTGGTCCTGCGGTGCTCGGCCCAGGCCTTGATGTGCTTCTCGACGAGCCCCTGAACCACCTTGGTGATGCCCGAGGTCGACAGTTCGTCCTTGGTCTGCGAGGTGAACTGCGGCTCGGGGATGCGCACGTGGACGACCGCGGTCAGCCCCTCGCACACGTCGTCGAGGATCGGCGGTTCCTCCTTGGGCTTGAGCAGCCCCCGCGTCTTGGAGATGGCGTCGTGCACCGCGCGCACGAGTCCGCGTTCGAAGCCTTTCCGGTGGGTGCCGCCGTGGACGTTGCGGATGGTGTTGGTGAAGCACTCCACCGTGCGCTCGTAGCCGGTGCCCCACCGCAGCGCTATCTCCACCTCGGCGCGGCGTTCCATATTCGACTGCATGACGCCGTTGGCGTCTGCGGCGTTCTCGCGGTACGTGCCCTCCCCCGTGATGAGCTGCGTGTCGCACACCGCTCGGTCGCCCGCGGGGGCGAGGAACTCGACCATGTCCACCAGTCCGTTGGGATAGTGGAACGTCTCCTCGTTGATGGTGGAGTCGGTGGCCGTGCGCAGCACATAGGTCACACCGGGCACCAAGAACGCGGTGTTGCGCAGCTTCGTCCGCACCTGTTCCGGGTCCAGCGCCGCCCCGCGTTCGAAGTACCGGGCGTCGTGCCAGTACCGGATGGTGGTGCCGGTGGACTCACCGCGCTTCATCTTCCGCACGAACCGCAGGCCCGATTGCCGGGTGAACTTCGCCTTGGGGCCGGGACCGTCGAAGACACCGGGCACGCCGCGGGAGAAGGACATCTCGTGCACCTTGCCGTCGCGCTTGACCGTGACGTCGAGTCGCAACGACAGCGCGTTGACGGCGGAGGCTCCCACACCGTGCAGGCCCCCGGAGGCCTTGTACCCGGAGCCACCGAACTTGCCACCCGCGTGCAGCCGCGTCAGCACGAGCTCCACGCCGCTGAGGCCGGACTTGCCGTGCGTTCCCGTGGGAATGCCGCGGCCGTCGTCGGAGACCTCCACACTGCCGTCGGCGTGCAGCGTGACCACGATCTTCGTGGCGTGGCCCGCGACGCCTTCGTCGGTGGAGTTGTCGACGATCTCGGTGAAAAGGTGGTTGACCCCGCGACTGTCGGTGGACCCGATATACATGCCCGGCCGCTTGCGCACCGCTTCGAGACCTTCGAGGTGCGTCAGGTCATCGGCCCCGTAGAGGTTCTCAGCAGAGGCAGTCACGTGGTCGCTCTCCCCGGTCGTGATAAGCAGGATCGTGACGGTCACATCGAACAGTTCGGTCAACTGTTCGAGCGCCGCACCAGCGTAGTGCAGGGTAACGACACCGATGCCGCGCCTGTGGCAGGCGCTGGTGTGTTCGCCGCCATTCCCTCCCCGACTCTCGCAGAATCCGTCCCCGCCTCGAGCGGCCCCACCACCCACGCCCGCCCCTACGGAAGGCCACACGGAAGGGAGTAACAACTGGGTACCGGGGTACCCGACCGAGTGGCATGGATCCCACGAGGAAAGGAGATTCCATGGCACAGCTTGTACGAGACCTGATGACACCCCAGCCCGTCACCATGCCTGGAGACGCCCCGGCTCGGGACGCCGCACGCAGGATGCGGGACGACGACATCGGCGACGTGTTGGTGGTCGACGAGGGTCAGTTACGAGGCATCGTGACCGACCGTGACCTGGTGATTCGAGGGCTCGCCGAACGCGACAACCTGTCGAACACGCGGCTGCGGGAGCTCTGCAGTGAAAACCTGACCACGGCCCGCCCCGACGAGGAGGCGAGCAACGTGATCGCGAAGATGCGCGAGCACGCCATCCGCCGGATCCCAGTGGTGGAGGACGGCGATGCCATCGGAGTGTTCTCCATCGGCGACGCCGCCATGGAACGGGACCCCAACTCGGCGCTCGGCGACATCAGCGCGGCGCAGGGCAACCGGTAGCGGGCACCTACGAGCGAGACGAGCACAGCACGAGGGTCCGTGCGACACGCCGAGACAGGTGCGATGAGTCCTGCGGAACCCGGCGGTCGAGGCGGTCCCGCGACCCACCCGAAGCAGCGGGCGTGCCGGGCCACCATCGGGCCACCGAGCCCCTCGAACCGGCATGTGGAGACGCGGGGCCGTAAGACCGCTCGTACCGTCGTCGTGTGTCGAACCGCGAGCTGATTGTGCTGGGCACCGGAAGTCAGGTGCCGTCCCGCACACGCAACCACAACGGCTACCTCCTGCGGTGGGACTCGGACGGCTTCCTGTTCGATCCCGGCGAGGGCACCCAACGACAGATGACGCTCGCGGGAGCACCCGCGAGTGCCATCACCCGCTTGTGCCTCACCCACTTCCACGGTGACCACTGCCTGGGCGTACCGGGCGTCGCCCAACGCCTGTCGTTGGACGGCGTGCGGCGTGTCCACGCCCACTACCCGGCTTCGGGACAGGCGTACTTCGAACGACTACGACACGCGAGCTCCTTCCACGAGACCACCGAACTGGTGGAAGACCCCGTCACCGACGACGGGGTCGTGGCACGTGGGGACTTTGGCGAGCTACGCGCCCGACGACTCGACCACCCCGTGGAGGCGTTCGGCTATCAGCTCGTCGAACCCGATCGCCGCACCATGCTCCCGCGCCTGCTGGAGCGGTACGGCATCAGCGGGCCCGACGTCGGCAGGCTGCGACGGGAAGGAACGATCGACGCAGGCGGTCGCACCGTGACCGTCGAGGAGGTCAGCACGGTCCGCGAGGGACAACGGTTCGCGTTCGTGATGGACACCCGCCTGTGCGACAACGTGTTCGTCCTCGCTGAGGGAGCGGACCTTTTGGTCATCGAATCCACGTTCCTGACAACAGAGTCGGAATTGGCCGAGAAGTACGGCCACCTCACGGCACGCCAGGCGGCGCGCGTGGCGGCCGAGAGCGGAGTCAGCACTCTCGTGCTCACCCACTTCTCACAGCGCTACCACGACCCGCAGGCATTTCATGACGAAGCGTCGGAGGTATTCGGCGGCGACATCGTGGTCGCACGTGACCTCGACCGCATTCCCATACCGAGGAGGCCGCGCCCGAAATAGGGGAAAGCGGTGCCGCGTTACCCCCTCGGTTGCTGTTTTTGCCGCTATGTGAAAGGAGGCGGCACGCCATGATGAACGAGGATTGGCGGCACCATGCCGCCTGCCGTGACGAAGACCCCGAACTGTTCTTCCCAGTATCCGACATGGGTCCCGGGGCGCAACAGACGGCCCAGGCCAAGGCCGTGTGCGCACGCTGCCCGGTGCGGGAGGAGTGCCTGCGCTACGCGCTGGACAACGGACTCGATTACGGCATTTTCGGCGGGCTGACCGAACGGGAACGGCGCGACCTGCTCCGCAGGAATCGCCGTGGCCGCGCCGAGGACCACGAGAACCGAGTCGCCTAACACTTGTGACACACGTCACCGCGGAAATGGGAAACATCGATCCCTGATCGATGTTGTACTAGGTACCGGCACGTATTTTCTGTCCCCGGGCCTCACCCATTTGCCTTCGCGGAATACCGGTAACGCTGGAGCCGCGTCGCGCCATTCGCCGCGAGGCGACGAATGCGTGTCGGGAGCTCGACCACGGCCCCGCACCGCGGACACCGCGGGCGGGGTCGTGCCGTATTGCAAGACGCCCCGCGCGGAAACGAGCCGGATGGAACGGCAGCCCCACATGACTGCGAGCCGTAATGACCTGTACTACTCTCGTGCATCACGATCTGACGACAGATCGATAACATCTATCCCCGAGTGATGCGCGGAGGCACACGTGCCGACAGAACAGCCCCACGACGGCCCTCATCGTGCCGACAACGCCTTTCAGGCCGCGACCGGTCGCGATCTCGAAAGTGACCACGAAAAGCCGCGTTACCTCGCCTACCAACGTGAACTCATCCGCCCCCACTGTGGGCGCACGGTGTTGGAGGTCGGTGCGGGGCTGGGCGAGTTCGCCTCCGAGTTCACCGGCTTCGACCGCTACGTGGTGACCGATGTCGACGCCGGGGCCGTGCAGAAACTCAAGGAACGCTTCGTCGATCGGCCTGAGGTGGAGGTCCAGCAGTACGACATCGACGGCACCACCACGCTCGCCGAACCGGTGGAAACTCTGGTGGCGATCAACGTACTGGAACACATCGCCGACGACATCGGCGCGCTGCGGCAGCTGTCCCGGTCGTTGACACCGACCGGCAACGTCGTGCTGTTCGTGCCGGGATACCAGCAGCTCTACGGTGAGTTCGACCGCAAGGTGGGCCACCACCGGCGCTACACCCCGACGACCATCGCCGCCACCGCCCGCGAAGCGGGACTCGTGGTCGACGTCGCCCGTCCCGTGAACTTCCTGGGCGCGTTCGCCTGGTGGGCCGCCGTGCGCAAGGGCGGGACGAAGGCCCCGAACCCGAAGCTCGTGTCGATCTACGACCGCTTCGTGGTGCCGGTGACCCGCGCCGTGGAGAAGAAACTGCCCATCCCGTTCGGCCAGTCGGTCCTCTGCGTCGCCCACAAACCCGGCTGACGGCGTGTCCGCAAGTTGTGCAGCCGTGTCCGCAGTCTGCGTAGCCGTGTCCGCGGAGTTCGCACACCCGCCGAGGGACTACATCAACTTGATCTTGGCGTAGCGCACCATGCCCGGCATCTCGCGCAGCACCGCGGCCACGACGGCCACCACGGTGATGCCCGCAAGCCCTGTCAGCACACGGGCGGCCCAGGGGCCGAGATACAGCCCCGAACCCCGCTCGGTCATACGTTGCTTGCTCATCACGTGCTCCCCGACGATTTCAGTAGGGACTCGATCGCTTCCTGCGGCGAGGTGTAAGCGTGGCGCATGCGGTAGTCGAGCAGCCGCTCGCAGGTAGCTCACCGAAGCCAGTTCCACGTCGTGTCCGCACGGCACGGGCACGTCCACGACGGTGCGACCGGTGAACCGCGGTACGTGCACGGTCGGCCGGGCCACGCGAGGTCGCCGTTGCTGTGAGACCACTGCTCGGCGATCCCGGTCGAACACTCGGCCGTGGACTTCCCGTCGGGAAGGTGCCCGGGCTGCTTTTCGTAGTTGCCGATGCTGTTGCCCTGTTTCACCCCGCGGGTGCGCGAGGGCAGGTCGACGCTCACGTCGGGTTTGCCGAGTCTCAGGTGGGACCGACGCCGTCGCGTAATTCGGCGAAGAAGCGATCGATCTCGCGCCATACCTCGTCACCTCCTGTCATACCGGTCCACGCGTGACGTACCCGCGCGGTGAGTCGATAGCACTCGTCGATGCCGACCAACCAGTGTTCGCCGGCGTCCCGGTGCACGAGCAGCGCCGTCACCTCGGGTTCCGGAGGCGGGTGTTCCACTCGCGCCCAGGCCTCGGCGTCCACGTCCGTGCCGACCACGCCGAGTGGGCTCGGGTAGTACGCTGTGACGGTCTCAAAGCCGTGCTCGCACCCGGCGATGTGGTGGACGAAGAGCGCCAGTCGCACGGGCACTTCCAGGGCCGCCCACATCACGTCGTCGACGGGTGGTTCGGTGAGCCTCTTCCTCAGGCGTGGCACAGTGCGGTACCGGCCTGTGTCCGTGGTGTCGCGTTCGAACAGCAACGCGCACGCCTGGCACGCGCAGCACATCTGCCGGGTGATCCGGCTGATCTCCAGAGCACGTTTGTAGACCTCGCCCTCGAAGGGGTTGAACGCGCGCACGATGTCGGCGATGGTGCGGTAGCCGTGGAGGTCGCCGCGTGGTTGTCACCGCAGGTGCCGCAGATACGGCTGGTGATGAAGTGCGAGTTGTGAGGGTCCTTGCCCTTCATGAACACGCTGTAACCGCGAAACAGCGACGAGGACAAGGCACCACCCGGGGGCTCGTCAATGAACGACATGAACTTGTCGGGGAATCCGGGCCTGGTGCAGCACCCACAGCCACGTCTCCATGAAGTTGTCCGGCTGTACCGGGCAGCCCGGGACGTTGATGACGGGAAGGCCACCCGCCGACCGGAAATCCTCACCCAGGTAGTCGACGAGCCCATGCACCCGGTGGGGTTTCCCGCCATCGCGTGAATCCCGCCGTAGGTGGCGCAGGTCCCGATGGCCACGACGGCCCACGCTTTCGGGGCCGGTCCGTCGATCCAACAGTTGAGCGTCTTGGGCTGACCCGTCTTCCGGATCGTTGCCCATTGCGCTCCAGAAGCCGCCGTCGGTATGGACGTTCTCGTTCGGGATAGAACCCTCGACGACGAAGATGAACGGCGGTCGAGTTCGTCGTTCTCGGCCTGGAAGGACGGCTTGAGGAACTTCTCGCCGTTGGCGTAGGGGAGCACCTTGTTGTGCAGGTGGCCCTAGGGAATGCCCGGTACGGCCTGCAGCACCACGTCCTCGATGCTCGGCAGTGATGCGGCGGTGACCGAGACGGTGTCACCGCCGCAGCTCATCCCCTCGGAGGTCCACAGGATACGGACCTCGTCGATCTCGGTCGTGCCGGTCTGTGCGCTCGTCCGGCTTAGCATGTGACTTCGGTCGGCTGCGCGCAGGTTTTCGTACACGTCCGGTGTGGACACGTTTGGAGCGCCGAATCGCTGGGTACGCCTCGCTGTTTCCCTCGTCTTCCCCTTGCCGGAGCGGCGTGAACCGGGCCGAAGACATCGATTTGTGCGCACTGTGTACGACTCGTAGCGTGAAGTCATCGTCGGCCCGTTCCAGGACCGTCCACAGTAGTCAGTGAATAGCCAGTGCATCAACGAGATCCCGGACGACCATTGTTTGACCCTCACGTTCTCGACACCCGCGTCGACGCCGCGTTCGAGCACCGCCGGCAACCGCCGGAGGCGGTGTCATGACCGTCCACCATCACGATCCACAGCCCCTGTGCGACGACGACGTCTGCGTGACCTGTTCCGACACCGCTGTCGTGGTCCGGGTGGTGCACCTGCTCGGTGACGACCTGGCCGTGGTGGACACCGGGTTCGGTCCCGAGGAGATCAGTGTGGCGCTGGTCGACCCGGCGTCGCTGCGGCCGGGTGCGGAACTGCTCGTGCACGCCAAGGAAGCTATCGGGGTGCCGCGATGACCGACGGACCGGCGCTCGACCACGTCAAGGCCGTCGCAGACGCCGTGCTCTACGAGGGCTACGTGCTCTACCCCTACCGCGCGTCGGCGACGGAGAACCAGGCCCGCTGGCAGTTCGGCGTCCTGGTGCCCCCGTCGTATGCGGCGACGGGCACCGGGGAGCACTCGTCCTGCCGCACCGAATGCCTCGCCGAGGTGGGGCCGGACGCCGAACTGCATGTGCGACTGCGGTTCCTCCAGGCACAACGGCGCACGGTGGAGGTCGAAGAGACCGACACGCCCGGGCACTACCGCGAGGTGGACGCGCTGATCATCGGCGAGGACGAACTGCTGCCGTGGGACGAGGCGATCGAGCGCGAACACGACGTGGTGCTGCCGGTGCGGCGACTGCTCGAATCCGAGCAGTGGATACCGATCCTCGTCCGAGGTGGCGAGCTGACTACGGCCGTGGAAGGCGGTCGCGTGGTGCGGCGCAAGCAACCGTTGACGGCCGAGCTGCGGTGTCGCGCCGAACGCCTTCCCGGACTGGTGCGGCTGCACGTGACGGTGGCCAACACGGCGCCCGTCGACTGCGCTGGACACACCCGTGACGAGGCGCTGCGACACTCCCTCATCGCCGCCCACACCGTCCTCACCTTGACCGACGGACATCTCCTGTCCCTGCTCGACCCACCGGACTGGGCGGCCGCACACGCGAAAGAGTGCGTCAACGAGCACACCTGGCCGGTCTTGGTCGGCCCTCCCGGCAGCAACGACACGATGCTGTCGTCACCGATCATCCTCTACGACCACCCCAAGGTGGGCCCGAGCAGCCAGGGCGACTTCTTCGACGCGTGCGAGATCGACGAGATGTTGACCCTGCACACGTTGACGTTGACCGACGAGGAGAAACGAGAGGCGCGCGCCACCGACGAACGTGCCCGGCGCATCATCGACCGGGTCGAGGACCTGCCCCAACAGCCCCAACAGCCCCGGCAGGCCATGCACGGCAGGATGCGGGTCGTGCGGGTCGGACAGACCGAGATCGGTACCGGTAGCAAGGTGGTGCTGCGTCCTCGCAGCAACGGGGACGCGCAGGACATGTTCGTCGAGGGCCGCATCGCCACGGTGCGCAACGTGTTGGAGGACGTCGACGGCACGTGCTACCTCGCCGTGACGGTGGACGGTGATCCGGCCGAGGAGTGGCAGCTGGTGCAGGGCCGGTTCCGATACTTCACCACCGCGGAGGTCGAGCCGTACCCCGGAAAGGTGTGGCCGTGACGAGTCGGATGCTCATCGCCGGGATCGGCAACGTCTTCCACTGCGACGACGGTTTCGGGGTCGAGGTGGTGTCCCGGATGTACACTCGCGACCTGCCGCCGGAAGTGGTGGTGGCGGACTACGGCATCCGGGGCGTGCACCTGGCCTACGCACTGTTGGACGGTGGCTACGAGTTCACGGTCTTCGTCGATGCCGTCCGCCGAGGCGGTGAGCCGGGGACGTTGTACGTGCTCGACGCCGACCCGACCGCCGACACCGGCGGTGCCGAGCACGACGGCGAAGGACCGGTGCTCGACGCGCACGGCATGCATCCCGCGGCCGTGCTCGCGCTGCTGCGCAGACTCGGCGGAGCTCCCGGCCGCGTTTTCGTGGTGGGATGCGAGCCGCTGACCGTGGCCGAGGGCATGGGATTGAGTGCTCCGGTGGCCGCCGCTGTGGACGAGGCGACACGGCAGGTGCGTGTCCTCGTCTCCGACATGTTGGAAAGGGATAGCACCGATGTGTCTCGGAATCCCCGGTGAAGTGGTCGAGATCCTGTCGGAGCGCCCCGAACTGGCGAGGGTGAACGCCAGCGGTGTCCGTAGGGCGGTCGACATCGGCCTGCTGGAGAACGATCCGCCCGTCCCCGGCGACTGGATCTTGATCCACATTGGATTCCCATTGTCCAAAATCGATGAAGAAGAGGACGTTGCCGTGCTGCGCTATTTCCAGGAACTGGGCAGCGCCTATACCGACGAGATGGACGTACTGAGTCAATCGATGATCGAGTGAAGGCGACGACGATGCGCTTTGTCGACGAGTACCGCGACGCAGACACGGCACGGGCACTGGCGACCCGGATCGCCGAACTGTGCGAGCCCGGCAGGCAGTACAAGTTCATGGAGGTGTGCGGCGGACATACCCACACCATCTACAAGCACGGGATCGCCGATCACCTCCCCGAGCAGGTCTCACTCGTGCACGGCCCGGGCTGTGCCGTGTGCGTCATCCCCATGGGCAGGGTCGACGACGCCATCCACCTCGCGAGCCTGCCAGATGTGATCATGACGTCGTTTGGCGACATGATGCGGGTGCCCGGGTCCGACGGCACGTTCTTCGACTCCGACGCCGAAGGCACCGACATCCGCATGGTGTACTCGCCGCTGGACTCGCTGCGCATCGCGAAACAGAATCCCGACAAACACGTGGTGTTCATGGCGATCGGATTCGAGACCACCGCGCCGTCCACGGCGATGACCCTGCTGCGGGCCGAGCGGGAAGGCATCGAGAACTTCTCGGTGTTCTGCAACCACGTCACGATCATTCCCGGTATCAAAGCCATCCTCGACTCCCCCGACCTGCGACTCGACGGTTTCCTCGGCCCGGGACACGTGTCCACGGTGATCGGGTGCCGGCCGTACGAGTTCGTTCCCCGCGACTACGGCAAACCGCTCGTGGTCGCAGGCTTCGAACCGCTGGACATCCTCCAGTCGGTGCACTCGCTGTTGCGGCAGCTGCGCGAAGGGCGCTGCGAGGTGGAAAACCAGTACGCGCGGGTGGTGCCGTGGGAAGGCAGTCCGGTGGCGCTGGAGGCCATCGCGCGCACGATGCGGCTGCGCCCGTACTTCCAGTGGCGCGGGCTTGGGTTCATCTCCCACTCGGCGCTGCGGCTGCGTGACGAGTACGCGCACTTCGACGCGGAACAACGGTTCTCCCTGCCCGGGGTGCGCGTGGCTGACCCGAAGTCGTGCCAGTGCGGGGAGGTCCTCAAGGGTGTGCTGAAGCCGTGGGAGTGCAAGGTGTTCGGCACCGCGTGCACCCCGGAGACCCCCATCGGTACCTGCATGGTGTCGCCCGAGGGGGCGTGCGCCGCCTACTACAACTTCGGCCGGTTCACCCGACAGCGGCTCAAGGAGGCGAGCACCGTATGAGGACCGAGGACGACGTTCTCGAACGTATCGAGCGGGCCAGCCGCCGCAAGCCGAAGGTGCGGGAGCAGCGCGTCACCGCCACGCACGGCGCCGGTGGCAAGGCGACGCAGACACTCATCGAGGCCGTGTTCGTGGAATCCTTCCGCAATCCGACGCTGGAACCGCTCGGTGACGCGAGGCTGGCCATGACCACCGACTCGTTCGTCGTGTCGCCCCTGTTCTTCCCCGGCGGGAACATCGGTGACCTCGCCGTCAACGGCACCGTGAACGACCTCGCCGTCGCGGGTGCCACCCCGGCCTACCTGTCGTGCGGCTTCATCCTGGAAGAGGGCTTCGCGATCGACGACCTGGCCGCATCGTGCGATCCATGAGCGAGCCGCCGAAACGGCGGGCGTGTCCGTCGTGGTGGACGAGGCAGCCGTGCCGGTGCGCGACGAAGTACGTGGCGCCTGCGAGCTGCTGGGCACCGACCCGCTCTACGTGGCCTGCGAGGGCCGGTTCGTCGGCGTGGGCGAAGGCGCCCACGCCGAGCGGGCCGTCGCCGTACTGCGCGAACACCCGTTGGGAGCGGGCGCCGCCGTGATCGGCCGGGTCGGCCCCGACCCGGCGGGCACGGTGCTGCTCAACACCGCATTCGGCGGCACCCGCATTGCGGGGCCGACGTACGGCTGACGTCGTTTCTGGACGTGTGCGCGTGCGGCTCGATGGACGTGGACGTGATGTCAGGACAACAACTACGGATTCGCGACGTGGAGGTGGCACAAGATGTGCGGAACATGCGGATGTGACGGGCAGATCCCCGTGCAGGAACACTGGCTCGACAGTGACCCGGTGCCGGTCGAGCAGGACGTACTCACGAAGAACGACCGCATCGCCGAGGACAACCGCGGTTGGTTGTCCGAGCACGCCGTGTGCGCGGTGAACCTGATGAGCGCGCCGGGATCGGGCAAGACCACGCTGCTGGAGACCACCGTGCGCGCGCTCATCGGCGAGGTCTTCATCGGTGTGGTGGAAGGCGACCAGGCCGGTTCCCTCGACGCCGACCGGCTCCGGGCCGTCGACTGCCGTACCGTGCAGGTCAACACCGGGTCGGGTTGTCACCTCGACGCCGGGATGGTGTCGCGGGCGTTGCGGGAGCTCGACCCGCCGCACGGGTCGCTGGTGGTGGTGGAGAACGTCGGCAACCTCGTGTGCCCGGCGCTGTTCGACCTCGGCGAGAGGCGCCGGGTCGTGCTGGTGTCGGTCACCGAGGGCGAGGACAAGCCACTGAAGTATCCACACATGTTCCGGGCCGCCGATCTGGTGGTGTTGACGAAGACCGACCTCGTTCCGCACTTGACGTTCGAGGTGGAACACTTCGCCCGGCACCTGCGGCGCGTCAATCCCGCGGCGGAGCTTCTCGTGACGAGCTCCGTGTCGGGTGAGGGTCTGGATCAGTGGTTCTCCTGGTTGCGGTCCGAACTCTCGTCGGCCTCGGAAGCCGCTGTGTCTTCTGTGGACCCCGTGAGCCCCGTGGACTCGGGCGGTTCTGCGGACTCGGCCTCGCCTTCCACCTCGCCTTCCACACTGCCCTCGGTCTCCTCGTAGGCCCCGGCGAAGCCGTGCAGTGACGGGGAACGGGCCAGCAACAGTGCGCACGCCGTGATGAGGGCGAAGCCCACGATCTCGACGGCGACCCAGCCACCGCCGCGGACGTCCTCGCCGAACACCGCGACACCCCAGCCGATGCCGACCAGTGGATTGGCCAGCGTCAACCCGGGTTGGGAGGCGACCAGGCTGCCCACCCGCAACGTCACCTGCAAGAGGAAGAACCCGGCGGGGCCCGCCACAAGGAGCGCATAGGTCTGCCAAGCGGTCATCACGGCTTTCGGCCCGCCCGCGAAGGTCCCCGTGATCCCGGACACGAGCACGGCGATGAAGCCGAAGAACATGCCCGCCGCAATTCCCAGGCAGGCGGCGCGGGGAGCGTAGTGGTACCGATGTGCCAGCAGCACGAGTCCGGTGATGACCACCAGGGTCACCGCACATCCCAGCGCCCATGTCGGCCCGGACACCTGACGGGTGTCGCCACCGGTCGGCCGCAGGGCCAGCGACAACAGCGCGATGCCCGAGTTCATGCCGATCACGGCCGTCCACTCGCGGGTGTGCATGCTGGACCCGAGCAGCATGGCCGACAACACGAGCGTGAAACCCATCTCGGCCACCAGGACCGGCTGCACCAGCGAGATGGGCCCCGTGGACAGCGCCGCCACCTGCAACACGAACCCGCCGAACATGAAGGCGATGCCGCCCAGCCACGGCAGCTGGTGCACGAATCTCCACAGCAGACGTAACGACATCGCGTCGTCGAAGGGCTGGCTGCATGCCCCCTTGCGTTGCAGCACCGACCCGAGTGCGTTGCAGAACGCGGCGAGCCCCGCGAACAGCACGGTCAGGACCACGGCGGCTTCCTCAGTCGGGCGAACGGTCGCCGGCGGCCGCCACCACTGCCTGGCCGAAGCCGATGCCGCCGTCGTTGCAGGGGACGCGGCAATGGGTTTCACCCGTACTTGAAAATCACTGCTGAACGCACTGATCGGACCCCTGGTCGGTATCGCGTGGCAACTCCGGGAATTCCAGTCGGAAGAGAGACCGAACGAACGATAATTGCGCCGACCGGATCACCATATCCACGCGATCAGAGCCGATTGTTGATCCATTCAGGTCAAGACGCTCCGGAAGAATAACTTCGCAGTCACGAATCCGGGAAGGGGCCGGAATTCCCCCGCCGAAGAAAATCCGGGAGTGCATCATCTTCCGAATATCTACTCAATGAACGGGACGTTTCAGCAGCCGATTCCAAAGTCGGTCCACGGCGGAGTCGGATCCTACATTCTGCGGACGACGACGGCGGAGACCGCCGTAACCATTCCCACACAGCACGCGGTCAACACGAGGACTTCGGAAACGGGCAGAACGAACGGTGTGTTCGGAACACTCGTCCGCAGCGCGGCCCAGACCGCCACCGTCGTTCCGAAAGCGATCGCACCGCCCACCACGGCACCCGCCAGTCCGAGCGAGACCGATTCCCCTCGTACCAGACTCCGTAGCTGGTCGGTTCCGGTGCCGAGAAGCCGAAGCGACGAGAACTCGTGACGACGCGACCGGAAAGCCAGCACGGTGGTGTTGGCGATCGCCAGCAAGGTGTAGGCCAAAGCGAACCCGCTGAGCAGCCATACTCCGGACCGCAAGCCACCGCCCTCTTCCTCGGCCAACGGTTCCAGCCAGGCTTCGGTGCGCATCACCGTGGAACCGGGCAACCGTTCGACCACGGCATTCAGAGTCTGTTCGGAGACGTCCGGGGCGACGACGTGCACCGCCGAGGTCTCGGCGGCGAGGAGATCGGCCGGGAACAGCATGGACTGAACCAAGGGATCATCCTGGAAGGTGCCCACGACCGTGACCCGGTGCGCCACGCCGTCGGGTGACCGTATCGAGTACTCACCGCCCGGTTCCCATCCCATTGACCAAGCCAGGTTCCGGCCGACCAGCACCGTCGCCCCGCGCAAGCGGTCCGGGGAACCCGTGACCTCGTCGAGCCTCAAGGCGGACCGCATGGTGTCGGGTTCGACGACGGTGGCGGACACGGGCTGGTCCCAGACGCCGTCACCCGATACGGCCCGTACCTGTGTCCGGCCGATCGTCGTCACACCCTCCACCCCCGGTGTCTGCCGGAGCAGGGCTTCGGCGTTGTCCGCGCCCCCGCCGACGACGAAGTCGCCGGTATACCGCTCCCGAAGACTCGTCTCGGTCGCAGCGGACATCACGAGCGACATGCCGAGCAGCGAACCGCACACACCGACGGCGAGGACGACGGGCGCGGAGGTCGACGCGGCACGGCGAACCCCGGTGCGCAGGTTCGCCTTGGCTACCATGCCGACCGCCGAACCGCCGGGAACGAAGGCCGCGCCGAGCCGACCGATGAACAGTGGCGACAGGAGCACGGCGGCGACGACGAACGGTTCGGCCAGGAACATCCCGACCGGGATCAGCACATCCCCTTCGAGGAAGGGCAGCATGGCGACGGCGGCGATTCCGAGACCGAGGAACAGCGTCCCCGCGAGCCAGCGCGTGCCGGTCATCACCCGCGCGTCGACATCGGCTTCCTGTAACGCGGCGGAAGGGCTGATCCTGCTCGCCCGCCGCGCGGCCGATCCGGCGCCGAACCAGGTCACGATCAGTCCCGTGGCGAAGGACACCGGCAGCGCGACGTACATCGTCGGCCCCGAGAGTTGCAGGGTGAATCCGTTCGGGGCGCTCCCCAGCCAAACCAGGGATCGGGCGATGCCACCGCCGAGCAGCAATCCGAGTACACAGCCGATACCCGAACCGAGAACGCCGACGAGCAAGGATTCGGACCGGACCAAACGCCGCACCTGCCTCGGCGTCGCACCCACCATTCGCAGCAGCGCCAGCTCTCGGGACCTCGTCGCGACAGCGAACGCGAACGTGCCTGCCACGATGAAGGTGGAGAGGAACGCGGCGAGGGCGGCCAGGAACCCGATGACGGAGGTGATGCCGTCGAGCGCGTCCCTGTCCGCGCCGGTGGCCTGGATCGACGCGGCCGAGGCGATGACGGACACCGCCCCCATGAGCATCGCCGAGCCGAGGACGAGGGCGACGAACGCGCCGAGGAAGGCGGACTTGCGACTCCGCAGGGTCCGGCCCGCCAGTACCAACATGTCAGACCCCTTGGGACTCCAGTCGGGCGATGCGTTCGGCGGCCTGTTCCGCGGTCGGCAATTCCAGTACGTCGACGAGCCTGCCGTCGGCGAGGAAGAGCACCCGGTCGCTGAAAGCGGCGGCCACCGGGTCGTGGGTCACCATCACGATGCTGCGCCGGTGTTCGTCGACCATCCACCGCAGTAACCGGAGCACGTCGTGGGAGGTCCTCGAATCCAACGCGCCTGTCGGTTCGTCGGCGAACACGATCTCGGGTTCACTGATCAGTGCCCTGGCTATGGCCGTGCGCTGCTGTTGACCGCCGGAGAGTTCCGAAGGTCTCCGGCCACGCAGTTTCTCCAGCGAAACCCACGACAACACCCTGGTGATCTCGTCCCGACGGGGTTTGCGGCCGGCGAGGCGCCGGGGCAGTGCGATGTTCTGTTCCACCGTGAGCGCGGGAAGCAGGTTGTACTCCTGGAACACGAACCCGACACGTGTTCGCCGCAGCTCGGTGAGTTCCGTCTCCGACAGCGGGGTCAGGTCGATGCCGTCCAGCAGCACGGAACCCGAGGTGGGCCGGTCCAGGCCCGAAGCACAGCGCAGCAGGGTCGACTTACCCGAACCGGACGGTCCCATCACCGCGATGAAGGAACCGCGGGCGACGTCGAGACTCACGTCGTTCAGCGCGTGCACGACGGTCTGCCGTTTGCCGTAGGAGCGCGACACCGACGCCACTCGTAAGACGTGATTCGACATGCGCCGATCGAACCTTGTCCTCCCCCGGACCGCACTGGTTCCGGATGGAGGCTTGTGGGTATACCGCGCTCTACCCCACACCTCACCACCGGACTTCCGCCGCGCCGAACACCGTGGCAAAACGTTCCGTGCTGACTAGTATCCAGACGGTGAGCGTCTCGGGAATCACTTGGGCGACGATTCTTCGGCCGCCGTGGAATGTCATTTTCTCACGGTGGACCTGGGTTTCCGTACGTTATCTTCTCGGTGGCGCCGCACTGGGCCTGCTCTGGTTGCTGGTGGTGCTGTTTCTGTTCAGCACGGGTGTGTTGCTGGCTCCGGTGGGTATCGGAATCGTGCTGCTGATGCTGCTCGTCGGGCTCGGCCCCCAATCGGTCGCACACGATCGTGCCCGTTTGGGTATGGAAACCCGGACGTCACCTTCCTGGAAATGGTCCCGTCCCTGGGAGGCCATGGGGGAATGGGATACCTGGCGTCAATTCCTGTACCTGCTGCTGATCGCTTTCGTGGTGTGGCCGGTGGAAGCGATCCTCTCGCTCGGATTGCTGCTGTTCATCGGCACGTTGCTCGCCACGCCGCTTCTCATCCTTGTCTTCGGTGATCAACTGGTGGTCGGCGGACCACCCTTGCAGTCGCTCGCGATCTGGCCGTTCCTCCCGCTCTTCGGGGTCCTGCTGTTGGTGCCGTCCGGCTATCTGTGGATCACGGCCGCCTCCGCGCGGGCCGCTCTCGTCCGAGCGGTCTCCACCTCCCGCAGGGCCGAACTCGACGCCCAGGTCGTGGAGCTGGGCAGGTCCAGGGTCCGCCTGCTCGACGCGTTCGAGGTGGAACGCAAACGGATCGAGCGGGATCTGCACGACGGCGCCCAGCAGCGACTCGTGTCCCTGGCGATGACGTTGGGGCTGGCGCAGGTCGAACTCGAAGGCGACGGCGACAGGGAGACCGCGAGCAGGCTCGTCGCCGACGCTCAACGCGACGCCGGGCAAGCTCTGACCGAATTACGTGAACTCGTCCGCGGCATCCACCCACAGGTACTCACCGACCGAGGGCTCGCCGCGGCGCTCGACGAGCTCGCCGGCCGCAGCGCGATGACCGTGCGGGTCGATATCGACCTGCCCGAACGCGCACCCGCGTTGATCGAATCCACCGTGTACTTCGTGGTGAGCGAGGCATTGAGCAACGCGGCCAAACACGGCGACGCCGACCGGATAGAGATCACCGGTTCTCGGGTCCGAGACACCCTGGTGGTGACCGTGAAGGACAACGGTCGCGGTGGCGCGGACCCCGCGCGGGGCACGGGCTTGCAAGGTTTGGTCGACCGAGTCGCCGCGACAGGTGGCAGACTGCTGCTGGCCAGCCCCGTCGGTGGGCCGACCGAACTGCGAATGGAGATTCCATGGACGGCGAGCGCGCCCCGCTGAACATCGTCCTCGCGGAGGATTCGGCCCTGTTGCGCGACGGGCTGGTCAACCTGCTGAGCCGGTACGGACACCGGGTGGTCGCGGCGGTCACCGACGCCGACGGCCTGTTGAACGCGGTGACCGAACACGACCCGGACATCGTGATCACCGACGTGCGCATGCCGCCCGGGCACACC
>JAJYTH010000067.1 GCA_021793175.1 Actinomycetes bacterium
GTGTAACGCGGCGATGATGCGGTCGAACCATGCGTCCATGAGACGCGGGGTGAGCAGACCGCCACCGCAAGACCCCCAGTAGTTGACGATGTGGAACAGCCCGGTGGCCGAGTTCAGCGACCAGGCGCAGCATCTCGCCCCACTGGCTGCGGATCAGTCCAACGTCGACGGTGCCGGTCAGCGGCTTGCCCGCGTTCGGGAACACTCCGCACACCTCACGGCGGGACCCCAGCCGGTGCAGGGTGATCCCGCCCGCCAGATCCCGGATCCGCGGCGAGAGCGTGAACCTGGTCAGCGCGAACAGCGAGAACACCGCCAAAGTCTGGTCGGCGGTGTCGGTGGCGTGCTCGGTGGTCGGCAGGTCGGTGAAGCGTTGGACGAGGCAAGCGGTTCCGAAGGCCGTACCTCGGGGGTGGGTCAGTAGGTGCCGCCTTGCGCGTCAGGTGCTGGCACCGGTATCGCGGCAGGAAACAGCCGGAGCAGACATGATCTTGGCGTCGATGCGGCTGGGCACTGTTATCTGTTGGAGCTTGTGTATGTCGGCGTTGTCGCCGCCCGTGCCGCTGATGGCGGCTTTCCGCACCGCACGTGAGCTGCCCGGCTGACCGTGGGGTGTGGGTGTTCGAGCCGAAGCTGGATGGGTGGCTTGGCGGGGCTTGTCGAGGTTTGTGTTGCTT
Source organism: Actinomycetes bacterium (assembly GCA_021793175.1). GTDB lineage: Bacteria > Actinomycetota > Actinomycetes > Mycobacteriales > Pseudonocardiaceae > Saccharomonospora. The sequence goes on from JAJYTH010000067.1 coordinate 678, forward strand.
CGGGTGGGTTTCAGCGGACCGGGGATCGGCGTTCGAGCAGGATGGTGTCGCGCCAGGCTCCGTCGAGCTGGGCGATGCGGTCGCGGATGCCGACTGTGCGGTAGCCGGCTGTGTGGTGCAAGGCGATGCCTGCCCGGTTCTCGGTGAAAAGGGAGGTTTGCAGCGTCCACAGGTCGGCGGCGTCGGCGGCGGTGACTTGTTTGTGCAGCAGTGCTTTGCCGACGCCGCGGCCCCGGTAGCCCTCGGCGACGTAGACGGAGGTTTCGGCGACGCCGGAGTAGCAGTCCTGGGTTGAGACGCGGGTGGCGGCGGTCCAGCCGACGACGGTGCCGTCGATCTCGGCGACCCAGCGGTGGTCGGGCAGCCAGGTGGCGTCGAGGGTCGCGCGGGTGGGCACGGTGGTCTCGAAGGTGGCGAGGCCGGTGGCGATTCCTTCGCGGTAGATGCGCCGGACGGTCGGCCAATCGCCGGGTCGCAGTGCGCGGACGGTGACGTCGGCGGGGAGGTTGTCGGGGCAGCAGGGCTGCGGTCCGAGTAGGCCCATGACGGCGTCGGCGGCGTGCGGGAGTCCGGAGCAGCAGGCTTCGTTGATGGTGACGACGCTGGCGGTGCCGTCCTTGCGGACGTGGACGAAACCGATGTCGGCGAGCTTGCGGACGTGGTGCGAGGTTGTGGACTGACTGGTGCCCAGGATTTCGGTGAGTGCGCCGATGGTGATGCCCTGCGGGCTGGTGGCCACGGCGTGCAGGAGCTTGACGCGCACGGGCTCGGCCAGGCAGGCGAACCAGTCGGCGTAGGTGGTGGCCTGGCTTCTGGGCAGAAGCTGTGCTTGAGGCAGGGCGATCGGCATACCGCCATTGTATCGATGTGATTCGATGGTTGCCTTCATCGAGTTTGGTCGATAATGTTCGCCTTGTTCAATCGATCCGAGTCGATGAAAGGGGCTGTCGTATGACCGGGTCACCGGTGGTGGTTGTGGGAGCGGGGCCGGTCGGGCTGGCCGCGGCGGCGGAGGTGGTCGAGCGCGGGTTGCCCGCGCTGGTACTGGAACGCGGCCCGCACGCGGGGGCGGCGGTGGCGCAGTGGGGACACGTGCGGTTGTTCTCCCGGTGGGGCGAGCTGGTCGCCCCACCGGCGCGGCGGCTGCTGGAGACGCACGGCTGGCAACACCCGGATGAGACGACGTATCCGACGGGGCGTGAGTGGGTGCAGCAGTATCTGCGGCCGCTGGCGGACGCACTGGGTGAGCGGGTCCGCTTCGGTGCCGAGGTCACCGGTGTCGCCCGCCGGGGCCGGGACCGGGTGGTGGATGCGGGCCGGGAGTCCGAGCCGCTGACCGTGCACGTCCACACGTCCGACGGCACGCCGGAGCGCATCACCGCGCGGGCGGTGATCGACGCCTCGGGGACGTGGGGGTCACCCAATCCGCTGGGCGGAGACGGGCTGCCCGCACTGGGTGAGGCAGCGGCCACCGACCGGATCACCTACCTGATGCCCGACCTAGGCGACGACGCGGTGGCCACGCGGTACGCGGGGCGGCACGTGGTGGTCGCCGGCAGCGGGCACTCGGCGTTGACCGCGCTGGTGGGCTTGGCCGAGCTGGCCGCGCGGCACCCGTCGACGCGGATTACGTGGTTGCTGCGCCGCGAGGCTGTCGGGTCAGCGTTCGGTGGTGGTGAGGCCGACCAGCTCCCGGCGCGGGGTGCGCTGGGGATGCGTGCGCGGACGGCGGTCGAGGCCGGGCGCATCGAGGTCGTACGTGGTTTCCGCACCGAAGCCGTGGAACACGACGCGACGGGCGCCTTGACGCTGCGGTCCTCGACTGGGCAGGTGGTGGAGGCGGTGGACGAGGTCGTGGTGGCGACCGGGTTCCGCCCGGATCTGTCGTGGCTGTCGGAGCTGCGGTTGGCGCTGGATGCGACGTTGCAGGCGCCGGTGGCGCTGGCCCCGTTGATCGATCCGAACGTGCACTCATGCGGGACCGTCTACCCCCATGGTGCGAAGGAGTTGGCGCACCCGGAGCCGAACGTGTTCCTGGCCGGGATGAAGAGCTACGGGCGGGCGCCGACGTTTTTGGCGTTGACCGGCTACGAGCAGGTGCGCTCGATCGCGGCGGCGCTGGCCGGGGACCGGGAATCGGCCGAGCGGGTGGAGCTGGTGCTGCCCGAGACGGGGGTGTGCAGCGGAGCCGGCCTGAGCGAGCTCGACACTGCGGTCGCCGACGCCGACGCCGACGCCGGCTGCTGTGGTGCCCCTGCTGAGCCGCAGACGGTGTCGTTGTCGGCGCCGGCTGCCCGCTGACCGGCGTGGGCGGGTCGCCGGCGCCGGTCGAGGAGGTTGTGCCGACATCCGCGGGATTGCGGCGGGTGCTGGTGGTGTTGTGTGCCACGGAGATCACCAGTTGGGGCGTGTTGTACTACGCGTTCCCGGTGCTGTCCGGGCAGATCACGGCCGCCACCGGGTGGTCGGCGACGTGGTTGACGGCGGCGTTGTCGGCCAGCCAGCTGGTTGCCGCGCTGGTCGGGATCCCGGTCGGACGGTGGCTGGACCAACACGGCCCCCGCAGTGCGATGACCGCCGGGTCGGTCTTGGCCGTGGCCGCGATCGTCGCGGTCGCCCTCGCGCCGAACCTGGCGTGGTTTGTCATCGCCTGGGTGGTGGCGGGGGTGGCGATGGGGGCGGTGCTCTACCCGCCGGCGTTCGCGGCGCTGACCCGCTGGCACGGCCCGAACAGGGTCCGGGCGCTGACCGTGCTCACCCTGGTCGCGGGATTGGCCAGCACCGTGTTCGCGCCCTTGGCGGCGGTGGTGTCGGCGCAGCTGGACTGGCGCGGCACCTACCTGGTGCTGGCCGCGATCCTGGCGGTGATTACCATCCCGGGGCACTGGTTCGGACTTCGGCTGCCGTGGCCGCCGGCGCCACGGCCGGAACCGCAGCACGCTCACAGTGTGGATCCCGCGCGCGTGGCGCGCAGCCAAGCGTTTGTGTTGTTGGTGGTGTCGCTGAGTGTGGCGGCGTTCGCGACCTTCGCGGTCGTGATCAACCTCGTGCCGCTGCTGGCTGAACGCGGCATCGGCACCGGCACCGCGGCCATCGCGCTCGGACTCGGCGGCGTTGGTCAGGTCGCCGGTCGCCTCGGCTACGCCGCCCTGACCCGCCACACCACCGTGCGGACGCGGACCGCGGTGATCCTGGCCGCGATGGCCGCCACCACCGCGCTGCTGGGGATGCTCACCACGGTGGCGGCGCTGATCGTGGCCTCGGTGCTGGCCGGGATGGCGCGTGGAGTGTTCACGCTGTTGCAGGCCACCGCGGTCACCGACCGGTGGGGAGCGACCCACTACGGGCGGCTCACAGGCCTGTTGTCGGCGCCGCTGACCGTCACCATGGCGCTGGCTCCGTTCGCCGGGGCGGCCCTGGCGGGGCTGCTCGGCGGATACTCCGCCACCTTCCTGCTCCTGGGGGCGCTCACCGCCGTGGCGGCGCTGCTGTCCCTCGCTACGGCCCCGACCTCCTCGAAAACCACAGCCACCTGACCCCGACCAAACGGACTCGTCGTCTCCTCCGCGCCGGGCCGGTGCGGAGGAGAGATCAGCCTGGCAGCCGTTCATCCAGCGGCTCATCAACAACGGTCAAATCCCCGAAAGAACTGAGGGAGAACTCATGCACGATGTCATCGTCATTGGTGGCGGCCAGTCCGGGCTCGCCGCAGCCCGCGCCGCCGTGGAGCGCGGCCTGGCCCCGGTGGTTCTGGAAGCCAGCCCGGAGCCGACCGGGTCGTGGCCGCGCTACTACGACAGCCTCACCTTGTTCTCCCCGGCCGGCTACAGCGGCCGACCCGACGCTGCCTTCCCCGGCGATCCCGAGCGCTATCCCACCCGGGACGAAGTCGCCGCCCACCTACGCGATTGTGCGGCACGTCTGGACGTGGAGATCCGCACTAACACGCGGGTCACCGCGGTCACCACCGACGACCACGGCGTGTTTGCCGTGCACACCGAGGCGGGCGACACCCTGCCCGCGGCCGGGGTGGTCGCCGCCAGCGGGTCGTTCGACAACCCGCACCGTCCCGTGTTCCCGGGCCAGGACGGCTTCACCGGCGAGATTCTGCACGTCGCCGACTACCGCAACCCCAAGCCGTACACGGGGCAGCGCATCGTCGTGGTTGGCGGCGGCAACTCGGCGGTGCAGGTGGGCTACGAGCTGGCCGAGGTCGCCGAGGTCACGCTGGCCACCCGGCAGCCTCTCGCGTTCATGCCGCAACGGCACGACGGGCAGGACCTGCACTACTGGCTGCGGCACACCGGATTCGACGACCTGCCACCGGAGTGGCTGGCGCGCCTGGTGTCCACCACGCTGGTGCTGGACACCGGCGAGTATCGTCACGCCCTCGACACCGGCCGTCTGGACCGCCGCCCGATGTTCACCGCCTTCGATGGAGACTCGATCGTCTGGGCCGACGGGACCCGGGAGGCGGTAGACACGGTGCTGTTGGCCACCGGCTACCGCCCGCACCTGGACTACCTCGAGCCACTCGGGGCCGTGGTCGAGGGGATGCCCCAGCACACCGGCGGCATCTCCACCACGCACCTCGGGCTGGTGTATGTGGGGCTGGAGTTCCAGCGCTCGTTCGCCTCCAACACCCTGCGGGGAGTGCACCGCGACGCCGAGTACGTCATGGCCGCACTGGCCGCGCACGTCCGCGGAGCCGGTCGCCTGACACCGTAGGCGCGATATGCGGGGGAATCGGGGTGTGGGGCCAGCTCGCGAGCTGGCCCCACACTGTCAGGATCCTGCGGGCACCAGCTCGGCCAGCAGCTCTCGCACACGGCGGTCAATCTCGTCGCGGATGGGCCGCACCTGCTCGATCGGCTTGCCGGCCGGGTCCTCGAGCTGCCAGTCCAGGTAGCGCTTGCCGGGGAAGATCGGGCACGCGTCGCCGCACCCCATGGTGATCACCACGTCGGCGGCCTCGACCGCGTCGGTGGTCAGCGGTTTGGGGAACTCCTGCGACAGGTCCATGCCGAGCTCGGCCATGATCTCCACCACGGCGGGGTTGACGCTTTCGGCGGGGGCGGATCCGGCGGAGCGAACGGTGACCCGGCCCTGGGCGTGGTGGTGCAGCAGCGCAGCGGCCATCTGGGAGCGGCCCGCGTTGTGCACGCAGACGAACAGCACTTCGGGGGTCGAGGACACGAGGTCTCCTTGGTTCTTGGCGATCGCGGTCAGGCGTTCGCGGGCGAAGCGGGGTCGCCGATGTGGCGAGATGGGTGTGCACCCGAGCGGTGGCGTGGAGCCGCGTGTACGACTCGGCCAGCACCGCGCGGATGGTTTCCGCGCCGAAGATGCCGCTGAACTGCGGTTGCAGGTCGGCGGCGGCGCGGTCGAGGAGTTCGGTGACGTGTGGATCAGCCAGCCTGTATTCCTCGGTGTCGTGGTGGTCGTTGGGTGGTGTGGGCATGGTCGGCCGCCTGGAGTCCAGTGCCGCAAGTGTCGGTTCGCGTGGTGTCTGCCTGAGTGCGCTCCCATCGAGTGGAGTTGATGGAATCCTGGGGTGGGTCAGGGGCAGGGGCGGCGCACCGCTTGGGCCTGGTGTGCCTGCACGGTGAGATCCGCGATACCGGAGGTGAGCATGCTCAACGCTTCCGGGCGAAGCCGGTAGTAGGTGTACCGGCCGCGTGGTTCGGCCGCGACGAAGCCCGCTTCGCGAAGAACACGCAGGTGGTAGCTGATGGTGGACTGCCGCGCCCCGGTGTCGTCCACGAGGTGACAGGTGCACATCTGCTCGCGTGCGAGCAGGCGCACGATCTCCGCGCGCAGCGGATCCCCGAAGAGTTTCACCGCGGCGTCGGCGACTCCTCCTGATTGCACGTCCGCAGCGTGGCCACGGACGTCTTGGTCAGCTGCAGCGACAGGAGACATCAACATATTTTGATGACACCACCATGGCCGGGCCGGTGTCAAGCCTTCCCCGAGGCGCCATAGATTCCATGTGCCCTGCTCTTTTGTGCTCCCCGGCAAGACGGGTCCCTGCTGTAAGCGAATGCGCCATATCAGTATGTTTTGATGAATCAGCTGCGGTCGATGTAAGGTCGGCTGCCGCAGTGCTTCCGAAGGCGAAGGGGCCAGTGATGGCTGCTGTCGAGATTTACGACCCGGCGATGTGCTGTTCGACGGGGATGTGCGGGCCGTCGGTGGACCCGGCGGGAGCACACCTGGACGAGCACGGACGGGCGCTGCTTGTGGAAGACCTGCGTTCACCGTGCACCGAGGAGATCGCGGTCTTCCACGCCTTCGCCCGCACCGTGGCCGCGGCCAGTAACCGGTTCGTGGTAGTCGCCACCGACCACGCCGAACGCACCGTCGTGTTGCCCTGGCGTGCCACGGCACCGGTGGGTGCCGAGCAGCTCACGCTGTTGGCCGGCGGCGAAAACTGATCTCGCCGGTGGTCGGCGCCCACGTGGGCGCCGACCACCGGCTCCAACTCATCAGCACAGGAGAGACGACAACACCATGACGGTGGCAGCAGTCCTGATCTTCCTCGCCACGCTCACCCTGGTGATCTGGCAGCCCAGAGGCCTGGGCATCGGCTGGAGCGCGCTCGGCGGCGCGGTGGTGGCCCTGGCAACCACGGTGGTGCATTTCTCCGACGTGCCCACGGTGGTGGGCATCGTCTGGAACGCCACCCTGGCCTTCGTCGCGGTGATCATCATTTCCCTCATCCTCGACGAGTGCGGCTTCTTCGAATGGTCCGCGCTGCACGTCGCCCGCTGGGGACGCGGACACGGGCGGCTGCTGTTTGTCCTGATCGTGCTGCTCGGGGCCGCGATCGCCGCAGTCTTCGCCAACGACGGCGCCGCCTTGATCCTCACCCCCATCGTCATGCAGATCATGCTCGCGCTGCGCTTCTCCCCGAAAGCCACGCTCGGCTTCGTCATGGCCACCGGGTTCATCGCCGACACCGGCAGCCTGCCGCTGGTGGTGTCCAACCTGGTCAACATCGTCTCGGCGGACTTCTTCGGCATCAGCTTCGCTCGCTACGCCGCCGTCATGGTCCCGGTGGGAATCGTGTCCGTGCTGGCCAGCCTCGCCATGCTGCTGCTCTACTTCGGCCGTTCCATCCCGAAGACCTACGACACCACCGCGCTACGCCACCCAGCCTCGGCGATCAGCGACCAGACGACCTTCCGCGCCGGCTGGGTGGTGCTCGTCCTGCTGCTGATCGGCTACTTCAGTGCCGAACCACTCGGGATCCCGCTGTCGGTCGTGGCCGGAGCCGCCGCGATCATCCTCATCGCCGTGGCCGCACGCCGGCCCGCCTTCCTGTTCTCCCAGTCCACTCGGCAGCCGGTGACCGCGACGGTCGGCGCCGGGAAAGCCGGGACCGCGGTGAGCCATCCGGTCGGTGATCCAGGCAACACCGCCGATGCGGGCGACCTCGCGGCAAGCACGACAATTCCGGATGACGACCGTCCGATCGGGCCGCGGCGGATCCCGGTCGGCAAGGTCATCCGCGAAGCCCCGTGGCAGATCGTGCTGTTCAGCATCGGCATGTACCTCGTGGTCTACGGCCTGCGCAACCAGGGTTTGACCGACCAGCTGGCCAAACTGTTCGGGTTCTTCGCCGACCACGGCGTGCTCACCGCCGCCCTGGGCGTCGGAATCACCGTCGCCGTGCTGTCGTCGATCATGAACAACATGCCCACCGTGCTCATCGCCGCCCTGGCCATCGGCGCGGTCGGCGCCACCGGAATGACCCACGAGGTCATGGTCTACGCCAACGTCATCGGCTCCGACCTCGGACCCAAAATCACCCCCATCGGCAGCCTGGCCACCCTGCTATGGCTGCACGTGCTCGACCGCAAGGGCATGCACATCGGCTGGGGCCGCTACTTCCGCACCGGCATTGTGCTCACCATCCCCGTCCTACTCATCACGCTCGCCGCCCTGGCCGGATGGCTCACCCTCATCGGCATCTGAAGCAGGGTTGGCCCACCGCCAAGAAACTGGCCCGCCGCATCAGCATGACAACCCATCGCTGACACAACCGCCGGCTTCGCGCCACCTACTTCAAGGTCAGCGCGACCCCGGCACGGCGCTCACGCTACGTCGTGCCGGGGTCGCGCAGCGGCCGGAATCCGGTGCGGGTGTACTCGGCTTCGACCGGGAATTCGTAGGTGCCGTACGGGTTGACGTGCTCCATCAGCGCTGGGGAGATGTGCGCGAGCAGGTCGCGGTCGATCCGTCCGCGGTGTTGGCGAGGTGGGCGAGCGCGAGTTCGAGGTAGGCGGTGTTCCAGATGGTGATCGCGTTGACCACCAGTGATAGGCACAGCGCCTGCTCGGTCTGTTGCTCGTGGTGGCGCCGCCGCACCGAACCTTCGTGGGCGAAGAACAGGTCGCGGCGCAGCGAGTGCAGCGCTTCGCCTTTGTTGAGCTGGTGGGTGATCCGCCGCCGGTAGGCCTCGTCGGCGAGGTAGCGCAGCGCGTAGATGGTGCGCTGCAGGCCGCCGAACTCGACCAGGGCCTGCGCGATCGCTGAGCGTCGCGAGGCCGCGTGCAGCTTGCCGACCACCAGCGAGGCGGTGGTGTGCCCGTACTTCAGCGACGCGGCCAGGCGCAGCATCTCCTCCCATTGGGAGCGGATTAGACCGGTGTCGACGGTGCTGGCAATAACCGATCCAGCATGGACATCCGCGCCGCCACCGCCTGCTCGCTGGCCTGCGTCACGCTGGCACCCCCACAGCGGACCGCTGCGACTCCGCCAGCAGCAGCAGCGACTCCGCCAGCAGCCGCAGCGCCTCCGGGCGCACCCGGTAGTAGATCCAGGTTCCGCGCCGCTCTCCTTCGATCAGGTCCGCCTTGCGCAGCACCTTCAGGTGGTGCGAGATCGTTGGCCCGGCCAACTCGAACGCCCCGGCCACGTCACACACGCACGCCTCACCATCGACATGCGAGGCGATCAGCGACAACAGGCGCAACCGCACCGGATCCCCGATCGCCTTGAACGCCCTGGCCAAATCCACGGCCTGTTTCGCGGTCAACGGCTCGCCCATCCCCTGGGTCACGTAGGGCTCGCCGGTATCCGCGACCGGAAACTGTTGTTTAGACATGACTCTAATTTGACAGAAATCGAAGCATTGAGGCAAGCTCGGGCAGCGGCATCGGAGCGTGTTGTCGGCCACCCGGGTGCCGAAACGACACGATTGCTTGCGACGGCGCCCCCTCGACTGTCGGCCGCCGGCCATGCCGCACCCGACATCACCCCGCACGGCGTGTCGCCACCAAAAACAAGGATGTGTTTGTGCCTGCAATGAGACCGTCCACAACGTCAACCGAGCCGAACCAGCACTACGACGTCGTGGTGATCGGCGGCGGACAGGCCGGATTGGCCGCAGGCTATCTCCTACGGCGAACCGGCCTGAACTTCGTCATCCTCGACGACCAGCAACAACCAGGCGGCGCGTGGCAGCACTACTGGGACTCGCTGCGCCTGTTCTCCCCAGCGGAATACAGCCCCCTGCCGGGATGGTGGATGCCCCCACAACCCGGCGAGGAGTTCCCCACCGCCGAACACGTCGTGGCCTACCTCACCGCCTACGAGCAGCGCTACCAGCTTCCCGTGCACCGGCCAGTCCGCGTTCAGACCGTGCACCGGGCAGGGAAGTGGCTGGCAGTCCACAGCAGCCAGGGCGTGTTCAACGCCCGGGCCGTGATCAGCGCCACAGGCACCTGGGCCGCGCCCCACCAACCGTCCCTGCCGGGACAGCAGCGATACACCGGCCAGCAACTGCACACTGTCGACTACCGCTCGCCCCAGCACTTCACCGGACAGCGAGTGGTCGTCGTGGGCGGCGGGAACTCCGCCGCCCAAATCCTGGCCGACATCTCCACCGTCGCCGACACAACCTGGGTGACCCGCCGCCCACCCCGGTTCATGCCCGACGACGTGGACGGCCGAGTGCTCTTCGACGTCGCCACCCAGCGCGAAGCAGCCCGCCGCGCGGGCATCCCCGACACCGGCGGAGCCAGCAGTCTCGGCGGCATCGTGATGGTGCCCAGCGTGCGCGACGCCCGCGACCGCGGCGTCCTACATGCCCACCCGATGTTCGACTCCCTCACCGAGCACGGGATCGCCTACAGCGACGGCACCGAACTGGCCTGCGATGCGATCATCTGGTGCACCGGCTTCCGCCCCCACCTCACACACCTCGCGCCCCTCGGCCTCGGCCAGGACGGCGATGTCCCGCTCACCGAGGGCACCCGCTCAATCCATGAGCCCCGCCTGCACCTCCTCGGCTACGGAGACTGGACCGGGTGGGCCTCCGCCACCCTCGTCGGCGCCGGCCGCACCGCCAAAGCCGCCGTCAACCACCTCACCGACCAACTCCACGACCGGCAAACAGTGAATTCGACCTGACCCCGTCAGTGTTGGCCCGGGCCGTGCACTGGTACCGCCCGCACGCCGTGAGCGGTTAGGGGCTTAAGGAACATCAGAACTGTAATTCTTTGACCGGTGATCCGGCTGGGTCGGGTTGCTGCCAGGCTGTCGCTGGCACTTGGGCATAACCCACATCGGAACTGGCGCTAAGCCCTCGACCACCTGAGCTGCTCGTTGACCGGGGCATGAGCGGGGATTCGGGCGTGGATCGCGGGGCTGCACTGCTCGCTGTGCACCAGCACGATCGAGAAGGCCTTGGGCCGGTTGGAGGGTGTGGGCACGGTGGCGGTGGGCCTGACCACGCACGAGCAGGTCTTGGTCGACTACGACCCCGACATTGCCGAGCCCGAACAGATTTTGGGCACGCTGCGCGATCTCAGCGCCCTGGCCGCACGGCACGACGTCGCGCGCCACCATCGCGAACCACCACGCTGATCGAGCGCGTGCTGGTAGGTGGCCGTCAGGAACCTTTCTTCGTGGTAACGCGCTGCCGCGCCCGGCGCGGCGCGGTGACGGACGGCGCTGCGGCAGCGGTGATGTCGCCGGGGAACAGTGCACCCGGCACCAGGTCGAGCGTGGTGACCGGTACGGCGTCCGGTGTGGACAGGTCCAGCACCCAGTCGCCGAACCGGCGGATGGTGTGGGTGATGTAGGGGGAGATGGTGGCCAGATCGTCGGTGTCGATCGGGTGCCCGTCGGCGGCCAGCGCGTTCGCCGCGGCGGTGATGTCGCAGGCGTTGGAGTAGATCACGCAGTTCGCCAGCAACTCATTGAACTTGATGATCTTCTCCTGGTAGTCCGGGTCGTTGCGCCCGATTGCTTCGCCGCCGAAGCGCAGCCACGCGGAGAACCCGTGGAATGCCTCGGCCTTGTTGGTGATCGCGGTGATCTGCTCACGCAGCTGCGCGTCGGCCAGGAATCGCAGCAGCGTGATCGTGCGGATCACGCGCCCCAGCTCGCGGAACGCCCGGTAGAGGCGGTTCTTGCGGGAGTTGTTGCCCAATCGGCGCAGCAGCGTCACCGAAGACAGGCGGCCCTCGCTGATCGAGATCGCGGTGCGCAGCAGATCTGGCCAGTGCGTCTCGATCAGTCCCCAGTCGATCACGTTCTCCCCGAACAGCGCGTCGATGTGCTCGAAGCGCGTGTCCACGCTGGGCCGGTAGAAATTCAGATCCGCCCAATTGCGGATGCGCGGGAGCAGGTCGAATCCCAGCAGCGCGGCGAGTCCGAACACCGGCAGCGACTGGCCCTGGGTGTCGGCGTGGATAGTGTCCGGTTGGATGTCGGAGTCGTTGCGCAGCAGACCTTCGATGATGTAGACGGCCTCCCACACCCCACACGGAATGAAGCGCGAGAACAAGGCGATGTAGGTGTCGGAGATGTGCCGGTAGGCGATCCCGCCGTACCCGCCGTAGCGGATGTGGGATTCGGCGAGGATGTTGTTCTCCCATGTGTCCACCTGCGTGCCGTCCACCGCGACGACGCGGCCGTCGCCCCACATCCCGGCGACGTCGAGCTTCGCGAACTCGTTGATCACATCGGTGGAGGCAGCGTCGATCTTGGCGCAGGTGGTGTGCTTGTTCGCCGCGATCGACAGCTCATGCGCCGACACCTGATCCCGCATGTGCCGGGCGACCTGCGCTGGGCCGAGCAGCGTGCCGTTGGCGAACACGGTTAGGACGTAGCGGGCCATCGCGTCGCGGATCTTCGGGTCCGATCCTGATGCCGGCCCGAAGTGTCGGGGCCAGCCGACCAGGTGTGCGGTGCGGGCCAGGATGTCCAGCAGGCCGCGTTCGGGCAGCCGCTGGTGGATCGCCTCCTCCAACGCCAGCGCTGACGGCCGCCGGTCGGCGCCCTTGCGGCGGCGCAGGACCGGGCGGCCGTCGGCGAAGGACAGGTCGGTGTTGCGCGGGAACCCGGCGTCCACCACCGCGGCGATGTCGCCCAGTGCTGCTCGGTAGTGCGCGGTGAGCTTCTTCGGGTCCGAGGGGATCCCGGCCTGGCCGCAGAACTGCTCGGCCAGCGGCGCGCACTCGTCCCAGGACATCAGCTGCGCGTGCAGGTTGGCGTAGGAGTTGGCGCCGACCACGGCGATGTCCCCGGAGCGCAGCTCGGAGGCGAGGTAGGAGAACACGCACACCTCCAGGTGGCGGCGCACCAGCTTGCCCGGCTGGTCCTTCACCACCAGGATCCGGCGCCACGCCTCGGTGACGAAGTCGATGTCGATCGCCACCGTCACCGCGTCCGGCCCGTGCCCGACGGTGACCTTTTCCGGGACGTACTCGCCGGTGCGGCCCCGGATCGCGCGCAGGAACTCCACCGCGTCGGCCACGCTGTGATCCGCGCTGGTCGCCTCCAGTTCCAGCGTGTCGAGCAGGGTGAACAGTGCCGAGCGGTGACTCTTGTAGAACTGCTCCAGCAGCGGCAGATAATTGTTGCCGTGGTGCGCCGACACCGCCTCGTGCGCCGCCGACAGCTGCTCCACCCCACCCGCATCCGTCAGCGTCTTCAGCAGCAGACGCCCGACTCGCTCGGCCACCGCGGCCGCGGCCTCCGGCGAGACCGTGCCGTCTTCGGTCACTGCGGTGGCTTCCCGGGCGCCAGCCAGGACGTCGCCGAACACGTCCAGCAGCCGCTCGGACTCGGCTCGGTGCTGTTCGTGCAGCTCGGCCAGCCGCTCCCTGCCCTTCTTGTGGAGCACGGCCATCCGCTTGCAGAACATCGTCGCGACCTCGTCCCGAGCGGAGGTGCGGCACTCGTGGATCAAACTCGCCAACAACGTCAGCCGCTTCGCCTCGCCGATATCCCTCATGTCCCCGACATCGGTCACCCGAGCCTCACCGGCAAAGTGCGCAAGCTTCGTCGACGGGATCCCGTCCAGCCACCGTTCGGTCGGCCCGAGCGCGTCCACCTCCTGCAAATGGGCCAGACGCAACTTGAACTTGCCCAGCGTCGCAGCCTGCGCCGGCGTCTTCAGCCGGTCAAACTCGCTGCGCCGCGACGTCGGATCCAGCCACAACAACCGCGCCAGCCGGGCCTTCCCGGCCAAGTCGATCCGCGCCGCGACCATCGCGTACAGCGCGGTGTTCGTCTCCGCCCGGATCGCCGCGGCCATCCGGTCCAGCGTCGAGAACCCAGGCAGCTCGCACCCTGCCCGGACCAGCTCCTCCAACGCCACATTGATCAGGTCAGCCGGGTTATCCTTCGTCGTGACCGCCTTGCGGATCGCCTCCCCGGCGACCCGCCGCGCCCTGGCCGCGTCATACTTCACCCCCACGAACGAGCGGACCAGCCCCCGGTGCCACTTCGCCGTCCGATCCGCATCATGCTCCAGAACCACCTCGGTAGCGAGCTCGAGCACCCCACGCACGTGCTCGACCACCACCGGCGGGACCTCGTCCAGCTTCGGGAAATACCCCAGCCGCTGATACGACTTCAACCACACCAGCAGCGCCAGCAAATGCGGATCGTTCTGCGTCTTCTCCCGCGCCCAAGTGATCTCGCCGATCGTCGGCGTGAACGCCTCAGCCAGTTCCCGAGCAGGAACCACCCGCTTGAACCGCGGATACGCGGTGCGATCGATCGCCGCCAACGCCCAGACCCCGAACCGAAACCAACGTGACCCAGCGCACCCTAGCCAGCACCCACAACACCCGGCTGCCCGGGCTCTCTACCGTTATCTACCCGGCTCTACCGACACGGAGATCTCGCCTAGTCACCACGCCCGCTCACTCGACGACCAGCAGGTTCAAAAGCTCATTGCCCCTTTCGCGCGTATCCCGGTGGCACCCCTGCAAAGCAGGATTGATCTTCCATCCGGGTCGAAGGTTTACCGTCGTGGGGTGAGCACGATGCGGACTTCGACTTCCACCTGCATCCGGATGGCCCGGTGCTGCACCTGGAGGTCCGTGCCTTCGCCGAGGGCGCCGCCTTGCTGGTCGAGCTGTTCACCCCGGCCTGACCATTCCCCTTTGCCTCCGCATCCGGTCCGTCCCGTCACACGTTGCAAGGAGCACCATCGTTGTCGTCTGCATCCGGTCCGGTCGCCGGCATGGAACGCCACCAAGTCGCCGTCTATGTGAGTGCGCTCGCGGTCGGGGCCCTGATGGGATGGGCCGCCCCCGGTGCGGGGCCGGTGTGGGAGCACGCCATCAACCCGGTGCTCGCCGCCTTGCTCTACGTCACGTTCTTGCAGGTGCCCGCCGCGGAGCTAGGCCGCTGCTTGCGGGCGGGCCGGTTCCTGGGCGCTGCCCGACACGCTCGCCGTGGCAGCGGTCGTGGTGGTCGCTCAAACCCTGGTCGAGGTGCTCGGCATGGTCGTCTACGTCCGGGTGGTGCCCCGGCTGCTGCCCACTCCCGTCGGTGCCGACCAGATGCGCGGAGGGTAACCGCCGCCACAGGTGTGTCCGCACGCGGGGCCCGCTTGGGCTAACCGTGTGCGTGGCCGAGGTGGGTATAGGCGCCGCAGGTGTGGTCGTAGGCCTCGGCGACCACGTCGGGGTGATGCCACCAGTAACGGAACCCGGCTTCGGGGTCGGCCCATTCGGCCACACCGGTGGCCGGGGCGGGCGTGGTCTTCTCCGCTGCTGCCGAGTCGACCACGTGGTCACCCTTCCCCGTGGCCTGGTCGGTGTAGGGAGCGAGTAGGTCATCACGGGTGTGCAGATGACCGCCGACCATGGTCGCCTCCACGTTCATGGCCGCGTCGATGTCCCGCAGCGGGTTGCCCCGCACCATGATCAGATCGGCGATCTTGCCGGGTTCCAGGGTGCCGACCTCGTCGGCCACGCCCAGGTTCTCCGCGGCGTTCACAGTGGCGGTGCGCAGCGCGTCGTACGGCGTCCAGCCGTAGCCGACCAACTCACGCAAATTACCGTGCAGCCCGGCCCCCACATACGCCAACGGCGCATCGGTGCCGGCAACCACCAGCCCACCCGCGTCCGCAACCGCCCGCAACGCCTGCACCTCGCGACACTCGGCGGTGTCACAACCGGGATCGGACGGCGCGTGGGTGTTGTCCCGGGTGTCGGCGAGGAGATCAGCGCGCGTCCACGGCGGGTACAACGCCAACCGGGGGTCGTGGGCGACCTCGTCGGCGAGGAGGAAATCGGTGGTGAACAACGTGGCCGTCACCGAACGCTCACCTTGCCCGTACACAGCGGCGACATCACCGTAGGACGTGGACGTCGCGGTCAGTGTGCGAGCATAGCCCAGGCGTTGCGTGGCGGCCAGATGCGTGGTGCCGTCCTGCCCGACATACGCACCCGGCGACAGGTAGTGGGAAGCCGACGGAACCCCCATCCCGTGAGCCGCCTCGATGACGGCGCGCATACGGTCGGCGGGCAACCGCACATACGTTTTGATCATGTCGTAATCCAGGGCCTTCGCCCGTGACAACTCACGCCGCACCTGCTCGACATCGGTGGTGGGGCGCATGAAGTTGTAGTAGACCCGCGAACCGTCGATCGGCTCTCCGGTCGCGTAGAACCGCGGCCCGACACGCGACCCCGAGGCAAGCGACTCCCGATCCTCCACCGCCCGGTACACCTGGTCGCCCACCGACAGCGTGGACGTGATGCCGTAGGCGAGACTGATCCGGCCCTGGCGGTCGCCGTAGAACCGGGACTCGTACTCCTGATGCACGTGCGAGTCCATCAGCCCCGGCATGACGGTGAGGTCGGAGGCGTCCACGACACGCCCCCGGTGGGGGCCGCGATGCGGGGTCACGGAGGCGACGCGATTGCCCTCCACCACGATGTCGACGTTGCGCCGCAGCGTGCGACTCTCACCGTCCCAGAACGCGCCCGCGTGGATCACGGTGCGTTCCCGAGCCACGTCGGGACGGTAGTGCAAGGGCACCTCGACGGTCCGCGCCTTCCCGGTGGCCGCATCGGCCAACCGCAACTCACCGTTGGACAGGTACAGCAACCGGCTGCCGTCCCCACTCCACGACGGCGCGTCGGCGACTTCGTCGTTGACCGGCCGGGGCGGGCCCTTCGGCACCCCCTCGGCGGTGACGTCCATGACGTGCAGAGTGGACTCCAGCACGAACGCCATCGACCCACCGTCCGGCGACCACACCGGGCCGTCATCGCCACGCGTGGAGACCGAGGCATGTTCGTCACCGGGCGCGTGGAAAGTCTGCTCGCCCGTGGCCACGTCCACGGTCAGGATCTGGCTCGTCCCTTCCCGAAACCGCTCCGAATACGGCTTGACCGCCGCCAACGCGAGCGTCCTGCCATCAGCCGACCAACTCGGACGACCCGGACCGAACAGCGACGACACCACCTGCCGCACCCGGCCCGTGCGCAGATCGAGCACGTATGTGGCACCGTCCTGATCCTGAAACGCCAACCGTGCCCCGTCCGGGGAGAACGCCGGAGACACCTCGGCGCCCTCCAACGCGGTGACCCGGCGCTCACCACCGTCGCGCAGATCCCGCACATACAGATCCGGCGTGCCCTCACGATCAGAGGCATACGCCAGAAAACGCCCGTCGGGGGAGAACACCGGGTTGACCTCGGCGAAACGGTCGTGGGTGAGACGACGTGGCTCGCCGTCGATCGGCATGAACCACAGGTCGTTCAACGCCACGAACGCGACCCGGGTGGCATCGGGGGACAGGACCGGGGTGAGGACACCCCGCACCGGCTTCCGGGAGCTGTCGTCGAAATCGTGTGTCTTGTGCGCGTAGTCGACGCGGGAAACCTCCAACGTCGCCGTGAACGGGATGTCGGAACGTGCGCCCGTACCCAGGTCACGGGTCCGAATGGCCCCGTCGGCGGTGTAGAGGAGACGATCCTCGTCGACCCAGTCGGCGGCGAACAGGAACACGTCCTCGCCACGGGTGACGGCACGATCACCGACCATGAGGTCGGCGCGGGTGTCGGCATGCCGAACATAGGCCAACCGCCGCCCGTCCGGCGCCCACGACGGCGCCCGCAGAGCCACCTCGTCAGCCTCATCGTCCTCCTCGCCGGCAGGGGCGGGAACGACGACACGAGTGTTCCCCTCGGCGTCGACGGCCGCGATGCCCTCATCACAGACATAGGCCAGGGTCTCCCCGTCGGGATGCCACGCCGGCTCGTACTTCTCACCGGGCGCCTCGGTACGTCGGGTGAGCTCACCGGTGGCGACGTCGACGGTCCAGATGTCGTAGGAACCACCCCGGTCGGAAGAGAACGCGATGGTCGTGCCATCGGGCGACCAACGAGGCTCGCGATCGTCGAACCCGCCACGGGTGAGCTGCACCGGATCAGAACCGTCCGCCTCGGCGACCCAGATATGGAAACCACCACCGGCATAGCTCTGATACGCGATGCGACCATCCGGCCCGACATCGGGTTGCGCCGCTTCGGCCTCCACCGAGGTGAGCCGCTCAGCCGCCCCACCACCTTCGGGAACACGGAACAACAGCCCCTGCAGATCGACGACCACACTGCCGTCCGGCGCGGCCGCGGCGGTGAGGTTCGTTCCTTCGGTCACCGTCACCGACACCCTTCCAGCATCGGCCGACGCAGGCGACTGCGGCACGACCACCAACCCGGCGGCCAGCGCAGCCACACCACCCACAGCCACAAGCCCCACGACCCTGGGCCCCACCCGACGCGACACGATCCTGCGGCACAACACGGGCATCAGTCACCTTCCCCGGCCGAATCCGAGAAAGACAACTGTGGTACACACCACTACCGCAGCGGTATCGGTGAAACGTGGGACACCCAAGGGCCACAACGATCACCCACAGTCAGCGACGCCCCCGAAAGAACATTCCTCTCTTCTCGAGCTCCCACACCCGCGCACCACGCGTCTCGACCAACACGCCCCGAAATTCCTATCGTCGGACCAACCGACCAAAGGAGTAACCGTCAATGGCCGACACCCGCGTCGCGTCCGTACAAGCCGAACCCGCCTGGCTCGACCTCGCCGCAACCACCGACAAAACCATCGAACTGACCCGCGAAGCAGCCCGAAACGGCGCCCGACTCATCGCCTTCCCCGAACTGTGGCTACCGGGCTACCCGATCTTTTTGATGACCACCACCGTCTCCCAGGAACTGCCCTACGTCCTGCGCTACCGCACAGCAGCCCTCGCGGTGGACTCACCCGACATGATGCGACTCCGGCTGGCCGCACGAGAAAACAACATCATCGTCGCCTTCGGCTTCGCCGAACGCGCCCAAAGCTCGCTCTACATGTCACAGTGCATCATCGACGAAACCGGAGAGATCGTCCTACACCGCCGCAAACTCAAACCCACACACGTCGAACGCACCCTGTTCGGCCAAGGCGATGGCAGCGACCTGCAAGTAGCACCGACCTCGATCGGCCGAATCGGCGCACTGAACTGCGCGGAGAACATGCAACCGCTGACGAAACTCGCCCTCATCGCAGAAGACGAACAAATCCGCGTCTCATCCTGGCCACCACTGGACTACTACGGCGGAGCACTGCTGAGCGGGGAGAGCATCGTCGCGCTCAACCAATCCAACGCCATGGAAGCCAGCGAATTCGTCCTGATGTCGACCCAAGTCGTCTCCGACACCGCCATCCACGTGTTCAGCTCCGAACCAGGAACCTCGGCACCACCGTTCGCAGGAGGCGGATACGCCCGAATCTTCGGACCGGACAGCACCCTACTGAGCAACGTCCTCCCACCCGAACAAGAAGGCATCGTCTACGCCGACATCGACCTGACCACGATCGAGATCGCCAACCACTTCTTCGACCCGGTCGGCCACTACTCCCGACCCGACATCTTCGAAGTGACCATCGACCGCCGCCCCAAACCCGCGGTCCACCACATCACCACAGAAGTGAAACGCTCCTACCCGCCGCTCGACACAGAGAACACCAACAGCCGCACCTGAGCGACCCAACAACGTAAGCGACCACCACGTGGGCGAGGGCACCCCGACACCACGACCAGAACAGCACACAAAGCCTCGACAACCGCCTCAGCACAAGGTGTGCTGCTCACACCAGACAACCACGCCCACGTGGTGGCCACACCTGGAAAAACACCCGAATCACGCCGACGACACCACGCGAGAACTCAACGAGAGCTACTCACCGCACACTGACCCCGATCCACCCGCTGCGGAGCCCCCGCCGACGGCCTCGGATCGAAATCGAACACCTCAGTCGGGATATACACCGTCGCACACGAGTTCGGAATGTCCACCACACCCGAGAACCGACCCTCGATCGGCGCCGCACCCAAGAACAAGTACGCCTGCTCCGGCGTGTACCCGAACTTGGTCAAATAGTTGATCGCATTCAAACACGCCCGCTGATACGCCAAGTGCGAATCCAGATACCGCTGCTCACCAGAATCCGTCACCGACAACCCCGCGAACGCCAAAAACTCCGAATAACGCGGCTCCACCCGGCCCGGAATGAAGATCGGCTCCTCCACACCGTAAGCCTCCATCCCGCCCTTGATCACATCGACATGCAAATCGATGTAACCACCCATCTCGATCGCGCCGCAGAAAGTGATCTCCCCATCACCCTGACTGAAGTGCAGATCACCCACCGACAACTTCGCACCCGGCACGAACACCGGATAAAACACCCGCGAACCCCGCGACAGGTTCTTGATGTCCTGGTTCCC
>JAJYTH010000172.1 GCA_021793175.1 Actinomycetes bacterium
TGTAGCCGATCTCCATCAGCGTGACAATAGTCGCACACCGTTTGCCGACGTTGTTTGTCGACGCGAGTTGTCGACACGGATCACCTGCGAAAACGCTCGGCTCGTCCGAGGTGTCAGAAAACGACCGATAAATGAACACTGCCCGACGCGGCGCTCCCGAGACGGATTCGGGCGGTTCGCGTGTTCAGAAAACGTGTCACAAACCCGGCGTGTTCAACTACTCGACACGCATCCTTTTCATACACTCGCGCGGTGACCGAGGTCGACATCAGCCGCCCCGGCGACACCCTGACCGTGCACGAGCTCTCCCGCCTCGGCCGCAGCCTGCAAGACCTCATCGCCATCGTCGGCGACCTCCGCCGCCGCGGCATCGGGTTCTGGTCCCTGCACGAGGCCATCGAC
The DNA here is from genome assembly GCA_021793175.1 of Actinomycetes bacterium. GTDB lineage: Bacteria > Actinomycetota > Actinomycetes > Mycobacteriales > Pseudonocardiaceae > Saccharomonospora. The sequence goes on from JAJYTH010000172.1 coordinate 403, forward strand.
ACCACCACCCCCGCCGGCCGCCTGGTCTTCCACGTCTTCGCCGCCCTAGCCGAGTTCATGCGCGAACTCATCGTCGAAGGCACCCACGAAGGACTCGCCGCCGCCCGCGCCCGCGGCCAACGCCTCGGCCGGCCACCCGCCTTGACTCCGGAGCAGATCCGCCAAGCCCACGTCCTGCTCACCCGGCCCGACGAGTCGGTCACCTCGATCGCCAAACTGCTCGGCGTCTCCCGCGGCACCCTCTACAAACACGTGCCCGAACTCAGCCCCGCCGGCGGCGGTCGCCCAGCGCTCGTCGCCGCGGTTCAAGCCGAAGCGTTGGCGGCCTACGACCAGCAGCAGATTCCCGGCCAGACAAGCCTTCCAACCTGCATCGATGGCTGATTACGGAAAGGCTGCGAAGTTACTCGGACCAGTGACTCCGGGTGGGCGGCTCTCGATGTCTACTTGAACACCCCGGCGGTATAGTAGACAACGCCGTGTTACACTGAGCGCACCAGCGGCATTAAGGACGATACCAGTCCCAGAAGAAAAGCCGGGCCCCTCGCGGGACCCGGCTGTGGATCACTTGGCAGCGTGCCTCAGAAACTCGATGCCAAGTGAAACAGGGTAACGACGGCGGCGTAGGTGTACGCCAGCGCCTTGTCGCTAACGCGGATATGGAACTGGCGTCCGCGAGCCTCGAGCGCGTAGTGTGCCACCTCGTCGTCGTCCTGATCGTCAATAGCAACCAAACTAGACGACAAGCCCCTGTCCCCCTCCTCGCGGCATCCAGTCCAGACCACCTGGACCGGATGCCGCGAGGAGGACGGACTCATTATCCCGCACGGCTCATGTGTGCTGTACGCCACCCCCTATAGGCCTCGTTTCCCAAGGTCAGAGCACCCGTTCTTCTGTCGGACCGTGGGTTCACACGCGAAGCATTAGCGCCCTCTCCGGCTGCTCATTCTGGCCCCCAAGAAAGAGAAAGGCGCTCAGGCGGGCGAATACCCAAGCCCGAACTCCTTTCCAGTCGACTCCGTCCGGATTCGCTTCAGCTTCTAGCGCGTACAGCCTCCGACAGGCCTCGACGTGCTACCCGGCGTGGTCGTCGTCGACGAGCCCTGCTCGACGCCTGCACGTGTCTCCTCAGCGTCGAAAGGGTGGAGCACCAGGACGGGACGTCGAAGTATCACTCGATTCCACGCTACTGACTGCGCCGTTGGGCGAAGACGGTGGAGCCTCGGGTGTGGGCGTGCACGGTCACGGCGAGCGCGGTGAGCAGGAGGGTGGCGATGAGGGGGTAGTGCGGCCAGGTGTCGGGCAGGGGGAAGCGCAGGCCGCTGGTGGGGGTGTAGTGGCGGGTGGCGGGTTCGAGGCTGTTGAGCGCGGCGGTGCCGAGCCAGACGAGCAGACCTGTCCCGCCGGCGATCGTCGGGCCCGCCAGTGGGGAAAGGGCGAACACGAGAGCGGCGATGAACGTCGTGTTCAACGTGGAGACGGCGAGAAGTTCGCCCGCGGAGGTGATGTCGTACTGCTCCACGGAGGGATGCAGTTCCAGGGTGAGGGTGGAGAGTGCGACCACCAGTGGAGCACAGGCAATTCCGGCGAGGGCTGCGGTCGCGGCGGGGAGGGCGGTGCGGTGCCCGCCTGCGGTGCGTTCCCATTCCCAGAAGCGCGGCCGGAGGAAGGTCGCGGCGAGGATGGCGCAGACGATGCCGCAGGCATCCGCGAGTGGCAGCGACACCGGCCCGTGGTTGGGGTTGAGGTGGATGTCGATGACCCGGCCGGACACGGCCATGCCGAGTACGGAGAGGACGACCACACCGGCGAGGACGAGGTGGGCGCGTCGGTAGCGCAGCAGGATCGAGGTCATGAGGGCAGCTCAACGGTGTCGAGGGAACAGGTGCGGATCTCTTCGGAGTGTGTGGTGATCCACTCCCGCATCGTGTCGGTGTCCACGTCCTTGAAGGGATTGGTGTCGTGGAGTGCGAGTGGGTTCCGCTCTAGCCAGGCAGCCAGATCCACCGCTCGGTCATAGGGGTGCTCGCCCCCACTGTTCCCGCCGACTTTCTCGGGGTATTTCTTGTCGCAAGCGTCCATCCCGGCGAGTCTGCCGGCGGCGAAGTAAGGTTCGCTCCCCGTGATCGTATTGCCGGGAGAAAGGATGACGACGTGGGTGGTTTCCGGTACCGCCAGTGGATCGGACCATAATAGCGCCCGATCGTGGACGCGTTCGATCTGTTCCTGGGGGCCCCGTGCGGTGAAGACGGGGTCGAGCGCGGTGATGAGGTCGTCGAGTTGGCTGGCGTGGCCTTGATGGACGCAGTACTCGATGCCGTGACGTTCGGCGCACTGCCGCGGCGGATCAGCAGGCAGGCGGAACAGATCCGGGGTCGTACTGACACCCAAGATCGCCAGAGCGACGGGGACGGCTGTGAACGCTGCCGTGGTGGTCCACCCCCTGCGGGGACGCGGCACCCGGTGGGCCAGTACCTGCGCCGCGATCATAGCTGCCACGATCGTCACCGCCAGAAAGAACGCGCAGCGGAACACCACCATCGAAGGGTTCTCCACCTGCCCCAGTTCGGGGTCGACGTGCAGCACCGGCAGCACCGCGGCATAGGCATCGCCAGTACTGCCCAGCACCGCGAAGGCGAAGAACAGTAGGAACGCCACCGGCGCGATGAACGCGCTACGGGCCAGCACGCCGAACAGATAGCCGACCGTGATCGCGGCAGTGATCCCGAGCAGCCCGCTGAGCATCACGGGCAGGTCCGGGCCACCGAACTCCGCATCGACCACGGTGACCGCCACCAACGGCGCAAGCCCGAGCAGGTAGCTGCCCACCAGCACCGCACCCAGCGGCACCAGATGCCGCCGCACGACCGGCGCACCCATCCGCTGCCCGACCGCCGGGGCGAAGATGCGACTCGGCGCGGTCAGCCTGCCTGCGACCACCGCCGCCCACGCCGCACACACCGGCGCAGCGAACACCGTCTGTTGATGGAACTGGGCGCTGGTGTACTGCCACTCCTGATACGGCCAGCTCAACGACTCCCACGTGCCCGACAGCACGATCACCAGCACCGCCACCGCCGGTACGGCCGGATACCACCACGGCAGCGGCCAACTCGGCCTGCGCACTTGCTCAGTCACGCCCATCACCCAGCGAACTGATCAACGACTCGTAGGCCCGCTCGAACGGCGACCCCAGGGTTCCGCTGCTGTCGGCCTCGTCCACCAACGCAGTCAGATCCGCCACCGTGCCGTCGAAGGCCAACCGCCCCTGGGCCAGCACCGCCACCCGCTCACAGACGTTGGCGATGTCCTCGATCAAATGCGTGGACAGCACCACCGTGTA
>JAJYTH010000173.1 GCA_021793175.1 Actinomycetes bacterium
GGGCTGTTCGGTGACGTTCTCGGAACCGCAGTTGGCGCACACCTTCTCTGCGTCGGACCACTGCCCGAGGTGCACGCTTCCGGGGAGCCATGGGCGGAGGCGGTCGAATACGGCTTCGGTGGCGATGATGTCGCCTTCGTTGTATCCGCGAAGGTTCTCCTGCGCTTCCTTGTCGCCGTCCACTGCCGCCTGTGCGACGCGAGCGTCGTATCGGTCGGTTTTGGCGGCGACTCCGAGGCGCTTGGCGAGGGCGTCTAGCGTGTTTGACTCGAACGCGAACCGCTGCCTTGCCACGCGGAGGGTGTCGATGACCTTGACGGGCGACGGGGGTGCCCAGCCGTACTCGGCCCAGCCTGAAGCGATCATTGGCCCGTCGAACGACTGCATGTTGTGGCCTACGGTCACGTCAGCGTCTGAGTACACGTCCCAGAGCTTCCGCATGAACTCCTGGTTCCCGCCGACCTCCCATTCGGCGGCGAAGTGCACTTCCTCTTCGCCGTACCAGCGCCATGCGGCACAGATGGTGCGGGGCCACTCCTGCACGTCGTCGGCGTGGATGCGCCTGCCGATGGTGTGCTTCCACCCGGACAGGTCCCAGAACTCGCCTTCGATGGTGAGGCCGCGATGCTTGACCCGTGCGCGCCCGGGGATGCGCTCAATGTCGAGCGTGACGACACGCGCGCTCACGGTCGGTGCGATACGGGGCTGAATATGCTTTAGCCGGTTACTCATGCGTTCTCGTTTCGCTTGTAGGGGTTGTGTGCCCCGAGTCGGATACCACGTGCCGTGTCTTGCGCATCGCTGTAGCCGCAAACGTGGCCCCGATCCCAAATGTCTGCGGCGACGGTTTCGAGTGCGGCGCGGGCGTACATGCGGGTGGTGGTTTTGATCGGGTTGTCGTCGTTCATGTCGTGCCAGGCGTCGATGGCGAACTGGTCACCGAACGCGGTGGCGGCGTAGATCGCGGCTGCGGCCTTGTCTATGAGGTGGTCGGGGATCATCGCTGTGCTTTCCTGTATCTGCGGACGGTTGTTTCGCTGATCCCGGTGCCGAGGTTGTTGTCTCGGGCGTATTGGGTGAGTGCGTCGGCGATGTCCTGGTGTGCGTACGTCCACTCACCGCGGATGTTTGCGCTCAGCCACATGCGTGCGGTGGTGGCGTCGTCGGGGTGGCAGTCGTCCATGTGCGCGAGAATGGCGTCGATCTTGTTGCCGTTCACGGTCGGGGTGAGGGTGGGGAGACTCATTCGGCGTCCTCCTCGATGGTGGCGTATGTGGTGCGGGCGGGACGGTTCAAGGCGTCACCTTTCGTTGAAACGATCAATTTGAGCATAGAAAAGCCGCTACCCTCCACGGGTGCGGCCGTGGTGGTTCTGTTCGCTCCTGGGGGCCTTCTAGCGCCCGCAGAGGGCATACCCGTCCCATTCGTCGCGCGCGTTCGGGGCTCGACGCCATTCCGCGTCGTAGTCGGTCGTGTCGATGCGGGCGGCGTCCTGCATGTCGAGCAGCCACGCTGCGCCGCGGAAGAAGGTGTCTCCGGACTCAGCCAAACGGCGAATGGTCGCGGGATCGTAGGTGCTCATTTTGGTTTCATCCCTTTCCGGCGAACTCGCCGAACATCTCTTCTCGGAACTGCTGTGCGACAACCGCCGCCGCTTCGGGTGTAGGGAAGCCGCCTTTAGAGCGGGTTACGCCGTCCTTCGTGGCGCGGGCCGTGTACGTGTTTCGCTTCTTGTAAACGCCGCGGTAGCCGCTTCGGTTGTCTTTGCGGGCACGTGCCTGGTTCTGGACGTTCTCGCCGTGAGTGGCGAGACGCAGGTGATCGAGGGACACGCACGCTTTGTTCCAGCAGGTGTGGTCGAGGTACATGCCGTCTGGGATGGGGCCGCGGGCCTGCTCCCATGCGTAGCGGTGCGCCTTCACGAGTCGGTTGCTGATCCGTAGCTGGCCGTAGCCGGGGCCGTCCAGTGAGCCTGTCCAGAGAAGGCATTCGCCGCTCGGCTTTGTGCGAGCGGCGAATGCGTCTGCGGGGTTTGCGTACATCGGCGGGTTCCCGGCGAGGGGGTCTCCGTAGCGCGTGTACCGGAGGTGGTGGGCGTTGCACCAGCCCCGGGTTCGGACGGGCTTCTCGCATGTTTCTATCTTGCACTTGGTCATGCCGCGCTCTCCTGTGGCCTGGGGTTGGGGTGGTACATGGTTCGTTCGTAGTCCTCGGGCACCCATCGCCAGTAGTTTCCGGGGTAGATGCTGGTGGGCCACGTGCGTTCGTCTCGGTCTCCGCGCCACCGGGTCAGGTCGACTTTGCGGTTGCGGAAGTTGCTCGGGTCCGTCCGGAAGGGTCCATACTGCTGATCGACTGCGAGGCCGATGCCGAATTCGGGCCAGCCCATGAGTGCCGCGCTCCCTCGGGGGCGGAGATCGCGGGTCTCGCCGGTCTTGGAGTGCCCGGCATGGGCCTCCATGACGAGCGCCACGTCGCGTGCCCGGATCGAGTCGAGCGCCTTAATGAGGGGCGCGGCGTCGTCGTCCGACTGAATAGCGCGGGGCACGAGCTTGTACAGCGGCCCGATGAACACGATTGCGGGCTCGTGTCGGTCAATCAGGTCGTGCACCGCTGACAGGTCGCGTTCCTTCGTGATGTCGAGCGAGGGGACGCAGGCGAGGGGGATTAGTTCTGCGACGTTCGCGCCGAACGCATGGGAGGCCTTGCCAACAATGTCGCGTGTTGCTCTGCGCCACTGCTTCTCGGTGTTCTCGGCATCCACGATCAGTACGCGGGCGGGGTCCATGTCTTCGAACGTGAGTGGGTTTATGCCCGCTGCTGACAAGATGGCCATCTGTCGGACGAGGGTGGACTTCCCGGCTCCTTCGCCGCCCGTGAAGATCACGCGGTCTCGGCGTTCGAGGATGCCGGGAATGACCCAGTCGTATTCGTCGGACTCTTCCAGGATGCGTGCCAGTGACCTGGCTTCGATGCGGGAGGTTGCTGCTTTCCCAATTTCTTCCAGGTCACCCTTGATAGTGGTGAGTGCTTCGGCTAGGTCGCCGGTGGTTGCGCCTTGGATGAGTCTGGTTCCGGCCGCGATGGCGCCTCGGCGTTTTGAGCCTTCCGCGATCTGCGCGGCCCAGTAGCCGGTTGCTCCGGTGACAGGTGCGGCGTCCATGAGGTCGAATACTGCGCCGGGTGTGTAGCCCTGCACGGCTCCTCGTAGCGCTCCGTCCATGGCTACTGGGTCGGTGGGCTCTCCGGCCTTCCAGCGGGCGTACAGGGCGTGCCAGACGGCTCCTAGTTGGGCGCTGGAGAAGTCTTCGTCGGTGATGTGCTCGCTGGCCCACCGGATCGCTGACTTGTCTGCGAGGGATGCGCCGATGACTGCTCGTTCTGCGGCTTCGGTGGCGGTTGCTTCGACGGCTTCAAACATATTTCATCCATTCCTGCTGTGGTGGCCTCCCGTTGTTCCGCGTATCGGCGGTGAGGTCGTCGTCCCACTGCTCGGCGCGGAGCCACTTGCCGGGGTAGGGGACGTACTGGATGTCGGTCCCGGACGTCTTGACGTGAGACCAGTACGCGGTCGTCTTTGCCATGAGGTCGTCGTGACTGATCTTCTTCGGGACGGCTGCCTTGTATGCCTTCTCCGCGTCGCCCTTAGAGACCTTCTTCTCCCAGACGCTCCACCAGTCGGGGAAGTTCTTCTTAGGGGGCTCATTCACGCTCGGCCCGTCAGGGATGAGCAAGA
>JAJYTH010000174.1 GCA_021793175.1 Actinomycetes bacterium
AGCAAAACGCTCAAGGCGTGGGGGGGGAAAGCCCGACAGGCAAGGGTGTCGCGGTCTACTCCCGTGACGGTGACGCGAAGGACGAGCGTCGACGCGCCGAGATAGCCGAAATAAGGGCAGAGAGGGCAACTTGGAAGGCTAAACAGGCCGCCAAGGAAGAGGATGCCTGAGGCAAGGCGAGTGAACTCAGGCCAGGACCGCTAGAGCTGCTCTGGTCTGAGTTCGCCGCGCCTGATCGGCCGGGCGCTCCTGCGGGGCTGCCCGTAGCACTGGTCTATTCGTTTCCGACAAAGAGGCCTCGTCGGTCGATAGTCTGCGTTGTGACATCTGTCTGCAGCGACGGAGGTGCCTCCATGCCTGAACCTCTCCCCGAGGACTACACCTACCACGGCTTCCGCGGCGAAAACGATGTTCCCCGCATCGTCATCGAAGAGCCGAAGCAAGGAAAAACTGAGCACCATCGCGTCCTCGGCGAGTTCCCCTCGTTCGCCTCTCCTGACGGAGGCCTCGGGTGGGGGTATGACGGCGACGGTCCCAGCAGGGCCGCCGCGGAGGTGCTGGCGCATGCGCTCGAGTTGGGCGCCGTTGCTCAATCCGGTATGGCCTTCCGGCCCGCGCCGCAGGACAAGGTGCGCATCAGGATGCGCGAAGCGTTTTGCCAGGAGGTGCTCACTCAACTTCCCGACACCTGGCGTCTTCGCCGTTGCGTCGTCTTGCGCTGGGCGCATTCGTGGTACCTGCAGCAGGCTCCCGACGCGATGCCGCCCGTGCTGCAGAAGCCGATCTCCGTGCCCCCGACGATGTGATCGATGGGCTCGCTGATGGAGCGTGAGCGGCAGAGGGCGGACTCCGCGGTGATCGGGGCTGCGGTGGGTCGTGGTGTCGGTCGTATCGGCACAATCGTGTGATGCCGCCCATGACACCCAGCGCTCATGTCACGGCACCGTGCGCGTACGGCGACGAGTCCTTCCAGGAAGCGGCCACCGGCGGCCACTACGTCATCGCGGCCGCAGCCTTCGCTCCCAACGCCCTCGACACCGCGCGCGAGGTGCTGCTGGATCTCTACGGGCGGCGCGACGGCAAGCTGCACTGGAACGAGATGGCCCCAGTGCGGCAGCGGGCCGCGGTCAAGCGGCTGGCAGAACTGGAGGCCCTGCACCTGGTGGTGGGCGGCCCGGTACCGCTCCGCCGCCAGGAACGCGCGCGGGCACGCTGTCTGCACCAGCTGGTGCTCGAGCTACACGGCTACGGGATCGAGCGGCTGCTGCTGGAAAGCCGCACCCGCGTGCTCAATGCCCGGGACATCACCATCGTGCAGGGCGCGCGGTTCGCCCTGCCCAGGGCAGCCGGTTCGTCATCGACCACAGCAGCGGCCCGGCCGAGCCGCTGCTGTGGGCGGCCGACCTGGTCGCCGGCGCGGTGGGCGCCCACCGGCAGGGCGATCCGGAGTGCCGGGAGCTGCAACAGCCGTACGTGCGCACGACGACGGAGTTCGATGTCTCGACCGAAGGCCCTCGGGTCCACGAGCTACTCGAGCAGCGCGGACCGCTCTACGACGAGCACCTCGCCGCCTGCGCCGCGGCCCGAGACGTACTCGCACCCTGCGACGACATCGCCGACCATCTCGCCAAACGCGCCGGCGAACTCAACGCCACCGACCCCCAACTACAACGACCCCACGACCTACTCAAGCCACCGAAAGGGGACAGTGACGACCACGGTGGCTTCGCCGAAACCGTGCACTGGGTTCCCGCCCATCTCGTCGTCTCCACCAACCACCCCAGCTGGGGAGACTTCGACGGCCACCGCGACCGAGCGCCCTTCGACATCGTCGAGGGACTGCTCTCCAGCGACCTCGAGGCCTTCACCCACCGACTGTTCACCGACGAGATCAGCTTGATGCGCGCACCCCGGTACGCCACGCACGTCAACACCATCTACGAACACTGCTATCCCGGCGCCCTGGCCCAACTCGGCATTCCTCTCGCCATCGGCACTGACCCCGCAGCGTGGACACAGTGGCTCACCGCAGCAGCCCAATGAGTCATCGTCGCCACACTGTTCCAGCGATGTGAGGTAATGATCGCCTGACATCTGGGCGCCGCCAGCGGCGGCCAATACTGCTGATGGCGGCCCACACGAGTAGGCAGCGAAGGTGGCTGCATGCGGGCCGCGAAGCGCATGCGGAGGCTGTGGGGGCCGCGAGCCCAGCGGGTCCTTCTGGGCTTCGGCTATGCCAGTCGCACAAGTCCGATGCGCTCATCCGAGTTTCGACGAGATTTGATGCGTGAACGTTATCTTTCCTCGTAGAATGCTGCTCCGATGGGAGTAAAGCTCCTTAACTGTTACCGATCGCGCTTGTATTGCGGCAAAGGAAACAATCGCTTTTCTGCCGTTGACTACAGTCCAGTCTGCCCATAGCAGAACGCTGCATATCCATGGCGTTACAGGAGTTTGGGCCCCGGCGTGAACTCTTTTTGGGGCTCAACTCTTGTGCTGACAAAAAAGGGGAACAAATGCGAAAAGCCATTTCCGCTTTGATGGTTGGGGGCGCGGTTGCTGCGGGTGCTGTGACATTCGCGTCGCCTGGTTGGGCAACCACGACGACACCGTCGGACGTTGAGGCGGCAGCATGCGTCCTCACCAAGAGCAATGTGACGTCTAGCTCCAGCACCATGAAGGCTACGGGGGGACGTTCCGGGTGCTCAGGCTCTGCGTTCATTACCGTCCAGCTTGCAGAAGATGTTTCATTCGCACCTGACCCGATTCTTGCTAAGACGTCGAAAACTATTGTCAATGGAAGCCTCTCAGCGACTGCCGGTTGTGGCGGCAGAGGGCACGGACAGTTTTACACCTGGGTGATCAGCTCTACTGGAAATAGTACGGAGTCGGGCCGTACGGGTCACTGCTGATTGGTTATGGTAGCGTTCTGTGTCCGATACCTTATCGGACACAGAACGCTGATAATCCGTTTCTGAGGGGCGCGTCGGGTGCGTATCGCGTTGGAGAAGGTGGGTTTCCGGTACGGGCGTCGTCCGGCGCTGTCCGAGGTGACGTGGGAGGTGCGTCCCGGGGTCACGGGATTGCTGGGGCCGAACGGGGCGGGCAAGACCACGTTGCTGAATCTGCTGGTCGGGTTGACCAGGCCGTCTTCGGGGTCGATCACCATCGGCGATGGGGAGGAGCGGCCGGCGGTGGGTTTCGTGCCGCAGCGGTTCTCCACGGCGGGTGAGCTGCGGGTGGTCGACACCGTGTCGTATGCGGCGTGGGTCAACGGTGTCGCGCGGAGTGAGTGCGGGCAGGCGGCGGAGCGGGCGCTGGCGGAGGTGGAGCTCGCCGACCGCGCGGGTGATCGGGTGCGGTCGTTGTCGGGTGGGCAGCGGCAGCGGCTGGGGATCGCGGCGGCGTTGGCGCACCGGCCGCAGTTGGTGGTGTTGGACGAGCCGACGTCCGGTTTGGATCCGGGGCAACGCTTGCGGGCCCGGGAGATCATCAGCGGCCTTGGTGAGCGGTACACGGTGGTGCTGTCCACGCATTTGATCGAGGACATCGCCAACGTCTGTGAGCGGGTGGCGGTGCTGGCCCAGGGGCGGTTGGCCTTCGACGGCACGGTGGCGGATCTGACTGCGTTGGTGGACCAGGCCGACAG
>JAJYTH010000068.1 GCA_021793175.1 Actinomycetes bacterium
CCTGCCCAGTGGTGATCAACGTCTCCACCGCGACCCGACTCCGCGGATCAACAGCCAACAAGGCATCCAAGATAGAATCGCTGACCGCGTCACAAATCTTGTCCGGGTGGCCCTCCGTGACGGACTCACTGGTGAACAGCCTTCGATTAGCAGTCACTATGCATCCTCGTCTTTCATCGGTGCTATTTCGCCATTCGCTTCCGGAGGGCACCTCAGGCCCGAACATGGAATATTCCCCAGGTGAGGTTACCGGCCCGGCCACCTTCCACCCAGTTCTTGAGACCGATCTTCATGCGCGTGAGGTAGGTCTCACTTACTTTCCCGGAAAGCTCGGAGTGGCGACGCTCCGTCTCCTCCAGAACTCGTCCGTAGTGAGCAGCGAGTTGCTCCGAATGGTCTTCGAAGTCGACGCGCGACAATCCCAGGCGCCCGAGCTCAGTGCGATAGAAGCCCGGCGATCCCATGGTGTCCAGGTGCAGCCGGTCGAGGATCGGCTTGAGCGCAGCCCTGTCACAGCCGTCCGCGGCCATCGGATCCGTGAAGACGAACTCACCCCTCGGCTTCAGAACACGCGTCACCTCCTGCAGCACGCGGACCCGGTCACCGCTGTGCAGCATCGCGTCCTGCGACCACACGACATCGAACTCGTTGTCCTCGAACGGCAGGTCCTCGAACGAGCCCTCCACGACGTCGATCAGGTCCGACAGCCCCTGCTCCTCGGTGAACCGCCGGTTGCGGTCGTTCTCCACCTCGCTGAGGTTGAGACACGTGACGTGGCAGCCGAACGTCTTCGCGAGATAGCGCGCCGCGCCACCGTAGCCGGAACCGATGTCGAGCACACGCGTCGACGACGTGATACCGACCTTGGCGGCCATCCGCTCGACGGTACGCCTGCTCGCGATCGCGATGTCCTCGTCCGCACGCTCGTACAGGCCGACGTGGATGTCCTCACCACCCCAGATCGAGTAGTAGAAGTTGTCCGCGTCGTCGGAGTTGTAGTAGTCCCGAGCGGTGTTGACCGCCGCCGAGTAACGGGCCGACTTCTCGTCCGCGCTGAGATAGCTCTTCTCCGCCACGTGGATGAAGAAGTCGGGGTCGTCGGCCTTGAACGTATCCTGGAAGTCGCCGTACGTCTCCACGCGCTGAAAACCTACCTCTCGTAACAACCTCCTCGTGTAGTCCTTCCGCAGCGGGAACATGTTGAGGTGGTACTGCGAGTCGTCCGGGAACCGGTACCGGAACCGAGCCAGCCCGTCGTCGATGTACTCGGGCTCGGCCGTGACCTCCTCGCCGCAGTAGTAGTACGTGTGCTTGCTGGAGAAGCCGTTATCCAAAATGGCGTCGTAGTTACGTTGGTCGAGGATGAGGATGCCGTCGTGCTTGAGCACGGCGTAGAACTCGGCGAGTGCCTTCCGCCTGTCCTGCTCGGAGAACAGGTGCGTGAACGAGTTACCGAGGCAGACGACCGCGTCGAACTGTCCGTGGACGTCCTTGTTGAGCCATCGCCAGTCGGCATGCACGACACGCAGGATGTGACCGCCGTAGGACAGGCCGTTCTCGAACGCCTTCGCCAGCATCTCGGCACTGCCGTCCACGCTGACGGTGTCGAAGCCCTCCTCGACGAGCCGCACCGAGTGGAACCCCGTCCCCGTGGCGACGTCGAGTACCGACTTCACCCCGTGGGACTTGAGCAGATCGATGAAGAAGCTGCCTTCACTGGCGTAGCGCTTCTTCCAGTCGATGAGGTCATCCCACTTCTCGACGAATCCCTTGACGTATTCGTTGGTGTAGTGATCGGTGTCCCGAACGATGAGTGGGTCCGGGCCGAACTCCTGTGCCGGGTGTGCCTCGATTTGGAACTGGCCTCTGTCCACGGTTCCAGCCCCTTTCACATCGGACGGGCCAGACCTCGAATCCTTCATCACACATCCTTCCACGTTCGTTCGGGAACAGCGAATTACTCGAGAACCGTGTCACACTTTTCGCCAATTCCTCCTCTTCTGGACGCACCGCTAACCGCGTACACCCGGACGCGAAAAAGCACACGAGAACACAGGGTCGCGGCAAATTATTTATCAGCGCGGATACGACCCCACGCGTACGGGCCGGACATTACAGAGGGAGCTGTCTATTACACTCCCTCATCCGGCCGGGACCGATTGCAGCACACCATCGTTGATCTCCGCAATGCCGCCCTGACTCAATCTATTGATCACTCCGTGAATGGGGCAATGGGTCGATTGCGTGATACGCCGACTCACCCGCCGTGCAACTTCGGCTTTCACGACTCCCAAGCTCGGACATACCCCTCTTCCGAGCAGCCGAATGCCCTCCAAGTGACAAAACACGTGGTCATCACGCTGCCTTACACCATCCGCCACCAGCCCCTTGACGCCGAGAACGGCACTTTCTCGACCTGTCACACCATTCACCTGAGTAGAGCAAGGCCGCATACCGACGGTATCGCGATCCAGCACGCGCGGTGATCATTTAGCCCACAGGTGTGAAATCGACCACGCAGCCGAATTCGTATCGTATACGGCAACATGTTGCGCCATGGGCAACAAAAATGAATATTTCACCGTCCGCCACCGAAAATACATCGACCGCATGTCGAAATTTCGTTATGAGATCGTGGCAATCACATCCAGAAAGATGGTGAACCGACAGGGATTCACACCCGGAGATAGAAGCGCCATCCAATACTCGTTGCGCCTACCGCAACCGACATCGATTCACCGTCCGGCAAAATCCAGAGCACCGTCCTTTTCAGATCGACTGACCCCATAGACACAGTCGATCGGTTCGATCGAGTTGAGAATTTCCTTCACGACGAATCGAATCGGCCCCCTCGATGACGCGGAATATTCCAAACATCGCGCAGAAGAAACCGGACGCCCGAGATCACCAACACCGGCAATCCACATCGGGACCCTTCCCCGCCCTTACGGAAACGGGCCACTCGACACACTCCCCGAACCGATCGAGCCCGCCATGGCGAAGCGACAAGCCCAGGGTCGCGCAGAGGATCACACAAAGAAATGTCCCGGTGCTGCTGGGGGTTCAGCACCGGGACATCATCGCTACCGATACGCCTTGGGGAGGGATGCAGGCGCACGGCCGGCCGACAATCGCGAATCACACTCCGTCGGCTTCGGGTTCGAAGCATACGCGCAGCCCCAGGGGTTTGCATAGTTTCTCACCTAGCCGCATTCCGTTCACCGGAACACCCGTCGCGCCCGTGAGTGAACGCGCTCCACACGTGCACGGCGGCCCGGGCGACCACGTCGGCGATGGCGGAGGGTTGTCCCACGTCGGCCTCCGCCGCGTCGTAATCCGCCCACAACGCCGACACAGCGCGAGGGTCGAGCGTCAACACCGGATGCACCCGCCGTCCCTCGCCGTCGACATAACCGTCGTCCGCACGGACGGCCACAACCTCGGCAGCAGGCGCACCGACATCGTCGACGACGGTCGCCGCCAGTTCCGCGGCCCTCGCCCCGGCCTCTCCCGGTCCGGCCAGGCACAGGACCCGATGGCGCACCCGCCACAGCCGCAGCGCGGAATCCGCCGCGCCCGGCGGAGCACCATGGCCATCGGCGCCCCGCGGTCCCGGTGAACACATCGTCGACGAGCCGAGCAGACGATCCCGCGCCGCGGCGAGCGCCCGGACGTACGTGGCGACGTGAACCCGTTCCAGCGCCCCGAAAGGGGTTCGATCACGCCGATACGCCAGAGCGTCACATGGATAGGTCGCCACGACATCACCGGCACCCTCACCGGCACCCTCACCGACACTGCCGCCGACACCGTTGTCGGCGGTCCCGCACAACTCGGGCACCCCGGTGGAACGCAGGATCGGCAGATCACCGACGCGGTGATGCGGTTGTCGTACGTAACGGACCAGACGATAAGCCGCGTCACACGCATCCAACGCCGCTGCCCACACGTCCAGGTACACCGTCCACAGCCGCACGTATCGCCCTCTCCGCAGGGCCTCCCAATGTTCGACCTCCATCGCGTCCCGTCTGGCACGCTGCGCGTCAGCGCCCGGAGCGGCGTCGTACTCCAGGGCACGCAGCCGCGCGTCGATCACTCCCTCGGTGAGCGGTGTATCCCCGCCTGCACGACCTCCACATCCAAGGCCTCGGAGACCTGTGAGACCGACCGGAACGCTGAGGCCGGTCAGCTCCCTGTCTCCGGCAAGACCGCCGAGCCCCTCGAAACCACCGAGCTCACCGCCACCCCCGACGCCCGCTCGCCGCGCCGGGTCGGTACCCCCGACAGGGGGCCCTCCACCCGACCCCCTACTCACCCCTTCGCCTGAGACCGCATCGATGCCCACGCCGCCCTGCCCATGTCGTCACCCACCGGTTGGCCGAGTCCGGCGACGTGGCCTGACGAGGGGGTTACCCACGGCCGACGTCGCCGGGGCTAACGTGACAAGCGTCCAACTGTCCGTAGCCACACCGAATGTAGCGCGCTACATAGCCGACGCGCTATAGCGCGGTGTGGCCCCGTTCGGGTGAAGCATGCACATCACCCGTAGCCGAAAGGTGAGGCCCTTGGTCGAAGTGAGCCACGTCGTCGCGGAGTGGGCGTTCACCCAGGGACTGAAGAAGCTGCGCGAGACCAGCCAGAACTCGAACCAGAGCGAGATAGCGAAGAAGATCGGCAAAAGCCGAGCGACCATCGGCCACTACGAGATGGGTCGCTATCTGCCGAGCCACGACAGCTTGGACATCATGTTGGATGCCTACGGCCACGGCGACCGAGCCACGTACTACAGGCAGTTGCGGGACCGGGTCGAGATGCACTCGCCCGACTGGTGGGAGGACGAGTTCCCGGAACACTTCCCACCTCGGTCGCTCGCGCTCCTCGCCGGATTCGAGTACTCCGCCACGGAGATGCGGATCTACGAACCGCAGCACATACCCGAACTGCTGCAGACACCCGCGTACGCCGAGGCACTGCTACGCGCGGGACTGGTCGGCCGCGAAGCCGACCAACTCACCCTGCACCTGAGGATGTTGCGCGGCAGGCAGGCCGCCCTCAATCGCGACGACCCACCCCGGCTGACGTGTGTACTCGGCGAGAGTGCCCTGCGCAGCCCCGTGGGCGGACCACTCGTACTGGGGGAACAACTCAGCACTCTCGCGACACTCGCGCGACGGGATGCCGTCGATATCCACATACTGCCGGACAACGCGGGTAGACCGGCGGGCGCCAGTGGGGCGTTCACCGAACTGTCGCTGCCCTCGGAGGTCATCCAGGATTTCCCCGGTGTCGTCTATGTGACCACCCCGGTCGACCGCATCCACTACGAGAGTCCCGATTCACTCACCGTCTTCCGCTCCCTGTGGGAGCGCGTCCGGGAGCAGGCGATGTCGGCCGAGGAATCGCTGGAGCTGCTTACCGACCTGGCTCGCAGGCTCACTCATCACGCCTCCTGATCTCCACAGGCGACCCGCCTCTCGCGCAGTGCCGCATCGCCCGCGCCATCTCTTCCCGAGAATGGCCGGCGATGCCGTTACGCGGAAGGTGGGACTCGCTCTCCACGCTTTCCCCATCACGCCATGACCCCCATGGCGTGACCCCGTACCGTGACAGGCGGTGCGGCCGGGCCGGAAGGGGAAGCCCGGCCGCGCCGCCACGGCCACCGTCGCATGGTGAACGGTCCCGCGCCGACGGCCGCAGCGACTGTAGCACGCTAGGTAGCCAGCGCGCTACACCGCTGCGGTCCGCGAGGGTTGTACGGAAATCAGCGCGACGCTCTTCTCCTGCGCCCACACCGGACAGCCTCCAGCAACTGCTCCGATGGCACATCGAGCGCAAGACTCAACCACTGCCTCCAATACGGTCCCGGCACACGCTTGCCGCGCTCCCAGCGCGCCACTTCATCGCGACTGACACTGGAGTTACGCGACAGCTCGGCAAGCCTGTCGGCGAGCTGATACTGGGTCAGCCCACGCAGTTTGCGGACCCGGCGAACGAGCTCCCAGACCGGCTCGCCGGATTGTTCGGAAATGGAATCGTGGAACACGTCGGACCTCGAAGCATCGACCGGGGTCGAACGCACATCTCGGGGCGCGGCGGGCATACCCGCCCGTGGCGCGGACTCATGAATTGGCATGGACATCGTCAGCGAGGTTCGGGAACGGTTTTCCGCCTCGTCGTGGCACCGACAGTCGCAGCAGGCGGATACAAACCGAAAACCCCCAGCTGCGCGACCGCACCACGATCGACACCACACCAGCTTCCTGCACGATCCCGAAGACTGCTACCACCAAACGGGCTATTCTGAACGCAATAATTCGCGACGCATAGCCGAACCGTCCACAACCAACGAAACAGAGTCCACTCCGAAATCAATATCGCTATACAAGGCGATTCGTTACACGGATAACCAAAGCCAGCACATCCAATGCCGTTAAAGCCCTTTTTAAATGGCGACCCGCACCACGCAAGGCAAGGTGAACGATGGTTTCCTGGCCCCCTGCTACAGCACTTCACGGCCGCTAGAGTTTTGAAACACGTCATCCGTATTCCACAGGGAGCAGGTGTGCCAGGGCGACACGAACAAGCCCCCCACAACGACGCGGATACCGCAACCAAAGGGGAGGAACGCAACTACACCGTTCGCGCGGTTGAACGAGTCTGTTCAATCCTCAACCTGCTACAGGAATCCGTCGAAGGCGTCTCCCTCATCGACGTCGCCCAAGAAACCGAGCTACCGAAGTCATCGGCTTTTCGGTACCTGTGGACCCTGGAAGCGCACCGCTACGTCGAACGAGATGCCGGAACCGGCCTCTACCGACTCGGCCTGGGGTTCGTGGGTATGCAGTCGCGACATCTGGAAGTGCTGCGCGAACGAGCCCGACCGTGGCTGGAGAAAATTCGCGACGAATTCGGCGAAACGGTCAATCTGGCCATCCTGGACGGCGACCACGTCGTTTATCTCGATGTGGTGGAGAGCAAACAGAGGGTACGTTTCGCCTCCGCGCGAGGCTTCCGTGAACCACTGCACGCCACCGCTTTGGGACATGCCATCGCCTCCCGCCTCGCCGAGGAACGCGTGCGCGAGCTGGTGGCGCCGTCGACGGCCGGATACGGAAGGGAGCCCGACCTCAACTCCTATCTCACGGATATCGACGACGTCCAGCGACTGGGCTACGCGACCAGCGACGACGGCGACGGCCGATGCGTCGCCGCTCCGCTGACGGGGACACGCCTACCGGTGGCGATCGGCATCAGCGCGCCCGCGGCACGGTTCTCCCCGACCGATGCCGGCAAGGCCGCGACAAGGCTGCTCGAAGTCACCAAGGAGATCACCGTCAACCCGATTCCCGAGCAACGCGGCTCTCCCCGTACCTAGAAGAGCTATCGGCGCCGCGCTGCGCCGCGGCCCACACGTGAGCGCAGCGCGGCACAGTTCTATCGTGCTGTTATGAACGGTCCCGAACGTAGGAAATACAACCCGGACAACAAAACCGGATACGAGTATGCACTACTGGCCGATCATCTCGCCGGCCTCATCGAGCAGGGCGAATGGCCGGCGGGGAGTCGCATCCCCGGTGAACGGGCACTGTCCGAGGAATACGGCGTCGCCCTCGACACCGTCCGCAAGGCTACGAAGATCCTGCGCGAACGAGGACTGGTGCAGACGCTGAAGTCCAAGGGCACATTCGTCACTCCACGCGACTGACCGTGTGTCCGGTCAGGACGAAATCCGGCGGCAAGACCGCGGGGCGGTCGGGAAGTCCTCGCGCAACAGGACCTCGACCCGCCGACGTCTCTTCCGCAGGAATCCTCCCCTGGCCGTCGCTGTGGAACCGCCTTCTCTATCAGCCCATCCGGCCTTGAAACACTCCTGCGACTCTCCGTGGACACGCTCCTCCGGCGCCGGTCTTCGAGTTACCGGATAAACCCCTCAGGCAGTAACATCATGATCATGCCGTTCTCAAGGACCGAAGCTCCGGGGGAGCTGAGGAAGCTGGAACAGCTCTGCAACTCGGCGCGCCTCCTCTACACCGAGGACGCGTTGATCACGACCACCAGTGCCACGGCGTGGTTGCGCGCCAACGGCGTAGAGGTCGACGACCTCAGTCGCAAGGAACACGAACTTCTGCTCAAACTGCGCGAGACGGTGCGGAATCACCTCGCCGGACAGGAACGAGCGTCCGAACTGAACAAACTCGCCAAGATCCTGCTCGCATCGCCACGGTGGTCGGAGAACGGGGAGCCCGTTCTGCCCCCCAAGAGGACCGCACCGTTCGACACCTATCTCGGCGAGTGTCTCGCGCTGGTCTTCACCAGTGGTCTCACGGGAGAGCTCGACAGGCTCAAAGTCTGCCGCAACCAGGACTGCCGCTGGGTTTTCTACGACCGTTCCCCCGCGCAGAACAGCGTCTGGTGCAGTATGGATCTCTGCGGCGCACGGCAAAAGATGCGCACATACCGTTCACGCCATGCGCGTTGACCGTGAACACTCCGACCCGACACGGGAACGAGCAGCGTCAGGACAGCGCGGGGGCGACCGCCGTGGCCGCGACAATCGCCTCGGAGAACTCCGAGCACACCAGCAAATCGCGATCGAGTTCGGTGATCCGTAGCAGCCGCGACACGGAAGAGGGGCACACGAGGGCCCAATTCACGTGAAGCCGTTCCGCGAGAACGGAGGTGTGCACCAGCACCGAGAGACCCGCCGCCCCGAAGAAAGTGGCTCCGCTCAGGTCGAGGACAAAGGCACATGCTTCGGGAAGCCGTTCGTCGACACGCTGCTGCAGCGCCGGTGCTCCGAGAATGTCGATCTCGCCGGCGACCTTGACGACAACCAACCCGATGGCGGGCTTGTCAACTCGTATGTCGAGGGCATCCTGTGTGCAAGCCATTCGGTCGCCACCTTCCGTCCGCACGGTTCTCCCCGCTACGGCTGGGTCACAACCACTGCTCCAGACAGTACGCCCGTCGGATTTGATATCGCAAGCACAACGTTTTCGAACACAGTCAGTAACTGTGCTCGACAAAACACCCGGAACGGAATAAAAGAGGGACCCTCATGCGGTCGGTCGTTCTAGCCCGGCGGTGCGACACACCACCCGCCTCCGGAGCCCACACCCAAGACCGCACGAACGGGTGGCAAGGCTGCGGCTCCACCTGGGAAGGACGTCACTCACCGCGAAGATCGACACCGCTTCGACCCATCGTTTCCGTTGTCAATACCCCTCGCCCGACCAGCCGCTACGGGGGTGTGGCCCCGTAATGGCCGGGGTAGCCACGGTCCCGTGACCCCTGACGAGCAATCCCGCGTAGAGAAGCGCAAGCAAGCAGGAGGCTCAGCAGGTTACGAGGATCTGTCTCCCCTGTTCAACGCACTGGCCGCTCTCGACCCGGACGACCCCCGGCGTAAGACCCTGCGTGAGGAGATCATTACCCGCTGCCTCCCGCTTGCCGAGCACATCGCCCGACGTTTCGTCGGCCGCGGTGAGCCACGCGACGACCTCGTGCAGGTCGCCAGACTGGGATTGCTCAACGCCATAGACCGGTTCGACGCCTCGCGCGGAACCGAGTTCGTCGCCTTCGCCGTACCCACGATCATGGGCGAAGTCCGTCGTCACTTCCGCGACTCCAGTTGGGCCGTGCGAGTGCCCCGTCGTTTGAAGGAACTACATCTGTCGTTGAGCCAGGCCAGCAGCAAACTCGCCCAGCGCCTCGGCAGAGCGCCGACGCCGAGCGAGCTGGCCGCCGAACTCGGCCTCACCCCCGAGGACGTATGGGACGGGTTGCTCGCGGGCAACGCCTACCAGTCGGTCTCGATGGACGCCGCCTACAACGACGAAGGCACGCTGCCACTGGCCGACACCGTCGGCCACGACGACGTGGAGCTGGAGCACGTCGAGTACCACGAATCATTACAACCACTGCTGGCGAGCCTGCCCGAACGGGAACGGCGAGTACTGATCCTGCGGTTCTTCGGCAACATGACGCAGACCCAGATCGCCGAACGCGTGGGCATCTCTCAGATGCACGTGTCCCGGTTGCTCGCTCGGACGCTGGAGTTCCTGCGCAGCCGGCTCACCGAATGAGACACCGTCCGCTGTCCGAGGCCGTTCCGACGGGTGGGCACCGAGCCGAATCGTTTGACGTCACCACCACCGTGGTAAGCCGCTGCCGACGTTGCACGCGCCGGAGATGCGCGACGATTCGGACGGGACGGCATGGAAACCGAGATCACGCTCATCGTGGACGGTCGGCACCACGACATATCCGTCGACACCCGCGTCACGTTGCTCGATGCGATGCGCGACAGACTGGGGATCACCTCCGCCAAGAAGGGATGCGACCACGGTCAATGCGGGTCGTGCACTGTGCTGCAGAACGGGCGCAGGGTCACGACGTGCCTGACTTTCGCCGTCGCGGCCGACGGTTCCACCATCACCACCAGTCAGGGGCTGCTGGACGACGATGATCCTCATCCGCTGCACCGCGCGTTTCTCGACCACGACGGATTCCAGTGCGGTTACTGCACACCCGGCCAGATCTGTTCCGCGGCCGGTCTGTTGGACGAGGCCGCGTCGGGTTGGCCGAGCGCGGTGACACCCCCCAACTCGGTCGAGCCCGTGCTCGACGCCGAGGAGATCCGGGAACGCATCAGCGGGAACCTGTGCCGCTGCGGGGCGTACCAGGGCATCGTGGCGGCCGTGGAATCGGTCGCGGAGGCCAGAGGACTGGTCCGAACACGAGAGCAGCGGGGCGCGACATCATGATTCCGTTCGACTACTCCAAGGCCACCGACGCCGAAACCGCCGTGAGCACGGTGACGGGTAACGGCAAGGCCGCCTATCTCGCGGGCGGGACCAACCTCGTGGACCACATGAAGTTGGGGATCGCCACGCCGGAGACGCTCGTCGACATCACCGGGTTGCCGCTCGGCGCCGTGGAGGAACTGCCCGACGGCGGTGTACGCATCGGCGCGGGTGCCCGCAACAGCGACGTCGCCGCTCACCATCTGGTGCGTAGCCGCTACCCGATGCTGTCGCAGGCGTTGCTGCAGGGCGCCTCGGGGCAGTTGCGCAATCTCGCCACGGTGGGTGGCAACCTGTTGCAACGCACACGCTGTGTCTACTTCCAGGACGTCACCACACCCTGCAACAAGCGTTCGCCCGGCGAAGGGTGTTCGGCCCTCGACGGCTACACGCGTTACCACGCGGTGCTCGGCGCGTCCTCCCACTGTGTCGCGGTGCACCCGTCCGACATGGCCGTGGCGTTGGCCGCGCTGGACGCCGTGGTCCGTGTCCGCACCGCAGACGGTGAGCGAACGGTGCCCGCGGCCGAGTTGCACCGGCTCCCCGGCGAACACCCCGAGCGGGACACCGTGCTCGAACACGGCGAACTCATCACCGCCGTGGATCTTCCCCCGTTGCCGTTCGCCACCCGGTCGCACTACCGCAAAGCCCGGGACCGGGCGTCCTACGCGTTCGCGTTGGTGTCCGTGGCCGCAGCTCTCGATGTGACCGACGGGGTGGTGCGGGACGTGCGGATCGCGTTCGGCGGGCTGGCACACAAACCCTGGCGGGCGACGTCGGCCGAGCGCACGCTGCGTGAGGCGGAGGCGACGCCGGAGAAATTCGAGGAGGCGGCCGACGCGGAGCTCGCCGATGCGCAGCCATTGCGGGACAACGCGTTCAAGGTTCCGATGGCACGCGCGATGCTCGTCGCCGCTCTCCGGGACCTGGCGGAGGAGATGGAGGGGGACACCCCGTGAGCCAGTCGCTACGTGCCCGCGCACTCGGAGCCGACCACGAGCGCGTGGACGGATGGGCGAAGGTCACCGGAACCGCGCCGTACGCCTACGAGCAACCGGTATCCCAACCCTCGTATCTGCATCCCGTGCAGTCCACCGTCGCACGTGGCCGCGTGACGGAGATCGATGCGAGAGCCGCCACCGCGCTCGACGGAGTGCTGACCGTGTTGACGCCGTTCAACGCGCCACGGCTACGCCGTGGATACGACGCCGAGCTGGAGGTGTTGCAGTCCGACGAGGTGTGGTTCCGAGGACAGTTCGTGGCGGCCGTCGTCGCCGAAACCCCCGAGGTCGCCCGGCAGGCCGCCAGCCTCGTACGAGTGCATTACAAGACAAGCCCACACGACGTGGCCCTGTCCGCCAACCGCGACGATCTCTACAAACCCGAATCGGTGAACCCGAGTTATCCCACCGACTCTCTCACCGGGGACCCGGACACCGCGTTCGAGGGCGCGGCCAGAGCGGTGGAGGCCACCTACACCACGGCGATGACCCACAACAACCCCATGGAACCGCACACCACGGTGGCGGTGTGGCACGGCGACACCGACGAACCCACACTCACGCTGTACGACTCGACCCAGGGCGTGCACACGATGGGCGAGGCCGTGGCCGCGATGTTCGACCTCGACCCCGGTCGCGTGCGCGTGGTATCGCCGTACGTCGGCGGTGGCTTCGGATCCAAGGGCACACCTCACGCGCACGTGATCCTCGCGGTACTCGCGGCACAGCGTCTCAAGGGACGTCCCGTCAAGTTCGCCGTCACCCGGCAGCAGATGTTCTCGTTCGTCGGCTACCGCACGCCCACCATCCAACGCATACGGCTGTCGGCCGGCGTCGACGGCACTCTCACCGGCATCAGCAACGACATCGTCGAACTCACCGCACGGTACAAGGAGTTCGCCGAGCAGACCGGAATGCCGACACGCACCATGTACGCCGCACAGAACCGGCGCACGACTCATCGTCTGGCAGCACTCGACGTGGCCGTACCTTCTTGGATGCGCGCTCCCGGCGAATGCCCTGGCATGTTCGCGCCCGAGGTGGCGATGGACGAGCTCGCCGAGGCGTGCGGTGTGGACCCGATCGAGTTGCGTATCCGGAATGAGCCCGAGTCCGACCCCGACACCGGCAAGCCGTACTCGAGCCGGAACTTCGTGGCCTGTCTGCGCGACGGTGCGCAACGGTTCGGCTGGCACGCACGGCCGCCGCTGGCACGGTCGAGGAGGGACGGTGACTGGTGGGTGGGCACCGGGGTCGCCGGCTCCACCTACCCGGTGTTGCGGAAGCCCGGCGCTTCGGCGGCGTCGGTGAGCTATCACGGCGACGGCCGCTACGAGGTGTCGATCGGTGCGGCCGACTTGGGCACCGGCGCCTGGACGGTGTTGACGCAGATCGCGGCCGACGCACTCGATGTCTCCTTTTCGGACATCGGCATGCGCATCGGCGACACCGACCTGCCGATGGCCACCGTGGCCGGTGGCTCGTCGGGCACCACCAACTGGGGGTCGGCGATCGTGGAGACTGCACACCGGTTCCGCGAGAAGTACGGCGACGATCCGGACGTCGGAGACGAGTACACCGCCGCCGCGAGCGACGACGGGCACGCCGACCGTTTCGCCATGCACGCCTACGGCGCCCAGTTCGCCGAGGTTCGGGTCAACATGGACACCGGAGAGATCCGTGTGCCCCGACTGCTCGGTGTGTTCGCCGTCGGGCGCGTGCTCAACCCGCGCACGGCACGGTCACAACTCGTCGGGGGCATGACGATGGGCCTGTCGATGGCCCTGCACGAGACGAGTGTCCTCGACGAGCGTCTCGGCTTCGTCGTCAACCACGATCTGGCCGAGTACCACATCCCGACGTGCGCGGACGTGCCCTCGGTGGAGGCGCACTGGATCACCGAGGACGACCCGTACGTCAATCCCATGGGCAGTAAGGGAATCGGCGAGATCGGCATCGTCGGCACGGCGGCCGCCATCGCCAACGCGGTCTATCACGCCACCGGTGTGCGTGTGCGCGATGTGCCGATCAAAAACGATGCCGTACTGCTGACGCCCCTTGGTGAGGAGTGATCGTGAATCAACCACAGCAGAGCCAGCGACCTCCCGGGGAAACCGGGCGTATGCAACCACAGCCGCGCGACGAGATGCGAGACTACGTCGGACGTGACCTGCTCCTCGACCGCAAGGCACTCATCACGGGCGGCGACTCCGGTATCGGGCGTGCCGTCGCCGTCGCGTTCGCCAAGGAGGGCGCCGACGTCGCCATCGCCTACCTCACCGAACACGACGACGCCGAGCACACCGCTGAACTCGTACGGAAGCAGGGTCGCCGGTGCCTGCTGTTGCCCGGGGACCTGGCCGGCAAAGAGCAGTGCGAACGAGTCGTCGCCGACACGGTCCGCGAGTTCGGCGGTCTCGACCTGCTCGTGAACAACGTGGCCACACAGCTGGAACTCGACTCGTTCGACGACCTCACCGACGAACAGTGGACCCACACGTTCGACGTGAACATCCACTCCTACTTCCGGGTCACGGCGGCGGCGCTGCCACACCTGCCCGAAGGCGGCGCGATCATCAACAGTGGCTCGGTGAACGGCCTACGGGGCAACAAGAAACTCATCGACTACACAGCCACCAAGGGCGCCGTGCATTCGTGGACGTTCGCGATGGCGCAGTCCCTGGTACCCCGGGGCATCCGGGTCAACTGTGTCGCTCCTGGACCCGTGTGGACTCCGCTCATCCCGGCGACGATGCCCGAGGAACACGTCGCGACGTTCGGGCAACAGGCACCCATGGGCCGCGCCGCCCATCCCGACGAACTCGCACCGTCCTACGTCTTCCTCGCCGCGAACCAGCTGTCGTCCTACTACACCGGCGAGGTCCTGGCCGCGCTCGGCGGAGAGACCACGCCGGGCTGAAAACCGCAGGCCACACGCGTTCTTTAGAAGAAGAAACACCACGTAAAGGAGGTCGGCATGGACTCCAGGGACGAGGAACTGTGGGAGGAATTCCACCGGGTCGTCAACATGACGTCGCGAGAGCTGTCCGAATGGTTGCGGACGCAGTCGGCCACACCGGAGGACGAGGAGTACCCCGACCAGGCCGGATCCCATCTCGGGCAGCGGGTGCTGGAGATCCTCGGCAAACGCAAGACCGACCTCGGCGACGACGACTTCAACGTGATGCGGCGCGTCATCGACCGTGTGTACGGCCAACGGCGCGACGATCTGGAATCCACCGCGGGCGAGGCCCACTGGCGGCATCGCCTCATGTCCATCGGGCACGACCCGCTCAAACCCGCGACGTGACGGTGTACCGGCGTGGCCGGACTGCGTGAACTCGCCCACGGTCTGACGAACGCCGGACGACACACCGAACGAAGCAGCACGACGTACGGAACGACGGTGGGGCTCTGCCTTGCCCGACATCCTGCCCAATGTCCACATCCAGCTGATCACCTGTCAGCTGTACAGGTGTTCCGCCCTGCTGGGTAGCCATTCGACCGCTAGCGTGAAAGGCATGATCGGGTTGCCCGAAGCAGTGACCGCCTGCCTTTTCGACCTCGACGGCGTGCTCACCAGCACCGCCGATGTCCATCGGCGCGCCTGGAAGCACACCTTCGACGAACTCCTGAGCCGGCGTGCCCCGGACTCACCCCCGTTCACCGAACGGGACTACGCCACCTACGTCGACGGCCGATCCCGACTCGACGGCGTACGTGCCTTCCTTTCCTCACGAGGAATCAAACTGCCGGAGGGCGGCGAGCACGACGACGTCGACGCCGAGACCGTGCACGGGGTCGGTAATCGGAAGAACCAACTCCTGCTGCGCGTGCTCACCGAGGAAGGCGTGGAGCCCTACCCCGGCTCTGTGCGTTATCTCGACGCCGTCCGTGACCGTGGACTCGCCATCGGTGTCGTCACGTCGTCGGCCAATGGAGAACGTGTACTGAAGGCGGCGAATCTGTCCGGCTACGTGCAGGCCCGCGTCGACGGCATCGTCATCGAACGCAAGGGACTGCGGGGCAAACCCGCCCCGGACTCGTTCCTCGCGTGTGCGGCCGAACTGGGCGTGAGCCCGTCCACCACGGCCGTGTTCGAGGACGCCCAGGCCGGAGTTCGGGCCGGACGGGACGGTGGCTTCGGGTACGTGATCGGTGTCAACCGGGCCGACCCGGACGGACACGCCGACCAGGAGAGGGCGCTGCGGGAGCAGGGAGCCGACATCGTCGTCAACGATCTCGCCGACTTGTTGGAGGCACAGACGTGACCGGCAGTGTGTCCGGAACGGAAAGGGGCTACGCGGGCTCGCCTTGGGAGGTGCGCTGGCAAGGCTTGGACATCGACCAGCTCCAACGCACCGAGTCGACGTTCGCGCTGTCCAACGGGCATATCGGTATGCGGGGAACATTGGAGGAGAGCGAACCGCGAGGCGTGCCCGGAACCTACCTCAACGGTTTCTACGAGGAACACGAACTGCCCTATGCCGAAAGCGCCTACGGCTACCCGGAGGCGGGTCAGACCATCGTCAACGTGACCGACGGCAAGATCATCCGGCTGCTGGTCGAGGACGAACCTCTCGACATGCGCTACGGCTACGCCACGAGCCACTTCCGGGTCCTCGACTTCCGCTCCGGCACCCTGCGGCGAGAGACCGAGTGGACCTCACCCACGGGCCGTCGCGTACGGGTCCGCACCGAACGACTGGTGTCGTTCACCCAACGAGCTGTGGCCGCCATCCGCTACGAGGTCGAACCGCTCGACGACGGGATTCAACTCGTCGCACAGTCGGACCTCCTGGCCAACGAGCCCATCGAACCGGACACCGGTGATCCTCGTGTGGCGGCCGCCTTGGAGGCGCCCCTGCTCAACGAATACGCCAAGGCCGAGGGCTACCGCGCCGTCCTCGTCCACCGCACCAAACGTTCCGGACTTCGGATGGCCGCGGCCATGGAACACCAGATCGGCACCGGCGACAACCTGCACACCGACATCGAGAACCTACACACCGAGATCTCGGTGGAGGAGGATCTCGCCCGGCTGACCATCGCGTTGGACGTGCCGTTAGGGGAGAAACTGCAACTGACCAAGTTCCTCGCCTACGGGTGGTCGGCCCAGCGGTCGATCCCCGCGTTGCGTTCCCAGGTGGACGCGGCGTTGGCGGGTGCGTTGCAGACGGGCTGGGACGGCCTGCTCGCCGAGCAACGACAGTTCCTCGATCAGTTCTGGGCCAGCGCCGACATCGAGATCGACGGTGATCCCGAACTACAGCAAGCCGTCCGGTTCGCTCTGTTCCACGTCCTGCAGGCCGGGGCCCGTGGCGAGAGCCGGGCCATCCCGGGCAAAGGGCTCACCGGACCCGGCTACGACGGCCACGCCTTCTGGGACACCGAGACGTTCGTGCTGCAGCTGCTCACCTACACGCTGCCCGACGCCGCCAGGGACGCCCTCCGCTGGAGACACACCACTTTGGACAAGGCGAAGGAGCGGGCACAACAACTCGGGCTGCGAGGCGCCGCGTTCCCATGGCGTTCCATCAACGGCGCCGAATGCTCCGCGTACTGGCCGGCGGGCACGGCGGCTTTCCACGTCAACGCCGACATCGCCGACGCCATCATCCGCTATGTGGGTGCCACGCACGACATCGAATTCGAACGGGAGTGTGGAACCGAGCTGCTCACCGAGACGGCACGGCTGTGGGCCTCGCTCGGCCACCACGATCCACACGGCGGGTTCCGCATCGACGGTGTCACCGGGCCCGACGAGTACAGCGCCGTGGTGGACAACAACATCTACACCAACCTGATGGCACAGCGGAACCTCCGTGCTGCCGCCGATTCGTGCGAACGGCATCCCGATATCGCCGAAGCGCTCGGAGTCGACCACATCGAGGTCGCCGGCTGGCGGGAAGCCGCGCGAAAGATGCGAGTGCCCTACGACGAGCTGCTGAGGGTGCATCCGCAGTTCGAGCGCTTCACCGAACACGCCGCATGGGACTTCGAGAACACGCCCCCGGACCACTACCCGTTGCTGCTCAACTATCCGTACTTCGACATCTACCGAAAACAGGTCATCAAGCAGGCGGACCTCGTGCTCGCCATGCACCTGCGCGGTGATGTCTTCTCGTTGGAACAGAAACGACGCAACTTCGCCTACTACGAGGCGTTGACGGTGCGCGACTCGTCGCTGTCCGCCACGACACAGGCGGTGTTGGCGGCCGAATGCGGGCACCTGGAGCTGGCGTACGACTACTTCGCCGAGACGGCGCTCACCGACCTGCGCGATCTCCATAACAACGTCCGAAACGGACTGCACATGGCCGCGTCGGCGGGAGCGTGGATCGCGATCGTGGCCGGCTTCGGGGGAATGCGCGACCACTCGGGCGAGTTGAGCTTCCGACCACAGCTGCCGCCGATTCCGCGACGTATCGCGTTTCGCATGTGCTTCCGCGGCTCACAGTTCTGTGTGGAGATCGAGCGCGATTCCGCCGTCTACCGGCTCGTGCGCGGCAAGCCGCTGACGGTCACACACTACGGTCGTGAGGTGACAGTGACCGAGGAACCCACCATCATGCCGATTCCACCGCCCGAAAAGCTCGAACGTCCGTCTCAGCCGGCCGGCCGCGCTCCGATACGACGGCGAACTCCCGAGCCCCTCCAGCAGGAACCCTGGGTCGCTCCCCCGGCCACCTCGGTGTCGTATCGCCGGTAGCGTGGTGTCCTCAGTCCGGCGGTTCGATGGTGCCCGCATCCGGCGTGACATCGTCGTCAGGGCGTATCTCGTCCCGGTTCGGTGGCTCGGGCACATCGCGAGTCGGTAGGCGCCCGAGACCCGACCGTTTCTTCGGACGATCCGCTTCCGTGTCCGAGTGGTCCTGCGGCTCGGGTTCGGACGGACGGTCCGAACCGTGGTCGTCACGGCACATCGTGATCGCTCTCCTTCTCAACTCGCCGGCGTCAAGCGGCCGTCGCCTCCCGGTCGGGTCGTTCCCGTAGCTCGTCGGGCTCCTGCAGCAACGACAGCAGCAATCCGTGGGTGGTGGACCAGGGGCAGATCACCGCGGGACCGTCGAACACTGTCAGCAGGGCCTCGGCGACGACGGCCCCGGCCAACGCCTGTCGGGCACGCGGCCGGGAGATGCCGGGCAGCTCGGCACGACGCGACGCGGGCAGCTGCGCCAGCCTGGGAATCCAGCGCCGGACGTCCTCGACATGCAGCTCCCTGGTCTTGCGGGACCCCTTGCGGCGACGTCCGGCCAGGACGGCGAGCTGGCGCAGCATCTTCGAACACCCCACCGTCCGAAAGCCCTTCAGCCGCTCCTCGTCCGGCCCCAAGGCCGTTCGGATCTGTTCGATCGCGTGGGTGCGCAGCGTCGCGATGGCGTGCTCGGAGGGACGGTCGGTGTCGAGCCGCCACGTCCGCATCACCTCACGGGCACCCAACGGCAACGACCGGGCGAAGTCGGCGTGAATTCCGTGCCCGGCGGCCAGTTCCAGCGTTCCCCCTCCGATGTCGAGAACGGACAGTGGGCCCACTCCCACACCGAACCAGGAACGCACCGCCCGGTAGGATAGGCGGGCTTCTTCCGCCCCGCTGAGGAATTGCAGCCTCCGTCCCGTATGGGACTCGACGTGGTCGACGACCTCGGCACTGTTGCGGGCGTCGCGAATCGACGAGGTGGCCAAACAGAAAATGTCGTGGATACCGTGCTGCCGCGCGATCTCGTCAGCCGTGCGTACGGCGGAAACGACGGAGTCCACGCCCTCGTCCCGCAAACGCCCCGTAGCGTCGAGAGCCCGGTCCAGACGAAGCCGCGTTTTATGGCTCAACACCGGCTCCAGAATCGAACCGTCGCGGTCCACCGCCAGCAGTCGCGCACTGAAACATCCCACGTCGAGCACAGCTACCGTGCCCCTCGTCGTCACAGTTTTTTCACCTCTCATGCCACGGCCGAAACTCCGGAATTCCCACCGAAAGCAATAGATAACAACTGTATAACTCAAGAGGTGAATTCCCGCAGCCCACGCAGCCGTGTCCGCAGCCCACGCAGCCGTGTCCGCAGCCCACGCAGCCGTGTCCGCAGCCCACGCAGCCGTGTCCGCAGCCCACGCAGCCGTGTC
>JAJYTH010000069.1 GCA_021793175.1 Actinomycetes bacterium
GAGGCTGCTGCGTGATCATCGAGTACGGACCGGTGGAGCGAGCGTGGATCTTCTCGTCCACCATGTGGTGCAGCTTCAGGATGTACATGTAGCCGACGGCCACGGGGTACGGGAACGGCTCGCCGGTACGGCCGTCGAGCAGCGTGGCCTTGCCGTCCGGACCGACCAGGCGCTCGCCGTCGCGGTTCGGCTTGGTGCAGCCGAGCAGACCCGTGATCTCCTCCTCGCGGGCACCGTCGAACACCGGCGTCGCGGTGTTCGTGCCGGGCTCCACGTCCATGAGCTCCTCGGTGAGGTTCTTGGCCCACTCGGGGTTGCCTTCGACCTTCCAGCCCTGGGAGGCCAGCCAGCCGAGGTGCAGCTCCATGATCTGCCCGATGTTCATCCGGCGAGGCACACCGTGGGTGTTCAGCACGACGTCGACGGGCGTGCCGTCCGGGAGGAACGGCATGTCCTCCACCGGCAGGATCTTGCCGATGACGCCCTTGTTGCCGTGCCGGCCGGCGAGCTTGTCACCGTCCTGCACCTTGGACTTCTTCGCGACGTAGACGCGGACGAGCTCGTTGACGCCCGGGGGCAGCTCGTCGTCCTCCTCGCGGGAGAACACGCGGACGCCGATGACCTTGCCCGTCTCGCCGTGCGGCACCTTCAGCGACGTGTCCCGAACCTCGCGGGCCTTCTCGCCGAAGATGGCGCGGAGCAGGCGCTCTTCCGGGGTCAGCTCGGTCTCGCCCTTGGGCGTGACCTTCCCGACCAGGATGTCGCCGTCCCGGACCTCGGCACCGATGCGCACGATGCCGCGCTCGTCGAGGTCGGCCAGGACGTCCTCGGAGACGTTCGGGATGTCCCGGGTGATCTCCTCGGCACCGAGCTTGGTGTCGCGGGCGTCGATCTCGTGCTCCTCGATGTGGATCGACGTGAGCACGTCGTCCTGCACGAGTCGCTGCGAGATGACGATGGCGTCCTCGTAGTTGTGGCCCTCCCAAGGCATGACCGCCACGAGGAGGTTCTTGCCAAGCGCCATCTCACCGTTCTCGGTCGACGGCCCGTCGGCGATGACCTGCCCCTTCTCCACCCGGTCGCCCTCGTCGACGATGGGGCGGTGGTTGAAGCAGGTGCCCGCGTTGGTGCGACGGAACTTGTACAGACCGTAGCCGCGGCGGGTGCCGTCGTCCTGCATGATCGTGATCATGTCGGCGGACAGCTCCTCGACCACACCCGCTTCCTCGGCGACGACGACGTCACCGGCGTCGACGGCGGCCGGAAGCTCCACGCCCGTGCCCACCAGCGGCGACTCGCTCCGCAGCAGCGGAACGGCCTGACGCTGCATGTTCGCACCCATCAGGGCACGGTTGGCGTCGTCGTGCTCGAG
Organism: Actinomycetes bacterium; assembly: GCA_021793175.1. Lineage (GTDB taxonomy): Bacteria > Actinomycetota > Actinomycetes > Mycobacteriales > Pseudonocardiaceae > Saccharomonospora. Next base: position 1,373 of record JAJYTH010000069.1, read on the forward strand.
GAACGGAATCATGGCCGTCGCCACGGACACCATCTGTCGCGGCGAAACGTCCATGTAGTCGATTTCCATCGGGTCGAACAGCTCGACCTCGCCGCCCTTCCGGCGTCCGAGGACCTGCTCCTCGACGAAGTGACCGTCCTCGTTCACCGGCGCGTTGGCCTGCGCCTTGACGTAGCGGTCCTCCTCGTCGGCGGTCAGGAAGTGCACCTCGTCGGTGACCTTGCCGTCGACGACCTTCCGGTACGGGGTCTCGATGAACCCGAACGGGTTGACCCTGGCGTGCGAAGCCAGCGAGCCGATCAGACCGATGTTCGGGCCTTCCGGCGTCTCGATCGGGCACATCCGGCCGTAGTGGCTGGGGTGCACGTCGCGAACGTCCATACCGGCACGCTCACGGGACAGACCGCCGGGCCCCAACGCGTTGAGGCGGCGCTTGTGGGTCAGCCCCGACAGCGGGTTGTTCTGGTCCATGAACTGCGACAGCTGGGAGGTTCCGAAGAACTCCCTGATCGCCGCTACGACCGGGCGGATGTTGATCAGCGTCTGCGGCGTGATGGCCTCGACGTCCTGCGTGGTCATCCGCTCGCGGACCACCCGCTCCATGCGGGAGAGGCCGACCCGGATCTGGTTCTGGATCAGCTCGCCGACGGTGCGGATGCGGCGGTTGCCGAAGTGGTCGATGTCGTCGACCTCGACCGGCACCTCGACATCGCCGACCTGCATCGTCTCCTCGCCCGCGTGGAGGCGGACCAGGTACTCGATGGTGGCGACGATGTCCTCTTCGGTGAGCGTGCCGGTGTCGTACGGGATGTTCAGGCCAAGCTTCTTGTTGACCTTGTACCGACCGACCTTGGCGAGGTCGTACCGCTTCTCCTTAAAGAACAGGTTCTCGACCAGCGCCTGGGCGCTCTCCTTCGTCGGAGGCTCACCCGGCCGCAGCTTGCGGTGAATGTCGAGCAGCGCCTCGTCCTGGCTGGTGGTGTGGTCCTTCTCCAGGGTCGCGAGCAGCGTCTCGGAGAAGGAGAACCGCTCACGGATCTGCTCGGTGGTCCAGCCGAGCGCCTTCAGCAGGACCGTGACCGGCTGGCGACGCTTGCGGTCGATACGGACGCCGACGGTGTCGCGCTTGTCGACGTCAAACTCCAGCCAGGCACCGCGACTCGGGATGATCTTGACGCTGAAGACGTCCTTGTCCGTGGACTTGTCGATCGCCTGGTCGAAGTACACACCCGGCGAGCGGACGAGCTGGGACACCACCACCCGTTCGGTGCCATTGATGATGAAGGTGCCCTTGTCGGTCATCACGGGGAAGTCGCCCATGAAGACCGTCTGGCTCTTGATCTCGCCGGTGTTGTTGTTGACGAACTCGGCGGTGACGAACAGCGGCGCCGCGTAGGTCATGTCCTTGTCCTTGCACTCCTCGACGGAGGCCTTGACCTCGTCGAAGCGCGGGTCGGAGAAGGACAGGGACATCGATCCGGAGAAGTCCTCGATCGGGGAGATCTCGTTCAGGACCTCCTCGAGACCGCCGACCGGGTTCTCCTCACCCTCGTTGACGGCGCGTTCGTACCATGCCTCGGAGCCGGTGAACCACTCGAAGGACTGGATCTGCACGTCAAGCAGGTTCGGGATTCCGAGTGGCTCGCGAATCTCCCCGAAAGAGACTCGCTTCGGTGCTCCTGGAATACCCGTTGACGGTCGATTCGAGTTGGTCGCAGCAGTGGCCTGGTTCGCGGGAGAGACTGCCAAGATGCGTCCTTCCGGGGACATAGCTGGTTGATCAGCCGCGCTAGCAACTCGTAACGCGGACTGTCAAGGGTGCGGTGTTGCCGACCATCCTAGCTACCACAAGAGGGCAGCCTGAAAGTGGGCAGCGCAAAGAAGCAGTCTAGCCCAACATAGGAGGACTGTCGAGGGAACTCACTCGATCGTCTGACGATCAAGGGTTCGGCCTCGCTGTACGCCTCTCCTTCTAGTACCCGGCCCGCCTCCCGCAAGACGTTGCCGTGTTGCCTGTAAGCGTGAACCCCCGAGGACTCTGAGTCAAGCATTCTTTGCCGGACAACCACCAGTTGGCGCAGTGTCAGTTACCCTCCGTCGGCTCTCCTGCCTGCGATGATAACGGCGCTGAACCGCTCGGCGACGGCTCCGATTGTGCACCGGACGACTGACCGGGGCCGTAGACGTTCATGTTCACGACCTTCCAGGCACCGTCCTTCAGTTCGGTCTCGAACCACATGGCCGCCGGCCCGCCCACGGTCTGCTCGTCGCCCGCGCGGGTCGCCGTTTGATCAACGTAAACCATGACCCTGGCGCGATCACCATCGAGGAGCACCACCGCGCTGCGGACCGCCGTGGTGGTCACGACGATCTTCTGCTCACTCGCCTGATCCCGATACTCGCCCATCAGGGTGTCATAGGTGCTCCTGACCTCCTCATTGCCCAGCAACTGTTCGGCGGCCTGTTCCGTCTTGGCCATGTCGTTGTAGTCGATCGAGAACAATCGCTCGGCGGCCTCACTCATGGCCTGTTCGACCTCGGCCGTCGTCGCGACGTCCACCAGCGCCGCGTTCGCGGTCAACTCCGAGGCCTCGCTGTGCCTCAGCTTGAAGAACACCGCAAGGCCGGCCAGCACGAGCGTGGCGGCCACCAGCGCCGCGAGCAGCGAGTAACCGGCCCGGCGACCCGGGGCCTCGCTCCTCGGCTCATCCGGTTCGGAGGCCCCTCCGCTGTCCGAGCGTTCGTCGGCGGTGCCCGCCGTGTCGGTCTCCGGCCGCTTCGGTGACTCGCCCGAAGGCTCCACGGCCTCCGGGACGGGGTCGACGTCGTCGGCGCCCCCGACTTTCGTCCCGGCCTCCGCTTCGGCCGCCTCGGCGGTGTCGGGCCGCTCCGGTGTCTCGGGTTCCGGCTCCGGGCTCGCAGACCGTGACTCCTCCGGCACGGATTTCGCACTCTCGGCGATCTCCTCGATCCCGTCCGAGGTGGTGGGGCGCCGCACCGGTGACGGTTTGCGCAGCCCGGCGACCCGCGGTCGACGGGTCGGCGACGGACGTTGGCCACCGGGAAGGCGACGGCGAGAGGATGGCATCGGGATCTCCTACTTGCGTTCTGCGGGTCGGTGGTGCGGTTCGGGTGGGCCTGGCGGCTAGCCGCTCGCCCCGTACTGCACATTCGCCAGGGCCGACACCTTCCACTGCCGGTCCTCGTCCGATCCGTCACCCTGCTGATCGCGCTCCAGCTCCAGCTGCAGGCGCTCGACGTTGCCGAAACTGCCCTGGGCGTTGGTGACCTCGATCTGGACCACGGCCAGAGCCCGCGCCTTGCCCTCGTGGACGTTGAGCTCCTCCACCGCGACGTCCTGCACAGTGGTGACGGTCTTGAGCTGGGCCTTCTCGATCGACTCGCGCCATTCCTTCTCGGTCTCGTCGATCTCCGCGCTCATCGCGTCGGTCGAGAGTTTCTTCCGCTCGGCGAGCAGTTCGTCACTTCTGGTGTGGTCGAATTCGAGGAAGACCGCGGCAGCACGGTTCGCCGCGGCCGAGACCTCGTCGCGGGCCTGGGCGATCTCCAGCTCGTCGCTGCTCGCCGCGCTCTGCCACATGACACCGAACACGATGGCGACGACGAGCGCGGCCGACGCGAGTGCCGCCGTGGCGAACATCAGTGGGCGCGGTGGGCCCGAGCGGGCCGAGCGCCGGGTGTTCACCGACTCGCCCGTGCCGGAGTCGTCATCCGTTTTCCGACCTCGACCGCTTGCCGACGGTTCGTCCTCGACTTCGGTGTCTTCTGTGGCTGTACCGGCCTCGGTGTCCGTGTCGGGCTCAGGATCGGTGGCCGGACGGGCCTTGGCGTCGTCCGGCTCCGGCCGCTGGTCGTCCGAACTCATGGGGCTCCTGATCAGATCGGATGGGTGTGGTCGGTATGGACAGGTAGGTCCTCGCGCTCCTTTCAGTCCGACAGCCCGACGAGCTCACGCAGGCTGGAGATCGCGAGTCCACCCTCCTTCGAGAGGTCGACCGCGAGTCGCCGCAGATACGCCAGCTGCTCGGAGTCACGGTTGCTGTTGGCCTCCACCTGCGCGGGCGTCGGCACCGACGGCACACCGTGGTACGGCGCGTTCTGCGAGCCACGCACGGCGATGGGGCTGCCTGGCGGCTCGGCACAGTACGCGTCGACATACGGTTCGCGAGGCGTCGTCTCGTTTCCGGGACGGTAGGTGTCCGGGGGCCGGTAGCCCTTGGTGCACGCGGGCGGGTCGAACAGGTTCAGCGCGAGCCCCAGGTGAGCGGTGCCGTCGCCGGGTGTGACGCTGTACGCGCCCGCCACGACCAGCGGGTAGCTCACCAACGCCTGCTCCACCCCGTCGAGACGGGTGACGAGCACATTGGAGGTGGTCAGCAGGTTGGCGACCAGGTTACTGAGGCCGGGTCCGGATTCGGCGAGCACCCCGCTGACCGTCGTCGCCGCGTCCGGTGCGACGTCGATCAGGTCTCGGATATCGCCGTCGGAGTCCTTCAGGGTCTGCGACAGGTCCGCCAGGTCCTCGCTGAACGACCGCATGTACGTGGAGAGGTCGTTCTGGGTGCTCAGAACCGTGCTGCCCTTGTCGAGCAGCTCCACCGTCTGCGGCAGGTGCTCCTTGGCGCTCCGGGTGAACTCGCCGGTGGTGTCCATGAGCTTCTGCAGGTGCTCACCGGTGCCGTGGAACGCCTTGTAGGACTCGTCGACGACCGTGCGCAGCGACTCGGTCGGTACCGAGGCGGCGAGGCTGTCCAGGTCGTTGATGAGGTCCTCGGCGGGCACCGGGGTGGTGACCTTCTCCGCGTCGATGACATCGCCGTCGGCGAGGTACGGGCCTTCGTCGGTGACCGGACGCAGGTCGACGTACTGCTCCCCCACGGCCGAGCGGTTGGCGACGGTCACGTCCAGCTCACGAGGCACCCGGGGGGTGTCGGGTTCGATGAGCAATTCGGCCGCCAGTCCGTCCTCGGTGAGGCGAAGCTGCCCGACCTCGCCGATGTTGTAGCCGCGATAGGTGACCTCCGCGCCCGTGAAGATGCCTCCGGAGGAGGACATGTGGAGGTGGACCGTGTAGCCACCGGAGCCGAACGTCTTCTCGACGTCGGTGAACCGCACGAGCGCGTACGTGATCGCCAGGACCGAGATGACGAGGAACGCGACGAGCTGGATCTTGGTCTTGCGGACGAGCATCAGCGCTCACCCCCGATCATGGAGTCCAGAATTCCGCCGAGGCCGTTCCCACCGCCGGGGGCGGGCTCGGCGTCGCCTCCTCCATCACCTCCGCCGTCGCCCGGCAACGGCAGCACAGACGACGTGTCGTCGGGGTCGGTTTCGCGGGGGTTGGTGATGTCGCCGACGATCGGCAGGTTCTGCAGCGGGTTCTGCCTGCTGCGGCCGATGTTGGCGAGGATCTCCTGCAGATCCAGATCGAGATCGATGTACAGGTTCAGGTAGTCGCCCTTGACGCCCTCGGCGGCCGCGTCCGTGAACGGATACGTCAGCAGCAGTTGCAGGGCGTGGGGCAGGTCGGCGCCGGCTTCGCCGAGCTTGCGCAGTGTCGGCAGGAGCGCTTCGAGGTTGGCCACCAGGTCCTCCTGGCCGGCGTTGACGGTCTCGACGGCCACCTCGGACAGCCCGTCGAGAGCGCTCAGCATGGTGACGAGCTGGTCGCGTTGCCGTTCGAGCACCTCCAGGCCCGGCCCGAGGTCCTCGACCGCCACAGCGATCTTGTCGCGTTGGGCGTTCAGGGTGGACGATAGCCGGTTGAGCTGGTCGAGCGCGGTGGTGATGTCGCCGGACTGCTCGTCGAGCGCCTTCACCAGTTCCTCGGTGTTTCGCAGCAACGCCTTCACGTCGGGCGCGTTGCCCTCCAACGCGGCGTTGAGTTCCTCGGTGATCGTGTTGAGCTGTTCGATGCCACCACCGTTGAGCAGCATCGACAGCGCCCCGAGGACCTCTTCGACCTCGACGCTTCGGTTAGTGCGTTCCACCGGGATGAGGTCGCCGTCGGACAACTTGCTGTCGGTGAAGCCGTCGGTGTCCTCGGCTGCAGGGGCGGCGAGTTCGACGTATTTCTCGCCGAGAAGGCTCGACTGTCGCAGGTTGGCTACCGCGTTCGCGGGCAACTCCACGTCGCCGTTGACGGCAAGCACGACCTCGGCGGTCCAGCCGTCCTCGGCGAGGCGGACGTCCTTCACCGTGCCGACGGGAACCTCCTTGACCCGCACACCCGCCTGCGGGACGAGGTCGAGCACGTCAGGGAAGTGGACGCGCACGGTGTACGGATCGTCGCCCAGGTCGGCGCCGCCGGGTAGCGGGATGTCGTAGACCCCTTCGAAGCCGCAGCCACCGACCGCGAGGAGACCGGCCGCGCTCGCGGCGGCGAGCGTTGTGCGGAACCGTTTCACCGCTCACCTCCCGAGCCCGTGATCTGCCCGAGCAACGGCAGCGGCAGCGGGGGCAGCTCCCCCTTGTTGAGCGCGTGCACCGTCTGGGCCAGCGACGGCAGTTCCACGACGCCGTCCAGCACACCGGCCACGTCCGCGCACAGGTTGCCGAGCGCATCGAGTGCCTTCGGGGTCTGCCGCAACAGGTTGCAGACCATGAGGATGGGTGGCTCGGTGAGCTCGTTCATGTTGGGCCGGGTGTCGAGGGTTCCCGACGCGGCATTGTAGGTGTTGACGAGGTTGCCCAAGGCCAGCGGCGCGATGTCGAGTGTCTCGGCCAGTGCCGCACGCTGATCCACCAGGACCTGGGTGACCTCGGCGAGCTTGTCGACGTTCGACTTCACGCGGTCGCGGTTGTCGTTGATGAAATCGTCGACGAGTCGGAGGGTGTCGCCGAGTTCGGTGACTGTGGCGGCGAGGTTCTCCCGTTCCCTCTCCAGAAAGTCGCTGACGTCGGCGAGCTGTCGTTCGAAGTCGCGCATGTCGTCGTCGCTAGCGGCGAGGGTATTGGACAGTTTCGCGAGGTTCTCCACGGTGCCGAAGAGGTCGTCGGAGCTTCCGGACAGGGTTCCGGCCGCGTCTCCCAGTTTGGTGATGGCCTCGTGCAGGGCCTCGCCGTTGCCGTCGAGGTTCTCGGCGGCGGTGTCGAGCAGCTCGGACAGCGAACCGTCCATGTTCGCCCCCTCGGGCCCGAGTGCCTCGGAGACGCGGCTGAGACTGTCGCTCAACTCGTCGATCTCCAGTGGGACGGCGGTACGGGACAGCGGGATCACCGCGCCGTCGTCGAGTTCGTCGCCACCGGTGTGGGCCGGGGTGAATTGCACGTAGCGGTCGGACACCAGGGCAGGCGCCACGATTATGGCCTTGGCGTCGGCGGGAACGGCGAACCGCCTGTCGTAGGTCATTTCGACCCGGACGCGGTCGCCCTCCGGCTGGACGGAGGTCACTTCACCGACCTCGACACCGAGGATGCGGACGCTGTTGCCTTCGTAGAGGCCGATGGCCTGGGTGAAGTAGGCGGTGACGTGTTTGCGGTCCGCGTCCTTCAACGTCCACCACAGACCGGCCGCGACGACGAGCCCGAGCACACAGGCGAGGGCGAGGCCACGGGCGAGTCGATCTCCGAAGCGGGTGTTGGTCATCGCGCGTTACACCCCTCTTCATTCAGCGGCCCGATGGAGGGCAACAGCAGGCCGCAGATGTAGCTGTCGAACCAGCGACCGCTGCCGATGGTGTTGTTGAAGACACGCACGAACGGCGCGAAGTTCTCGATCCCCTCGGCGAGCGAGTCCTGGTTGCGCTGCAACATCTCGGTGAGCTGGTCGAGCTTCTCCAGCACCGGTTGCAGCTGTTCCTCGTTGTCGTCGACGAGTCCGCGCAGCTGTTCCGACAGCTCTCGCGTGCCGTTCAGCATGGCGCTGATGGCCTCCTCGCGCGCCGACAGTTCTTCGAGCAGTTCGTTGCCGTCTTCCAGAAGAACGGCCAGTTCGGCGTCTCTGTCGGCGACGGTCTGACTGATCTGGCGGGTGCCTTCGAGCAGTTCGGAGAGTTGCCGGTCGCGGGAGGCGATGGTGTCGGACAGCTCCGACAGGCCTTCCAGCGCGCCGCGCACATCCTCCGGTGTGTCGGCGAACGTCTGGGACAGCACGTCGAAGCTCTGTGCGAGCTGGTCGACGTCGATGTCGTCCACGGTCCGGGACAGGCCCCGGAACGCCTCCAGCACGTCGTAGGGCGCGGCGGTGCGGTCGAGCGGGATGGTGGTGTTCGGGTCGAGTGCCTCGTCGCCGACCGGGTCGAGTGCGAGGTACTTGCGCCCCAACAAAGTCTTGATCTTGATGGCGGCCGTGGTCTCGTCTCCGATCCAGGCGTCGGAGACCTTGAAGGACACCAGCACCTTCGCCCCGTCCAGGTCGATGCCGGTGACCTCACCCACCTTCACGCCCGCGATCCGCACCTCGTCGTCGGCTTCGAGGCCCGCGGCCTCACTGAACTCCGCCCGGTAGGTGGTGCCACCACCGATCAGGGGCAGGTCGTCGGAGTTGAGTGCCGCGAGTGTGCCCAGCAGCAGCAACGTGATCCCCACGACGGCGATGGGGACGGGGTTGCGGTTGGAGAAGCTTTTCATGACAGGCACCGCTCTCGATTCGCCGGGAGCAACGGCAGACTGACGGGTGCGTCTCCGATCCCGGTGACGCTGATGTTGCCTTTCGCCTCGCACAGGAAGAAGTTCAGCCACGAGCCATAGTCCGCTGTGGACGCCAGTCGACTGACCTTCTCCGGCAGATACTGGATGAACTCCTCGACCACGGTCTCGTGTTCGTTGAGGTTGCCGGCCAGGGTGCCGAGGGCGTCGATGTCCTCGCGCAGCGGTCGGCGCGCTTCCTCCAACAGTCCCGCGGTCGTGTCGGCCAGTTCCCCGATGGAGGAGATGGCCTCGCCGATGGGCTCCCGGTCACTGGCGAGCCCGGACACGAACCGCTGAAGCCTGCCGATGAGCTGCGACAACTGTGGTGTGCGCTCGTTGAGCGTGTGCAGCACCGAGTTCAGGTTGTCGATCACCTCGCCGATGACCTGGTCCTTCTCGGCCAGTGTGGTGGTCAGTGACGCCGTGTGGGCGAGCAGGCTCTCCACCGTGCCGCCCTCGCCCTGCAGTACCTGGATGATCTGGTACGACAGCGTGTTCACGTCCTCGGGCGACAGCGCCTGGAACAGTGGTTTGAACCCGTTGAACAGCTCGGTTAAGTCCACGGCGGGCCGGGTGCGTTCCAGCGGGATGGTGTCGCCCGGTTCGAGGACGCCCTGCGGTTCGCCCTCGCCGCGCTCCAGCGACAGGTAGCGCTGGCCGATGAGGTTGCGGAACTTGATGGCGGCGACGGTGTTGTCGGGCAGTGTGCGGTTGCGGTCCAGTTCGAACTCGACCTCCGCGATCCTGCGGTCCACGACACGGATGTCGGACACCTTGCCCACCATCACCCCGGCAATACGCACGTCGTCGCCCGGCAGCACCGAGGTGGCGTCGGTGAAACGCGCCTTGTAGGTCTCGGTGCCCGTCATGTTCATGTTGGCGATGCTGAAGCCGAGGATGGTGGTGAACACCACGGTGATGACCACGAACGCGGTGAGCTTCGTCAGCGGCGCGAGGAGCCCTTTCACTCGCTCACCCCCTCGTGGCGGAACCTGCGACGTCGTCCGTTTCCGGCGAGTGTCCGGCTCATTCGACCGTCACCTCCGCTCCCCGGTACAGCGGCGCGACCAGCAGTGAACCCCACGCAGGCACTTCGGACGGCTCCATGCCGACCCGTGGCCCGGCGAGCTGCGCCACGAGCGCGTGTTCACCACCGGTGTTCGCGGGGTTGCCCATCGGGGCTGCCCCGCCGACGGCGGCCGAGTCGTTCAAACCCTTCCCGGCCGAGTCCGCGGACTCGGGTGGCACGGTGCCGTCCTGGACCGGGCCGTCCGGCGGATGCTGCGGGAACGGGTCGGGCATCTCTTTCATGTCGTAGCAGCGCGGACCGCGCTTGTCGTTGTACTCGGGCTCGTCTTGTCCCGGCTTGTACGGGCCTCGGTCCACAGTGATCTCCAAGGTGATGTGCAGGCCCGGCTTGTTGGTGCCCTTGCCGAACGACTCGTCGATCCTGGGCACCAGCTCCGCCATCTGCCCTAGGAAACACGGGTACGAGGGTGCGTACTTCGCCAACAGCTCCGCCGTGGGGCGCGCCGTCTCGCCGAGGCTGATGAGGTTGGCCGAGTTGGCTTCGAGGAACGTGTCCAGATCGACCGAGGCGGTCGACACCGTGCGGTACAGCGTGTCCAGGTTCAGGCTCTGGTCGACGATCGTGCGGCTCGTCGTGGTGAGGTTGTCCAACGTCCGCACGAGGTCGGGTGCGACGTCGGACAGGGTTCCGGAGAACTCGGCGAGCTCTCGCAGGTTCTCCTGCAGTTTGGGCACGTGCGGGTTCAACTCACCGACATACTCGCCCAATTCGGACAGTGTGTCGCCCAGTTGTTCGCCCCTACCCTCCAAGGCGGTGGAGATGGCGGTCAGGGTGCTGGACAGTTTCTCCGGCTGCACGGCCTGCAACACGGGCAGGAGGTTGTCGAGAGCCTGTTCCAGCCGCACGGCGTCCTCGGTGCGGTCCTGGGTGATGACGGTGCCGTTGGACACGCTCACCGTGGAAGGCTGCTCGGGAATGGTCAGGTCGACGTAGCGCTCCCCGAACAACGTCTTCGGCAGAAACCGTGCGGACACGTTGGCGGGCACGAGCTCCGCCTGCTCCGGGTCCAGGTGCAAGACGAGCTCCGCGCCACCCGAGTGGCTCGGTTCGATCGCGTGGACCCTGCCCACTATCAGCCCGCGGACTTTCACATCCGAGTTCGGTGTCAGCTGGTTCCCGATCTCCCCCGCCTGCAACCGCACGGTCACGTGGTCGGTGAAAGCCCTGTTGTACACGGCGATACTCAACGCGATGCCACCGACGAGGATGGCCACCAGCAACAGGCCCAACAGCCTGCGACGAACCGTCGCCATTGTCGAGCTCATCCCGCGATCCTCACCGTCGTGTCGGTGCCCCAGATGGCGAAACCGATGAAGAAGTTGACCACGGCCACCGTCACGATCGACAGCCGCACGGCCTTACCGACCGCGATGCCGACCCCGGCGGGACCACCGGTGGCCCGGTAGCCGTAGTAGCAGTGCATGAGAATGATCAACACACTGAAGATCAGCACCTTGACGAACGAGTAGAACACGTCCTCAGGTGGCAGGAACATGTCGAAGTAGTGGTCGTAGGTCCCCGCCGATTGGCCGTACAGATACACGACCACCGTCCGCGAGGCCAGATACGAACTGAGCAGGCCGATGACGTACAGCGGGATGATCGCGATGAATCCGGCGATGATGCGGGTGGTCACGAGGTACGGCAGGCTCGGCACCCCCATGACCTCCAGCGCGTCGACCTCCTCCGAGATCCGCATGGCACCCAGCTGCGCGGTGAACCCCGCGCCCACGGTGGCCGACAACGCCAGCCCCGCCACGAGCGGCGCGATCTCCCTGGTGTTGAAGAAAGACGTCAAAAAACCCGTGAACGCCGACGTGCCGATGGAGTCCAGGGCCGAGAAACCCTGTAGCCCGACCAGGACACCGGTGAACAGGGTCAGCCCGACCATCACGCCCACGGTGCCGCCGATCACGGCCAACGACCCGGACCCGAAACTCACCTCGGCGAGCAGCCGCAACACTTCCTTGCTGTAGCGGCGGATCGCCCTGGGCGCCCACGCGAGCGCTCGCAGGTAGAACGACATCTGGTCGCCGAGCATGTCCAACGTCTTCAGTGGACGGTTGGCGAGGTTCTTGGCGTTCTGGAGCAAGCGAGCCATCGGTCCTCAGTCCAGCTTTGAGGGGACGAGCTGCAGGTAGATCAACGTGAGCACGGTGTTGACCACGAACAGCAGCAGGAATGTGATGACGACGGACTGGTTCACCGCGTCGCCCACTCCTTTCGGGCCGGGCGGCGGATTCAGTCCCCGGTACGCGGCGACGACCGCGGCGATGAACCCGAAAATCAACGCCTTGATCTCACCGATCCACAGGTCGGACAACTGCGCCAACGCCGAGAAACTCGCCAGGTACGCACCCGGTGTGCCGTCCTGCAACACGACGTTGAAGAAATAGCCACCGAGTACCCCGATGACACTGACCATGCCGTTGAGAAGCAACGCGACGAACATGCACGCCAGCACCCGCGGCACGATGAGGCGCTGCACAGCGGAGACGCCGAGCACCTCCATGGCGTCGATCTCCTCGCGGATCGTGCGCGCACCGATGTCGGCGCAGATCGCCGATCCGCCCGCGCCCGCCACGAGCAACGCCACCACGAGCGGGCTCGCCTGCTGCACGGTCGCCAGCACGCTGCCCGCCCCCGTGTACGACTGGGCGCCGAGCTGCCTGGCCAACGATCCGAACTGCATCGAGATGACCGCGCCGAACGGGATGGCCACCAAAGCCGTCGGCAGGATCGTCACGCTGGCGATGAACCACGCCTGCTGGATGAATTCCCGAAACTGGAACGGCCGCCGGAACACGCCACGCGCCACGTCGAGGGCGAGCGCGAACAACTTCCCGGTCTCCCACAGCATCCCGATGCCGGGAATCCTGGCCGTCGAGGCCGGAGAGCTCATGAGTTTCCTTGCTCGTACGGGGGTAGTCCTCGGGTCGCGTCGTTGGGGCCCAGCTCGATCGGCTGGGTCCGACTCGAATCGGGAATGGTGGCGACGTCGCCGGTGGGCAGGACGCCGTGCTGGGTGCCGACGAGGCTGGCGCTGTGGACGCCGTAGTGACGCTGCTCCTCGGGCGAGAGCGACGCGATGATCGACTCGCGAGCCGCCTCGGGAAGCGTGTGCAGCATGCGCATCACGCGGTCCTTACGTCTGCGCGCGCCCTGCCGTTCGGGCAGCCCGGGCGTGGGCTGCAACTGCGGTGGCACGCCCGTCACCTCTTCGACGCCGCCCGCGTGGTGTCCCGCTTCGAACATCGCGCGTTCGGCGGCGAGTGTCGCCGAGTCCTTCTCCTCGGACATGCCGATGGGACCGTCCATGCGCCCGTTGAGGAACTGCTTGACCACGGGTTCCTCGCTGGTGAGCAGCACTTCGCGCGGACCGAACATCACCAGTTCCTTGCGGTACAGCATGCCGAGGTTGTCCGGGACCGTTCGCGCGAGGTTGATGTTGTGGGTGACGATGAGGAACGTGGCGTCGATCTGAGCGTTGACGTCGATGAAAAGCTGCGAGATGTAGGTCGTGCGCACGGGGTCCAAACCGGAGTCCGGCTCGTCGACCAGAATGATCTCCGGATCGAGAACCAGTGCCCTGGCCAACCCGGCGCGTTTACGCATACCACCGGAAATCTCGCCCGGGAGTTTCTTCTCCGCACCGGACAGACCCGTCATATCGAGCTTCTCGAGAACGATCTTGCGGATCTCGGTCTCGGATTTCTTCGTGTGTTCCCGAAGTGGGAAGGCGACGTTGTCGTAGAGGCTCATCGAACCGAACAGAGCGCCGTCCTGGAACAGCACCCCGAACAGTTTGCGTGTCTCGTAGAGCTTGCGCTCCGAACATCTCACGATGTCCACACCGTTGATCACGCATTTTCCTCTGTCCGGTTTCAACAATCCGATCATGGACTTGAGAAACACGGACTTGCCGGTGCCCGACGGCCCCAGCATCACCGATACCTCGCCGGGCGGCAGCGTCAACGTGACGTCACGCCAGATGGTGTGCTTACCGAAGGACTTGCTCAGGCCCTCGATGACCACCTCGGCACCCATCGCACCTCCCGGAGTTCGTTCATGGCGCGTCAACAACTTGCAACGAGCCGAAGTCGCGCGGGTTACTCACCAGTTTTCGGCTGAACCGGTTTTCGATCACAAGCTCGTGGTCCGCCGCACACTAACCCACGATCGAGTGAGCACAAAAAAGGCGGGTCGTTCGTCACGACGAACGACCCGCCCTTTGACGGAATGTGAAAGTCAGCTCACTTGAGGCTGACCTGAGCGCCGGCGGCCTCCAGCTTCTCCTTGGCGGCGTCGGCAGCTTCCTTGTCGACCTTCTCCAGCAGCGGCTTCGGAGCGCTCTCGACGAGCTCCTTGGCCTCCTTCAGGCCGAGACCGGAGACGATCTCACGCACGACCTTGATGACCTGGATCTTCTTGTCACCGGCGCCCTCGAGGACGACGTCGAACTCGTCCTTCTCCTCCTCGGCCGGCGCGGCGGCACCGCCGGCGGCAGCACCCGGGGCGGCCATGACGGCGGCCGGCGCGGCGGCGGTGACGTCGAAGGTCTCCTCGAACTGCTTCACGAACTCGGACAGCTCGAGCAGCGTCATCTCCTTGAACGCGTCGAGCAGTTCCTCAGTGCTCAGCTTCGCCATGGTGGCGTTCCTTCCTTGTTGCGACTCCGTAAGTCGGGTGGGTAATGGTCAGCTCTCGGCAGCCGGACCGGCGCTCTACTCGGCGCCGCCTTCGGACTTGCGCTTCTCCTCCAGCGCGGCACCCAGGCGCGCGACCTGCGATGCCGGAGCCTGGAACAGCGCGGCGGCCTGGGACAGCTTCGCCTTCATGGCGCCCGCCGCCTTGGCGAGCAGCACCTCGCGGCTCTCCAGGTCGGCGATCCTCTCGATCTCACTGACCGAGAGAGGCGCACCGTCCATGTAGCCGCCCTTGATCACCAGGGCGTTGTTGTCCTTCGCGAAGTCACGCAGCACCTTCGCCGCCTCGACCGGCTCGCCCTCCACGAAGGCGATCGCGGTCGGACCGACGAACAGCTCATCGAGACCCTCGACACCCGCCTCGGCGGCGGCACGCTTGACGAGAGTATTCTTCGCGACCCGGTACTTGGCCGTGTTGCCGAGAGCGCGACGCAGCTCATTGAGCTGGGACACGGAGAGGCCACTGTACTGGGTGACAACAGCTGCCGAGCTGTTGCGGAACTTGTCCGCGATCTCGGCGACGGCCGCCACCTTGTCGGGCTTCGCCATGGTCGCCTCCTCTCTTGGCTGGTGACCACTGGCAGCCCGGACCCCGCAACGACAAAACGCCCCAGCGCAGGCAGGCGCGGGGGCGTGCTTCACGGGCAGGACAGTGTCCGACACCCGCTTCGACGATCCTCGTTCCTCCTGCGCAGGCCGCCCGCCGTGTACGGGACCTTCGTTTCCCACGCCTGGCGCGGGAAAGACCAGCGGTCTTCGGTAGAACCGTCCACCAGCATAGACGCACCCACATCGACCTGGTCACCGGCCCCACCTTGGCCGAGTGACCGTGTTTTGCCGCGAAACGCGGCCAAGGCGGACACGAACCGTGGGCGAACCGGCATCATGGGTGACGTGGTGGAGCAGCGACCTGACGGAGAAGCCGGGCAGTGCGGTGTCAACGGGGCTGACAGCGAGCCCGAGATCGTTTCCGATGCCATGCCGGCCGACTCGGGCCGACCCGGCACGGACCTCACTCCCATGTCTCCGGCACCGCCTCCGGGGACTCCAGGCACACCGGGGGCGGCTCAGCTTTCCCAATCCCCTCAAGCCGACCCGGAACAACTACGCCAATTCCACGAGTTCCAACAGTTCCAGCAATTCCTGCGCTTCCAGGAGTCACGGGGGCAGCTCAGCACCACCGGCAGCACGGAACTCGCACCGCACCAGCAGCCACAAGCGCCACCACCCCCTAGCAAGATTCCCGGCTGGCTCCAGTGGCTCGGTAAGAAGGTCCTCGGCTGGCTCGTGTTCTTCCTGCTGCTGGGCATCTTCGCGACGTGGGCGTTCAACGAGCTGTTCGGCTCCGACGACGACAACAGCACCGAGGCCGCCGCACGCATGGGCGGCGGCACCTACCACACCGAGGAACTGCTGGCCAAAGAACCGTACGAAGCCGTCCGCAAGGTCTATCACCACATTGCCCAGGGGAGAGTCGACTTCGCCTGCGGTCGCTTCGACAACGACAACGGCATCCAACAACGCTTCGCCGAGAACACCGGCGCGCACCCCGACTGCCGGCAAGCCGTCATCGCTCTGCACGAACAGGTCACGCACGTCAACGACTACGCGGAATCGATCTTTCCCCGCTGGTATGACCCCGACGCCACCACGGTGCGCATCGACTCCTGCGACTTCGACATCCAGGGCGGCCCCGCGCTCGGAGTGTTCACCGTGACCGAAGTCGAAATGGGGCAGTGGCTGATCACCGGCCACGAACCCGGCCCCACCAGCTGCCAGGCCACCTCCACGGAGAACTGACCGACCCGACCCGACCGGAGCCGGAGACGACAGTGGGGCGGCCATCCGAACCGGATGACCGCCCCAGTCGTAGGCTTCAGCTGCCCGTCAGGCGCTGACCTCCTCGGCCAGGAGATCGCGGGTACGGGTCGGGTCCACCGGGATACCCGGGCCCATGGTGGTGGAGAAGGTGACCTTCTTCAGGTAGCGGCCCTTCGAGGCGGCCGGCTTGGCACGCAGCACCTCGTCCAGCGCCGCGGCGTAGTTCTCCACCAGCTTCTCGACGTCGAAGGACGCCTTGCCGATCACCATGTGCAGGTTCGCCTGCTTGTCGACCCGGAAGCTGATCTTACCGCCCTTGATGTCGGACACGGCCTTGCCGACATCCGGCGTCACGGTGCCCGACTTCGGGTTCGGCATCAGGCCGCGCGGGCCGAGAATGCGGGCCACGCGACCCACCTTCGCCATCTGGTCCGGAGTCGCGATCGCAGCATCGAACTCGAGCCAGCCACCCTGGATGCGCTCGATCAGCTCGTCGGACCCGACCGCGTCGGCACCGGCGGCCTCGGCCTCAGCGGCCTTCTCACCGGTCGCGAAAGCGATGACGCGGACGGTCTTACCCGTTCCGTGCGGCAGGTTCACGGTGCCGCGGACCATCTGGTCGGCCTTGCGAGGATCCACGCCGAGCCGCATGGCGACCTCGACCGTGGCATCCATCTTGATCTTCGAGGTCTCCTTGGCGAGCTTGGCCGCCTCCAGCGGCGAATAAAGCCGATCGCGATCGATCAGCTCGGCGGCCTGACGGTAGGCCTTGCTGCGCTTGGTCATGTGCTGTCCTTAGGAAATTCGTAGTGGATCAGTTGTGGTACGGGTCAGCGCGTGGCCCTTCCACAAAGAGTGCGGCAGCGGGCCTGAACGGCCCGAGCCGCGAGGTCACTCGACCGTGATGCCCATCGAACGCGCGGTCCCGGCGATGATCTTGGTCGCGTGGTCGATGTCCATGGCGTTGAGATCGGCCTTCTTGGTCTCGGCGATCTCCCGGATCTGGTCCCAGCTGACCTTGCCGATCTTGTTCTTGTGCGGCTCGCCGCTGCCCTTGTCGACACCGGCGGCCTTCAACAGCAGCTTCGCGGCGGGCGGGGTCTTGAGCTTGAAGTCGAACGAGCGGTCCTCGTAAACGGAGATCTCGACCGGCACCACGTTGCCGCGCTGCGACTCGGTCGCGGCGTTGTAGGCCTTGCAGAACTCCATGATGTTGACGCCGTGCTGACCCAGCGCCGGACCGACCGGGGGAGCCGGGTTCGCGGCACCCGCCTGAATCTGCAGCTTGATGATCGCTGCAAGCTTCTTCTTCTTGGGTGGCATTTTCGTTCCTGTTCAGTGTTGCTCGTCCTCACACCCCTGCCATGGCGTGAGGCTTGGCCTGCGGCCGAGAACGCTCGGCCGTCAGATCTTGGAGACCTGGTTGAACGACAGCTCGACCGGCGTCTCCCGGCCGAAGATCGACACCAGGACCTTCAGTTTCTGCGCGTCCACGTTCACCTCGCTGATCGTGGCGGGCAACGTGGCGAACGGGCCGTCCATGACCGTGACGGACTCGCCGACCTCGAAGTCCACCTCGACCGCGCCCGTGGCGGCGGGCTCCTCGGCGGCGGGCTCGCCCTTGGTCTTGGCCGGAGCGGGCTTTTCGACCTTCGGCGCGAGGAACTTCACGACCTCGTCGAGACTCAGCGGCGAAGGACGCGAGGTGGCTCCGACGAATCCGGTCACGCCCGGCGTGTTACGAACCGCGCTCCACGACGCGTCGTTCATCTCCATCCGGACGAGGATGTAGCCGGGCAGTACCTTCCGCTGCACGATCTTACGCTGGCCGTTCTTGATCTCGGTGACCTCTTCGGTGGGCACCTCGACCTGGAAGATGTAGTCCTCGACGTCGAGCGTCTGCCGACGGGTCTCGAGGTTGCTCTTGACCCTGTTCTCGTAGCCGGCGTAAGAGTGCACGACATACCAGTCGCCGGGGAGCGACTGCAGCTCCGCACGCAGCTTGGCTACCGGGTCCTCTTCTTCCTCGTCCGCCTGCTCGTCGGCAGCAGCGCTGTCGGCCTCCGTAGGCTCCACAGCCTCGGCGGCCTGATCCGGCGCGGCAGCGGCCTCGGCGACGTCCGAGTCCGCGTCACCAGTGGCCGCGAGCGCCTGCTCTTCGGAGAGGCCAGTCATGTCCTGACCGGCTCCT
>JAJYTH010000070.1 GCA_021793175.1 Actinomycetes bacterium
GTTCACCGCGTTGGGCGTGGTGATCGCGATGGCGGTGGTGACCCTGTTCGGCGCGCTGTATCCCGAAGTCCTTCCGTCCACACTGGATTCGGCTAATTCGCTCACCGTGGAGAACGCGTCCTCCAGCCCGTACACGCTGCAGGTCATGAGCTGGCTCGCCCTGTTCGGCGCACCCGCAGTGCTCGTCTACCAGGGCTGGACGTACTGGGTGTTCCGCAAGCGCATCGGTACCCGTCACATTCCGAAGGTGCATACACCGCAATGAACGTGCCCACCCACAAACCCCTTTCCGCCAAGGTGTCTTCCGACCGCCAGTCCGAACCGGACACCTCGTGGGTGGGGCGGGGCCCGCTCGGCGCGTTGCCGTCGCTCTCCTCGGCGGCGCGCCGGGCGCTGGTCCTGACTGCGCTTTTGTCGGTGGCGAACGCTGGAGCGCTGGTGGCACAGGCGTTTCTGCTCGCCCACGTGCTCGCCGACCTCGTCGCCGGTGAGGTCACAGGGCACGGGCCGCTGGTGGCGGCGCTCGCGGGCGCGGTGCTCGCACGCGGCGTGCTTGGTTGGGCCATGCGGGTCGTCGCCGCCCGGGCCGCGGCCGGGGCGAAGGAGGAGCTGCGCGCCAAGGCGGTCGACCACGCGTTGCGGCTCGGCCCGGAGTGGATCGACAAGCGGGGGGCGGGGGAGCTCACGGCGCTCACCACGAGGGGACTCGACGCGCTCGACGCCTATTTCACGGAGTACCTGCCGGCCTTGGTGACCGCTGCCGTGGTGCCGTTGGCGGCCGGGGCCGCGGTGTTGTTCGTCGACTGGCCCTCAGCCGTGCTCATCGCGATCACGCTGCCGCTGCTGCCGTTGTTCGCCGTCCTCATCGGCAAGAACACCGCCGATCGCGTCGCTCAGGCCACCGACGCCGTGCACAGGTTGTCGGGCCATCTGTTGGAGCTGCTGCGGGCGCTGCCGGTGCTCACGGCGTTTCGGCGCGCCGAGGCGCAGGCCGAGGCGGTCCGCAGGGTGAGTGATCGACACCGTACGACGACCCTGTCGACGCTGAGGTTGGCGTTCGCGTCGGCGTTCGCGCTCGAACTCGCGGCCACGTTGTCGGTGGCGCTGGTCGCGGTGGTGATCGGTGTGCGCCTGGTGTCCGGTGATCTGTCGTTGGCCGTGGGCCTGGGTGTGCTGATCCTGGCGCCGGATTGCTACCAGCCGCTGCGGACGGTCGGCAGCGCCTTCCACGCCAGCCAGGACGGTGTGGAAGCCGTCCGCAGGGTCACCGAGGTTCTCGCCGAGCCCGCCCCGCGCGAGGGCGCGCGGCAGCCGACGCGCGGCGAGGTGCGTGTGCGTGACCTGCGCGTACGTCGTCGGAACGGATTCGCGCCCGACGGGGAGACGTTCACCGTCGCCCCGGGGCGACGCGTGTGGTTGTCCGGGCGCAGCGGGGCCGGGAAGACGACCACGCTGTCGGTGTTGTTGGGCTTCGTGACACCGCATTCGGGTTCGGTGACGGTCGACGGCGTGCCCCTGGCCGAGCTGGACATGTCCCTGTGGCGGAAGGCCGTCGCGTGGGCTCCCCAATCGCCCGCGTTCACCGGCGGCACCGTCCGTGCCGAGCTCGGTCTCACCGGCGCGTCGGCTACGGAGATCGACGCCCTGTTGCGGCGACTGGACCTCGATGGACTCGCCGAGCGTCCCGTGCACCGGTTGTCCGTCGGCCAACGTCAGCGGGTCGCCGTGGCCAGGGCCCTGTTGCGGGTGCGTCAGGGAGCTTGGTTGTTGCTGCTGGACGAGCCCACCGCACACCTCGATGCGGACAACGCCGAGCGCGTGTGGCGGGCCGTGGAGGAGGCGCAGGACGCGGGTGCCGCGGTGGTCGTCGCCGCCCATTCCCGGAGTGAGGCGGAGTCGCTGGCCGAGGACACCCGGCACGAGCCCGACCGTGGTGCGGAAGACGATCGGCCGGTTCGCCGCGTGCGCCCGGTGCCGTTGCGGGAGCTCGGAGAGCGCCGCCTCACGCAGGGCGTCGTGCTCGGCGCGGCGGCCCTGCTGGCCGGAGTGGCGCTCACCGCCACCTCGGCGTGGCTGATCGCCAAGGCCTCGCAGCAACCGCCGATCCTCACGCTGACCGTGGCGGTGGTGGGGGTGCGCACGTTCGGTCTCGCCCGTGCGGGGTTGCGTTATGTCGAGCGGCTCGTCACACACGACGGCGCGTTCCGGGTGGCGGCCCGACTGCGGGAACGCCTGTGGCGAGCGGTGGTGCGGCGGGGACCGGCCCGTGTGCTCGGTTCGTCGCGCGGCGAGGGCGTGCGCAGGCTGGTCGACGACGTGGACACCGTGCGCGACCTGCTGCCGAGGGCGGTGACACCGCCGTTCGTGGCGGCCGCGGTCGTGCTCGGTGGGTGCGTGGTGCAGACGGCCGTGCTCCCTCGGGCGGGGTGGGCGCTGGCCGTCGCGAGCGTGGTGGCGGCACTCGTGGCGCCCACGCTCGCGGTGCTGCTCGACCGGCACGCGACGGCCACTCTGGCCGACGGCCGACGCGACGTCGCCGCGCGCGTGTTGTCCCTGTTCGACAGCGCGGCGGAACTGATCGCCTTCGGGGTTCACACCGAGCATCGGGCCCGGCTGGCCGACAGTGACGCGCGGTTGGCTGCCGTCGCGCGTAGGCAGGCGTGGGGCGAGGGAGCTGCCGAGGCCGTGGTGACCGTGGCGACGGGGTCGGCCGCGGTCGCGGGCGTGGTGTTCGCGACCGACGCCGTGGGCGCGGGCACGCTCGACCCCGTGCTCGCCCCTGTGCTGGCGCTCGTGCCGCTGGCGTTGGCCGAGGCGCTGTCGCTGCTGCCACCCGCCGCGCAGCACTGGAGCGCCCTGCGCAGAGCGCGGACGCGACTCGCGGCGACGTTGGAGACCGAGCCCGCCCAGGACCACGATGCGGGTGTCGTCGAACTGGCACCCGGAGGCGGTGTGCGGCTTCGCGCGGTGGATGTGCGTTGGCCCGGAAGCTCTCGACCGACGTTGCGGGGCGTCGACCTGGACATCCCCGAAGGGGCATACGTGGCCGTCGTCGGACCTTCGGGGGCGGGTAAGTCGTCGCTGCTCGCCACCGTGCTGGGATTCCTGCGCCCCGAATGGGGCCGCGCCGTGGTGCCCGAGCGGGTGGCGTGGGCACCGCAGGAGCCGCAGTTGGTGTCCACGACCGTCGCCGAGAACCTGCGCCTGGCCGATCCCCACGCCGACGCCGAGCGGCTCGAGCGGGCACTGAGCATCGCGGGGATTCCCGAACTCGACACCGGCACCGTGTTGGGCAACGCCGGAAGCGGCCTGTCCGGTGGGCAGGCTCACCGGGTGGCACTGGCGAGAGCGGTGCTCGCCGCGAAGGAGGCCGACGTGGTCCTGCTGGACGAGCCCACCGCCCATCTCGACGAGATGACCGCCCGCACGGTACTGACTAATCTGCGGGACGCGTTGGCGGGCCGGACGGTGATCCACGTGACTCACCGGCCGGAGGAGGCAGCCGACGCGGACCTGGTCGTACAGGTGCAAAGCGGACGAGTACGGGTTCTCGGTGACATGCGCGAGCCGACGAAGGCAGGTGAGCGGGCATAGACTGGGTATTGCTCATGGAACCGAACCTCGCAGCGCGAGCACTGGCCGCGGCAACCGAGATCACGGCCTCGGCGTTGTCCGATGCCGAGCCGGACGCGGTGCTGAACACGGTCGTGCGGCACGCCGTCGAACTCTCCGACGCCGACCTCGGACTGGTCATGGTCCGCACCGACGAGGGCGAGGTCACGGTCGAGGCGGCGCACGGCGCGGCCGACCGGGACGTGCTGGGGCTCGTGTTGCCCCCGGAATCCGCGGCGGGCCAGGTGGCCGCCGGAGGCGAGACGGTGGTGACCGACGACGTCACCAGCGATCCGCGTACGTTCCGATTCGTGCCGGAGGTGCTGCGTTCTTACGGGCCGTTCGCCGCGGCGGCTTTCGGACAGGGCGGGCGACTGCTCGGCACGTTGACCGTGTACCGCGACAAGGGAGCGGAACCGTTCTCGGCGGAGACCGTGGAGATGCTCACGGCGTTCGCGGGACAGGCTGGGGTGGTGTTGGCGCTCGCGGAAGGCGCCAACGCCCGGCACCGGATCACGCTGTACGAGGAACGCGAACGCATCGCCCGGGAGCTGCACGACGTCATCGTGCAGCGCCTGTACGCGGCGGGAATGCAGCTCGACCGGGTACGCAGGCGCATGCGTTGGCGGTTCGCGCAGGCCGACAGCACGCGCCTCGGTGAGGCCATCGACCAGCTCGACGCGACCATCCAGGAGATCCGCGGCACGGTGCGGGAGTTGCGGGCCACCGAGGTGGAGCCACAGCAGCTCACCGCCACCAAGACCGATCTGGCGGAGTCGGCGCGTGGGGAGGTCCGCACCGCGGGTGAGTTGCTGGGATACCCGCCGACGTTGGAGTTGTCGGGAGAGCTCGCCGACATCCCCGTCGAGCGAGCCGACCACATCCGTGCGGCGCTCCGTGAAGCCTTGTCCAATGTGGTCCGTCATTCGGGTGCGAGCGAGGTGCGGGTGGCGTTGAGCCGGGACGACTGTAGCCTGCGCCTGCGAGTTCGGGACAACGGCTGCGGCGTGCCGCGTGACGTGGAGAAGCGGGGACTTCGGCACCTGGCTGAACGCGCCGAGGGGGCGGGCGGGACGTTCACCGTCAATTCCTCGCCCAGCATGGGCACGATGGTGGCGTTCGATCTACCCCTCGACACGAAGTAGCTTTAGGACTGTCTAATTCGGTCAGTTGCGTTGTTCTTGGTGCCGGGCCACCCACGCCGCCGCCTGGGTGCGGCGCCGCATGCCGAGCTTGCTGAGCAACGACGTGACGTAGTTCTTCACCGTCTTCTCCGCGAGGAAGAGCCGTTCGGCGATCTCACGGTTCGACAGTCCTTGGCCGATGAGCTCCAGCACGCTGCGTTCGCGTTCGCTGAGCTTGTCCAACGGGTCCGGGCGTGCGGGGCTGCGGACCTTGTCGAGCAGGCGGGCGGTGGTGAGCGGGTCGAGCAGTGAACGACCCGCCGCGACCTCGCGCACGGCGTGCACGACGTCCTGTCCACGTACCTGTTTGAGCAGGTAGCCGGAGGCGCCGGCCATGATGGCGCCGACCATGGCCTCTTCGTCGTCGAACGCCGTGAGCACCAGGCAACGCGGCGCGACGGGACGGGAACGCAGCTCGCGGCACAGTTCGATGCCGTCGGTCTCGTTCTCACCGAGCCGCACGTCCACCACGGCCACGTCGGGTTCGACGTGCATGGCGACGGCCAACGCCTCGTCGGCGCTGCTCGCCTCGGCGACGACCTCGATGTCGGGTTCGTCGTTCAACAGCTCACGCAGGCCGCGACGGACGACCTCGTGGTCGTCGACGAGAAGTACCTCGATGGCCATGTCTACGAGCCTACTCGGGGTCCGTGCTGCTCAGAGGGACGCCACCGAGGTGAGATTCAAAGGGTTCGTGGCCGCCGTCACCTCTGGTGCCCGCCGATCGCACCTTGAGTCGATGTGGTTTTTCCGGGCGAACACGAGAGAGACTGGGCTTCGTGATCAACGTCATTGGTGGAGCGCTGTTCGTCCTTCTCGCCCTTTGGTACGTATTCACCGTCGTCCTGGTCAGAAGGCAAAGTCTCGGCAAAGCCATCGCCAAGGTCGAGCGAGAACTGTCCCGGCCACGGCCGCCGGGAGAGCCGTCACTGGTTTTGGTGTGGTCGGCCTATCGACTGGCTACGTCGGGCCTTGCCGAACGGGACCGACCCTTTGTCGAGCCCCCGAAACGAAACGGTCGTGAGTGCCCAGACACAGTGGACGCGTCTGGCCACTCACGACCGATCGTGGAATCAGAATCGCCTCAGAGATCGCCGAAGATCTCGTCCATGGCCTCCTTGTTCTCCTCCGACCATTCCTCGACGGCCTGGAGTTCGTTGCCGGAACCCGCCTGCTGGATGGCGTCCTCCAGCGAAGCGAGCATCTCGTCGGACATGGTGAACGACTTCAGCATCTCGGCCAGCTCGGGGAAGTCCTCGCTGAAGCCCTGGCGGCCCAGGTTGTGGATCTCTTCACCCTCGCCCATGTGGCCCTCGGGGTCCTCCAGGTCCTTCAGGTCGTACCGGGAGTAGGCCCAGTGCGGGTGCCACAGCGTGACCACGATCGGCTCCTCAGCCGCGATCGCGGAGTCCAGCTCGGTGAGCATCGCGGTGGTCGAGGAGGTCTGCAGGCTCAGCTTGCCGTCGAGCCCGTATCCGGGGATGGCCGCGTCCTGGGTGATCCGGGAGATACCGGCACCCGGCTCGATACCGGTGATGGTGCCGTCGAACATGTCGGCGTGCTCGGCCAGGTCGGCGATCGAGTCGACCTCGTCGACGTAGGCGGGCACCGCGATGTTGAGCGTCGCGCCGGTGTACCAGGTGCCGAGGTCCTCCACCTGGTCCTTGTACTGCTCCCAGTAGTCCTCGTGGGTCACGGGCAGCCAGGCGTCTTGGAACAGGTCGATGTCGCCCTGCGAGAGCGCCTGGAAAGTCGGAGCGGCGTCCAGTTGCTGTAGATCCACGGAGTAACCGCGCTGCTCCAGCTGCACCTTGAACAGGTTCGCCATCGCGATGTTCTCGTCCCAGGCGATGTAACCGATGGTGAGGTCCTTGTCCCCGCCTTCGCTGCTTTCACCCGAGTCGCCACCGCAGGCGGTCATCGTCATCGCAACGGTCATGAGACCCGCGATGAACGACAGCCCCCGAAATCTCTTTCGCTTCATTACCTTCTCCTTTCGAGCCCGAGCGTTCGTGGATCACTCAGGCTTTGCCGGTGAGCTTGTGTGCACGGCTCACAGCGGACCGGTCGGACAACGACGCGGTCAGGCGGTCGAGATAGATGGCCAGGATCACGACGCTGAGGCCGTACTCGAAACCAGCGCCGAGCTGCAACCGGGTGGTGGCTTCGAACACCTGGGCGCCCAGGCCGGGCGCACCGACCATGCCGGCGATGACCACCATGGACAGCGACAGCATGATGATCTGGTTGACGCCCGCCATGATCGAGGGCATGGCCAGAGGAAGCTGGATCTCGCGGAGGGTCCTCCCCGGAGAGGAACCGAACGACTCGCCCGCTTCCACCATTTCCTTGTCCACCTGGCGGATCCCGAGCTCGGTCAACCTGACCCCGGGTGCCAGCGCGAACATGACGGTGGCGACCACGCCGGGACCGACCCCGATCCCGAAGAAGATCACCGCCGGAATCAGGTAGACGAACTGCGGAACCGTCTGCAGGAAGTCCATGACCGGCTTGATGACCCGGCTCGCCGTGTCGTTACGGGCGGCGAGAATTCCCAGTGGAACGGCGATGACGACGGCCACCACTCCGGCGAGCAGGACCAGCGACAACGTCTGCATCGCGTGGTCGAACGCACCGAGGCCGTCGATGAGCGCGAACCCGATCAACGCGGTGATCGCGAACTTCCAGCCGCGCAACCACAGTGCCAGCAGCGCGAACACGAGGAACATCACCCAGGAGGGCGGCCACTGCAGTGCTTCCGCGAAGCCGTTCACGGTGGCGTCGAGGCCATCGGAGATGGCGTCGAAGACCACGCCGAGCTTGTCCTTGAGCCAGTCGACGCCGTCCGAGAACCACTCGCCCACCGGGATGCGCGGCATGTGCCAGTCGTTCAACGAGGTCAGGAATCCGTCAGACATTGCCCGCCACCTCCAACTCGACGTTGGTCGAAGAGGTGACCTCGCCGAGCGCCGCTAGCAACGTGGCCCGGGGGATCACGCCGAGCAGACGTCGGTCGGAGTCGACGACCGCCAAGGGGACCGGACTCTCCGCCGAGGGAGTGAACAGCTCGCTCACCGGTGTCTCCGGATCGACGAAGGAGAAGTCGTCACTGACGATCTCCTGCACGGTGTTCACGCCCCGGTTCGCCGCGTCCGCGGCCGCCGAGTCGGTGACGACACCGGCGAGTCGACCATCGCGTTCCACCACGAACAGGGCCGAGTGTTGGTGCTCCCGCATGGTGCGCAACGCCGAACGCGGGCCCGAGCCGGTACCGATCGTGGTCGCGGGCTTGTCCATGACCGAACCCGCGGTGAGTACCCGCGTCCTGTCCACGTCTTGGACGAACTGGGCCACGTACTCGTCGGCCGGGTTGGTCAGGATCTCCTCGGCGGTGCCGATCTGTGCGATCCGGCCGTGGCGCATCACCGCGATCCGGTCACCGAGACGCATCGCCTCGTTGAGGTCGTGGGTGATGAAGATGATCGTCTTCCCCAGCTGCGACTGGAGGGACAGCAGCTGATCCTGCATCTCCCTGCGGATCAGCGGGTCCAGGGCGCTGAACGCCTCGTCCATCAGCAGGACGTCGGTGTCCGCGGCCAGCGCTCGCGCGAGTCCCACCCGTTGCCTCATCCCACCGGAGAGCTGTGCGGGAAGGTGATCCTCCCAGCCGGCCAGACCGACCAGTTCCAGCGCCTCGCGTGCCTTGTCGAGCCGTTTCGCCTTCTCGATGCCTTTGACTCGCAGTCCGTAAGCGGCGTTGTCCAGCACCGTGCGGTGTGGGAAGAGAGCGAAGTGCTGGAACACCATGCTCATCGTGCGCTGGCGCATGTTCCTGATCTGCTTCGGCGACATCGTGGTGATGTCCTCGCCGTTCACGTACACCTGGCCGGAGGTGGCCGGAAGGATGCCGTTCAGCATGCGGATCAACGTGGATTTCCCGGAGCCGGAGAGGCCCATCACCACGAAGATCTCGCCTTCTTCGACCTCGAACGTGGCGTCGATGACGGCAGCGGTCACCCCGAATTCGGAGGCGTCGCCGCCGTTTTCGAGTGCATTGACAGCATCACGTGCACGCCGGCCGAATACCTTGTACAAATTCTCGGTACGAACAATGGGCAAAGTCTTCGGATCCTTCCCGGCGACCACGCTTATAACTACGAAGAGCAACCGGCCCTATACCCGTTAGAGCTAAGGGGGCTGCCGCGCCGCGTCGTAAAGTAGCGCCAAGTGATGGGAAAGCCAAGCGCGTGAAGTTGCCCACGAAACCAAAGGATTTCGCTGGCGTAACGATGCGGAAACTTTTTCTGGGGAATTGCGCCATGGGTAAGTATTGTCGTTAGGGTTGAAAAATTCGCTAAAATTCCGGGAGTCTTTCTCTCTGTTTGCCGGTGCGCGCGCCCGTGTGGGCGGGTCCTCTTCCCTTCCGGCTATCCGTAATGGACGGCTATTTTCCTGGAATCGTCGCTGGTCGAAGCGTTGTCTTTCTACTGCGAGCGGTGTGGTGTGGTAGTGCGTTCGACGCAGTCGGCGGTCGGGGTTTCGGGCCGATGGCGCGCCCTTCTTGCGCTTTTTTCGTGATCCGAGTCACGTCTTTGTGGAAATGTGTAGCCGGTTACTTGCTTCGTTACAGCGCGGATAGGCTCTCTCACGCTCGAAGTCGACTATCACGCTCCATGGACGCTCCATGGACGTCCACTGTCGCTCGGCAGGGTCCCTCGATCAGGGATGCCCAGTGGCTTACGGGTCGCTGCGGGCGGGCTGTCGGCTTTTCGACGTTCCCGCCAGTCTGCGCGGTCGATCCGACCGAATGCCGGTGAAAAAGACGTCCACAGCCGCCCCGTTGTCACGCACCCGGATGCAGGGTGTAACCCGCAGGGATTACTTAAAGCGCTGGTCAGGCGCACCCTTGGTTTACTCGGGCTGGATCGAAAGGGGTGGCATGACCGAGTGGCGTCAACAGGCTGCCAGCGCGGTCGAGGCCGAGCTCGAGCACGCGCGGCAATCCGAAGAATGGAGCTTGCTGGGCCCGCTGCGGCGGACCGATGACGGCGATTACGTCGTCGACCTGCGGGGACGACGGATTCGTCCGCTGAACGATATCCGATTGGCCGGTGCCGACGGTCCGAGGCAGGGTGCGGCGATACCGGCGAGCACGGTGTTCGAGCGGGGACTGCTGTGGTTGCGGGACGTGGGTCCGCTGCCGCCCGAATGCGACCGTGTGTGGGCACGCGAGATCACCCACGGTGAGGTGCTCGAACGGCTGGCGCGGGGACTGCGTGAACTCGGCGACTCGCCGCTGGCCGAGAAGTTCGCGAAGGGCGCACTCGACGCGGCGGGCGAGGATGCCTACACCACCTGTTTCGTTCCGGGCGTGCATCTGGTGTGGGGCCCTCCCGGCAGCGGGAAGACGCACGTCGCGGCCCGAGCGGCGGCCGAGCTGGCCCGGCAGGGCAAGCGGGTTCTGCTCCTCACCGCCGACGCCGCCTCGGTGGATGCCTCGCTGGCCGCCGTGGACCACCCGGAGCGCATCGGCCTGCAACACGACCTCACCGAGCTATCCGAAGTGGACTCGGCACTGCACCGGTTGGACTCACAGCTTTCCGGATACGACCACGAGGAGTTCCTCGCGGCCGAACGTCGCATCGAGAACGGGCAACGTGCCGCCGCGCTCGAAGCCGAGTTCTGCCGGGTGCGTGAACGGCACTGGGAAGCGGCACGTGATCTGTCCGTGGCCCGCGAGACACTACGCCTCGCCAGGCGAAACCATGATCGGGTGGCGAGCGAGCACGCCCGCCGGACCGAGGTCCGCGTTCTCACCCACCGACTGGCGAGGGTGGAGGAACGGCTCACCGAGATCCGGGAACGCATGCGAAGCCACAGCCTGCTGTATCGAGGGCGGAAGAACGATCGGCGCGAATTACGCGACGTCGAGAACGAACGACGTCTGCTCGTGTCCCGCATCGAGGACTGTCGACAGCGGGTCAACATGGTCTCCGACGACGTGCGGAGGCTCAAATCCGAACTCGACGACGCACAACGACGCGCCGACGAGCTGGAGCGGGCGGAGTCGGAGGTCCGGTCCCAACTGGAGCTGTTGCGCGACGAACTCGTGCGGCTGCACGCGGCCGGGATCGCCGACGAGTCCGACCACCGGTACTACGCCGGCTGCCTGCATCGGAACCTGCCGCAACTGCACGCGGAGCGGGAGGCGTTACGGGCACGCAGCAAGCATAGGGCCGCGTTGAGGGGACGCTTCGAGGAGCGGCTGTGGTGGATCGGTGAACACGGCTACGAACTGCGTTCCGAGGACGAGGCGTGGTGGTGGCAGACCGAGCCGGTGGTCGTCAGCACCATGGAAAGGCTCGCCCCGACCGGTCGCGGGTTCGACACGGTGTTGATCGACGACGCCGGTTCCGCACGTCTGTGCGACGTGTTGTTCGCCGTCGCGCAGGCTCGCGAGACCGCCGTGGTGTTCGGCGACCTCGCCCAACCGTGGCCACAGGTGCGGCCGGAATACCTGGAGCAGTTGCCCGAGGTCGGGCAGTGGGTGTTGTCGACACCCTTCAGCCACTGCGGCATCCTCACGCCGTCCGATGCGTACGCCCACCCGGGTTGCGCGGTGCTGCCCCAGCAGTACCGCGTGGGGCCCGCCATCCAGGCCATCGCCGACAACATCGGGTACATGGCTCTGGCGGCGGCCGAGAGGGGACACACCGACGTGGTGCTGCTCGACACGGCGGGAGAGCCGGTGGAACGCGCCGCGCTGGCGCGGTTGCTCGTCGAGGCCGTCGAGGACGGCGGTGCGGTACTCGTGCCGACGGACGAGCAGATCGACGAGTGGCGGCAGGTGTTGCGGGACACGCTCACCGTGGACGTCGGCACCGTCGCCACGGTCACCGACCACGAACTCGCCACGGTGGTGATCGACCTCACCACCGAGGGCTGGTACGACCGGGTGCGCTCGTTCCTCTCCGGCATCGCCCGTGCTCGTGACCGGTTGTATCTGCTGGCGGATTTGGAGGCGGTCACCTCGGCACCGACGGGAACGCCGCTCGGCGCGGTGAACGCGCTCTACCGGCAGGGCGGTCTCCAGGTGCGGAGGCTCGCTGAGGGGCTCATTCCCCAGCAGCGGCAACAGTCCGCTACCGATTGGACCGTGACGGTGATCGACCGAGCGACCTCGGATGGCACGATGACCGGGTGAACTGCCGAGCGGACCTGCGAACATTCCTCCGATCGTTGGACACGGAGACGCTGGCCGACCTCTTGTGCGAGCAGGCCGACCGAGACCCCGAACTGCGCCGACGACTCGTGGCGCGGGCCGCCATGGCCGACGGCGCTGCCGAGTCGGACGGCACGAGTGCCGAGACCGACAAAGAGACCACCGAGAGAGCCGACAGCACCCAGGCCGATATCGTGCAGCTCGAATCGGTGCTCGACACGGTGCAGCGGCTGCTCGACGCGGGGACCTCCGCCGATGTCGCCCCGCTGGCCAGAAGAACCGTGGACCGGATCGTCGCCGCGGCGAACAAGGGCGACGACCTACCCCCCGAACTCGCCGACCAACTGGGCAGAGCCGTGTCGTTGTACGCGCGGGCGTGCGTGGCACACCCGCCTCCGGCACGCGAACTCGCTGAGTGGCTCACCCGGCTCGCCTTCGAATGCCCGGGCTGGCCCGAGGCGTTTTTGGCGGACTTCGCCGACGCGCTCGGCGACGAGGGACTCGCCCATGTGCGTGAGGCCGTGGAGGTGACGCTTGCCGACACCGGTGCCGACGGCGGGAAGCGAGCGGACACGGCACGCGCGTTGCGGCTGGAGCTCGCCGAGATCACCGGAGACGTCGACACGGTGGTGAACCTGTTGGCCGAACAGTTGCCCCGACTCGACGTGAGTCTGCGGATCGTGCGGGTGCTGCGGGCCGCGGGACGGCACGCGGAGGCCATCGCCCACGCCGCGAAAGCCCTGGGTAACACCCCGGGCGGCCAGGGCGACAGCCGTGGCTCGGTGATCGAGGCACTTGAACGCGTCCGCACCCAGCAACCGCCTGTTGACACTTCCGACGTGGAGCGACTCCTGCGACAGGACCGCTGGGACGAGGCGTGGAAGGCTGCCGCCCGGTACGAGCCCTCCGACGTGATCCCCCTGTACCGCGAGCACGTCGAACGGCTCATCGACTCGCGTAATCCCCGGCTCTACGAGTGTGCCGCGGGGCAATTGCGCAGGTTGCGGATGCTGTATCGGCGTGCGGGCGCGTCTCGGGAGTTCACCAGGTACCTGACGGAACTGCTGGGTCGGCACCGGCGTAAGACCCGGCTGCTCGACGAGATCCGCAAGGCCCGCATCGCGCTGCCCAAAGCCGTCGCGGGGTGATCTCGGACCGTTCGAGCCGGGATCACCGTGTGGGTGTGTCGGTGCGCTGGGTGCGCCATATCCGGGTGTCGCCGTAGTCCAGAGCGACCGGGCCGAGGGCCATCGCGAGCAGGACGGCGATCCCCAACGTCGCGCCGACACACGTCAGAATGTCCCCGAGCATCGTGTTCCCCTCCGCACCGACTGGTTTTCTTGGGTTCCAGGCTCGCCGGAAGGCACCTTTCGGGGTATCGGCCAACCGGTTACAGCTGTCCGTGGAGGAGTCGGCCGATCGACCGACCCCGCCGTTAGGTGTGCGCTAGGTGTGCCCTGCGCCGAACACGTCGCCGAGAGCCCGGGTGAGGGTGCGTGCGGCTTTGGCAACGACCGGGTCCTTCAAGGTGTGTCGCCCGGCCAGCTCTTCGGCCAGTGTCTCCGCCGCGGCGCGGTCGCCGGCCGAGGCGAGGCAGCGCACCCCGACCTCCACACAGGTGCTCAGCCGACGTGGCGCGCGCATGCGGTGCCAGTCGTCGAGAGTGTGTTGGAGGAGCTTCGCCGCTTCGGGGATGCGGCCGAGTGCGAGTAGCGTGTCAGCCAACGCCGTGCCCGCCGAGGCCGCGATCCAAGTCGCGTGGGCATCCTTGGCCTGTGACCGTGCCCGCGCGAGTACCGAGGCTCCCTCGTCGAGGTCGGCCAGCGTTCGTGCTCGTCCCTCGGCGTAGGTGGCGAGGGCGATGTGACGGCCGGACCCCGAGGCGCGGGCGAACCGGGCCGCCACGTCGGCTGAGCGCAGCGCTTCCTGTCGGTGTCCGTTTCGGGTCGCCACCAGCGACAAGAAGGAGTGGGCGTCGGCGCTGCCGCAGTCCGGCACGTCGGCCAGGCCGATCAGTTCGTGACATGCCGACGCCGCGCGGTCGTCGTCCTCGAGGTCGTAGTAGACACAGATCAGGGTGTGCACGCCGGCGCAGCGTTGCTGCGGGGTGGTGGCGAGCTCCGCGGCTCTGGTCGCGAGTCGTAGCCCCTCCTCGGACAGGCCGCAACGCATGGCGGCGTCCGCGCCCGACGCCGCCGCGAGGGCGTGCCGGGACAGCCGAGGATCCGGGTCGCGGGCCACTTCCAGCTGCCACGGCAGCAGCCGCGCTCGCGGGCGGTGTCTCGTGAGCAGCCCGATCTGTCCGGTCAGTTCCGCCGCGAGGACGGGCTCCTCGGACACCGCCCACCGCAGTGCGGCGCACACGTCGTCCTCCATCCGACACAGCAGGGCGAAGCCCGCCGGGTCGTCGTCCGAGGCCGCAGCGCCGGTGATCAGGTCGGCGCACCACAGGGCGTGTCGCTGCCGAGCCTTGCGTTCGGATTCGGTGCCGGCGAATCGGCGTGTGACGAAGCGACGGACCAGGTCCGGCAGTCGATACCGGGTGCCGGCGTCGGTTTCGACGGACGTGAGCAGCCCCGTGCGGGTCAGCTCGGTGAGTGCGTTCTCCGCGTCGCCGTCGGTGTCCACCACCGACTCGGCCGAAGCGACGTCGATGTCGCCGCCGAACACCGTGAGCGAGTCCAACAGCTCCCTGCGCGACTCCGGCAACCGCTCGTACGACCACTCGACGAGGTCGGGCGGCCACGGCGACGGGATCGCCGGGTCGTCCGCGGTGGCCCGAGCGGCGAGTAACTCCACCGTCAACGGCAGGCAGGTCGTCCCGTTCAACAGGGTCCGGGCGAGTTCGGCCTCGCCGTCGTCCGCCGGGAAGTCGGGGCGTATCCGGCGGGCACGGTCGAGGAACAGCTTCCCGGCCCTGGACAGCAGCGGGTCGGGCACGCCGTCACGGGCCAGCGGCCCGAGCGGCAGCACTTGTTCGCCCGCCAGTCCCAGCCTGACCCGATTGATCGTCACGACGGTGACGTCCCGGCAGTGGGAGCGGAGTCGCCGCACGAGCGCGCGCACTGACGTGAGCAGGTCTTCACATCCGTCGAGCACCAGGATGTGCCGTCGGTTGAACAGGTATTCGGCGAGTGCCGCGGGCAGATCGTCGGTCGCGTCACCGGCTCCCCGCGAGTGCACGCCCATGGCGGTGGCGACCGTCTCGTACAGCTTCGTCTCGTCGCACGTGGAGAGTCGGACGAAGGTCATCGGAACGTCCGTGGTGGACAGTGCTTCCGACACCAATCGGGTCTTTCCGCAACCCGCGGGCCCGGTCACGGTCACTATCCGGTCGCGTTCGAGCATTGTGGACAAGCGGGCCAGCTCGTGTCCACGGCCGACGAAGGGCGTCCGGCCGGTGGGTTCGTGCGGCGGTGTGGGGTCCCGACCCGTGACGGCACGATAGGTCTTTCGTAGCTCGATGCTCGGTTCCTCGCCGAGCTCGTCCCTCAGCCGTTCGACGAGCTGGTCGTAGCACGTCACGGCGTCGGTGGTCATGCCGAGGCGATGCAGCGCCCACATGGCGTAGCCGCAGGCGCGTTCCCGGAGTGGCTCGGCCGACAGCAGGGCCAGCAGCCGGCCCGCCGCGTCCTCCACCGCGCCGACCTCCAGCTCGCGCGCGGCGAGATCCTCCACGGCGCGGGCCCGTAGCTGACGCAACCGCATCCCGTCGGGGTGTTCCCGCCCGTTGCGACGCAGGTCCGGCAGCGCCTCACCTCGCCAGAGGTGCAGGGCCCGTTCCAGAATGGCGATCGCCTCGTGGGCGGAGCACCAACGAGCGGCCTCCACCAGCCGTTCGAAAAGAACGGCGTCGGCTCGTTCGGCGGCGATCGTCAGCACACACCCGCCCGCCGACCAGCCGATATCGGCCTCGGGTGCCAGCAGCGTGCGCAGCCGCGTGATCCGCGTGTGGAGGGAGTCGAGTGGGTTGCTCGGCAGCTCGTGCGGCTCCCACGCCATGTCGATGAGTGTTTCGGCGGCGACGCTACGGCCCGCGTTCGCGACCAGCACCGACAACACGGCGCGCAGGGCCTTGTCGGTGACCGGCTGGTCGGCTCCACGCCTGATGATGCGGAGCGGACCGAGAACGCTGACGAATAGGTGGCCCGGGCCTTTCTTCACACGGGCTATGGTCAAGCCCTACCGAAGGGTTCTCCAATCGGACTCACCGGACCGAGTGAGCACTAGAGTTTGCGCAGGCGAATCCGGTTGATCGAGTGGTCGCAGTCCTTGCGCAACACCAGCGTGGCACGGGGGCGCGTGGGCCGGATGTTCTCCACGAGGTTCGGCTCGTTGATCGTCTTCCACAGGTGCCGCGCTTCGGCCCTGGCCTCGTCGTCGGACAGGTTCGCGAAGTGGTGGAAGTGCGACGCGGGGTCGACGAAGGCGGTGTGCCGCAGCTTCAGGAACCGGTCGATGTACCACCGTTCGATGTCGGCGGTGTGGGCGTCGACGTAGATCGAGAAGTCGAACAGGTCCGACACGGTGAGTCGTGGGCCCGGTTGCAGGACGTTGAGTCCTTCCAGGATCAGGATGTCGGGCTGGCGTACGACCTGCTCCTCGCTGGGCAGGATGTCGTAGGCCAGGTGGGAGTAGACGGGGGCCCTGACCTCCTCGGCACCGGACTTCACCTCGGTGACGAACCGCAGCAGCGCCCTGCGGTCGTAGCTTTCGGGAAAGCCCTTGCGGTGCATCAGCCCCCTGCGCACGAGTTCCTCGCGGGGGTAGAGGAAACCGTCGGTGGTGACCAGATCCACCCTCGGGTGGTCCGGCCAGCGGGCGAGAAGGGTGCGCAGGATACGGGCGGTCGTGGACTTACCGACCGCGACACTGCCCGCGATGCCGATGATGAACGGCACCTTGGTACCTCGGGTGTCCTCGCCGAGGAACGTGGTGGTGGCCTCGTAGAGTTGCTGTCGGGCCGCCACCTGAAGGTTGATCAGGCGCGACAGCGGGAGGTACACCTCCGCGACCTCGTTGAGGTCGATCTGCTCGCCCAGGCCTCGCAGCCGGTTCAGCTCCTCGGCGGTCAGCGGCAACGGTGTGGAGCGGCGCAGCTGCCGCCACTGGTCACGCTGAAGTTCGACGTAGGGGCTTCGCTCGCGGACCCGCGGCATCGGTTCACTCCTCGCCCGTCGTCTGCCCAGCGCGTACAACGCGGTTTAACCGAGCATTCAACGTCAGGTGCTCGACGAGCTCAACGAGCTGTGACGTTCTACACCACTATCGTGGCCTGGTTAACTTTTCGTGAGGTCAGCGGACCTTTGTGAACACTTCTTCCCACGCGGCGGCGACCTGCCGGGCGCACGTCGCCGGGGAGACCCCGCCGACGCCGGTGCCGAGGCCGGGCATGGCGATGGTCTCCACTATGTCCTTGAACCGCGTGCCGTGCTCGAATTGGCCATCCCGCCACAGCAGGAACACGGCTCGCGCGGCGAGGTACGGGTGCACGGTGTCGTCCGGTAGCCGCTCGCCCGGCCTGCGCATGGTCGGCGCGCTGATCAGCCATTCGGGCATGGCCTCGCCCGTCGGGACGACGACGGCCTCGCCGATCGGGAGTTCACCCCCGTGGTAGGCGAGGATGGTGCTGCGGACCTGCTGCTCGATCCCGGGGAACGCCTGCGCGTACAGAGCGTCGATCCCGCCCCGCATCCAGCCGTGGCTGTTGGCCGGACTCACCACGGCCTGTGCCGTGACGTCCAGCACGGAGCCCTGGTGGACACGTACCGGGTCTCCTACGGCTTCGGCGACGCTGCGCCAAGCGTGGGCGAGTGATTCGTCGAGCGCGCACAGCACGAGTTCGGGGACGCGAGGGGAGGCGGGTGTATCCGAGGGGTCCGAGGGACTCGGGTGGCCCGAGCCGTTCCGCATGTGCGTGCCTGATTCGGCGGTCACACCAATAGCATGGCAAAGAACCCACGTCCTGGTAACCGCCGCCCCTGAGTGACCAGTGGGTGAAACTCGTCTCACCACGTGTCCGCGTAGCCTTTGACGTATGTCACGTATCGCCTACTTCGGTCCGTCCGGGACGTTCTCCGAACAAGCCGCGCGCACGTTCGCCCAGGGGCGGGAACTGATTCCGGTCGAGACGATCCCGGCGGCTCTGAGCGCCGTGCGCAAGGGTGAGGCCGAGTTGGCGTGCGTGCCGGTGGAGAACTCGGTGGAGGGTCCGGTGACGGCCACGCTCGACGGGTTGGCCGAGGACTCTCCGTTGGTGGCGGTCGCCGAAGCGTTGCTGCCGGTCCACTTCACCGTGCTGGTGCGTCCCGATGTGGACACCATCCGCACCGTCGCCAGCCATCCGCACGCGCTGGCTCAGGTGCGGAACTGGTTGGAAAGCAACCTGCCGGACGCGGAGACCGTGGTGGCGTCCTCCACGGCGGCCGCCGCGGTGGCGGTGCGGGACGGTGAGTACGACGCGGCGGTCACCGCGCCCGCTGCCGCGGAAACCTACCCTCTGAAGGTTTTCGCCGAAGGCGTCGCTGACGTGCCCGACGCGCGGACCCGGTTCCTGCTGCTGTCGCCGCCCGGACCGCTGCCGGAGCCGACGGGTGCCGACCGCACTTCCATCGTGGCGGCGGCGGCGAACCGCACCGGCGCACTCGCCGAGCTGCTCACCGAACTCGCGTTGCGCGACATCAACCTGACCCGCCTCGACGCCAGGCCGATCAAGGGCAACTTCGGGATCTACCGGTTCTTCCTCGACTTCGAGGGTCACGTCGCCGAGGAGCGGGTCGGTGACGCGCTCGCCGCTCTGCGGCGACGTTGTGAGGTGCGGTTCCTCGGTTCGCACCCCCGCGCCGACGGCCCGCGCCCCGCTGAGCGGGACACGGCCGCCGACGAGCGGTTCGCCTCGGCAGCCCGCTGGGTGCAGGCCGTCAGGAATGGTGAGTCGGCGTGACCTCGTGATTACGCACCGCGAGCCAGGCCACCCCGGCCACTCCGAGTAGCAGCACGCCCGACAGCGCGAACGTCGCACTCGGGGTGCCCAGTACCCGAGTCGCGAGACCGCCGAGCAGCGCGCCGACGGGCAACGCGCCCCACACCACGGTCCGCCACACGCCCAGCACCCTGCCGAGCAGCTCCTCGGGCACCAACATGTGACGTGCCGTCGCCAGGATGACGTTCACGACCACGATGGCGGCGGCGAACAGGCCGAACAGCACGGCGGACACCACCGGCTGGGACACGAATCCCATCGCCAGGAAGGTGACGCCGCAGCCGACAGCCCCGGTCACGAGCGTGGGCCGACCTCCGAAACGGTCGATCAGTCGCGACGCCACGGCCGCGCCGCCCAACCCGCCGATACCGCCGGCGAACGCGAACGCGCCGTACGCGGCGTTGCTCAGGTCGAGGTCCTGCAACGCGTACAGGACGAGCTGGGCCTGGGCCAGTTCGCTGACGAGACTGACCAGCCCGGCGACCACGACCAACCGCAACAGCAGCGGATTGTGCCGTAGCCAGCGCAGTCCCTCGGCGATGTCCGTGCGCACCGCGGTGGTGGCGGGGGCCGCCTGTCCGGACTCGTCCCGTCGGGGGTGGTAGTTGCCCGACATGGCGGCCAGTAAAGCCGCGCCCAGGGCGAAGGCCACCGAGTCCAGCAGGAACGGGAAGGCGGCGAACAAGGCGAACGTGAGACTGCCGACGGGGCCGCCGAGGAAGGTCTG
>JAJYTH010000071.1 GCA_021793175.1 Actinomycetes bacterium
ACGCGCGAGTGGCGTGACCTGCCGCGGCCGCGCGCTGGACCTGGACTTCACGGCGAGGTCACGCCCTTCTCACCCGGTGTCCAGCCGGCTTCATTAGGCTGCCGGGTGTGGTTCGAGTAGACGGCAGAGACGATGACCAGCTCCGCGAGGTGCGGATCACCCGCGGATTCCAGCAGTGGCCGGCGGGCTCGGTGCTCATCGAGGTCGGTAACACCAGGGTGCTGTGCGCCGCGAGCGTCACCGAAGGGGTGCCGCGTTGGCGCGCCGGTTCCGGCCTCGGCTGGGTGACGGCCGAGTACGCGATGTTGCCGTCGGCGACCCACACGCGCAGCGACCGCGAGTCGGTCAAGGGCCGGATCGGGGGCCGTACCCACGAGATCAGCAGGCTGATCGGTCGTTCGCTTCGGTCGTGCATCGACCTCGCCGCCCTCGGTGAGAACACCATCGTGATCGACTGTGACGTGATCCAGGCCGACGGTGGTACGCGCACGGCGGCGATCACCGGTGGGTATGTGGCGTTGGCCGACGCCATCACGTGGCTGGGCGCGGCCGGGCGACTGGTCGATCCGAAGCCGTTGTCGGCGGCGGTGTCGGCGGTCAGCGTCGGCGTCGTGGACGGACGGGTGCGGCTCGACCTGCCGTACGAGGAGGATTCGCGTGCCGAGGTCGACATGAATGTCGTCGCCACCGACGCGGGGACGTTGATCGAGGTGCAGGGCACCGGCGAGGGCGCCACCTTCGCAAGGTCTACATTGGACAAGATGCTCGATGTCGCGCAGGCCGGGTGCGCGGAGCTGGCGCGAATCCAGGCCGAGGCGCTCGCCGCCCCGTATCCGGGTGAGTTGCCGGAGCCACCGCCTGCGAAGAAGAAGGGTTCCAAGTGAGTACGCGGGTGCTGTTGGCGACTCGCAACGCGAACAAGCTCGCAGAGCTGCGCCGCATCCTCGCCGAGGCCGGCCTCGACGGTTTCGAAGTCGTCGGCATGTCGGACGTGGAGCCGTTCGACGAGGCACCCGAAACGGGTGTGACGTTCGAGGAGAACGCGCTCGCCAAGGCCCGGGACGCGGCGAGGGCCACGGGACTGGCCTCCGTGGCGGACGATTCCGGGCTGACCGTCGACGCGCTGAACGGCATGCCGGGTGTGCTGTCGGCGCGTTGGGCGGGTGCGCACAGGGACGACGCGGCGAACCTGCGGTTGGTGCTCGACCAGCTCGCCGACGTGCCGGACGAACGCCGGGGCGCTGCGTTCACGTGCGCGGTGGCGCTCGTCGTGCCGGGTGCCGAACCACACGAGGTGGTGCTGCGGCGCGAATGGCGGGGCACGCTCGTGCGGGAGCCGCGCGGCGAGAACGGCTTCGGCTACGACCCGATCTTCGTGCCCGAGGGTGAGCGACGGACTTCGGCCGAGCTGTCCCCGGAGGAGAAGAACGCCGTCTCACACCGAGGGAAGGCCCTGCGCGCCCTGGTGCCGCACCTGCGGGAGCTGGCTCAGAGGTAGCGGGCCTTCACGTCGGGGCCGAGAGCGGGAAGGACCCGCCGCTATTCGGCGATGCTCAGATCCCGCAGGAGTTTGGTGACGTGGCCGGTGGCGCGCACGTTGTACATGGCCTTGGCGATCGTGCCGTCGGGGGCCACCACGAACGTCGAGCGGATCACGCCCTGGACGATGCGTCCGTAGTTCTTCTTCTCGCCGAACGCGCCCCATTCGGTGAGCACGGTCTTGTCCGGGTCCGACAGCAGGGGGAACGTCAGCTTCTCGTTCTCCACGAACTTCGCCAGCTTCTCGGGCTTGTCCGGGGAGACACCGAGCACCTGGTATCCGGCGTCGTTCAGCTGGGCGAGGTTGTCCCGGAAGTCGCACGCCTGTTTCGTGCACCCGGGAGTGCCCGCGGCCGGGTAGAAGTACACCACCACGGAATGGCCGCGGAAGTCGGACAACGACACGGTGTTGCCCTCGCTGTCGGGCAGGGTGAAGTCGGGGGCCGGGTCCCCTTCGGCGAGACGGATGCGGTCGGTCATGGCCGAAGCGTAACCCGCGCCGTCACGTGAGCCCGACGAACACCGCCTTGGTCGGTTTGGCCGAGTCGGGGTGCAGGGTGAGTCGCAGTTGGCGAGGATCCGGTTCCACCGCGAACGCGAGCGTCAGTTCCGTCGACTCCCCCGACGAGATGTTGCGGTCGGGCTCGACGATGCCGTTGTAGCCGCGGAGGGAGTCGTTCACCTGCTCGACTTCCTTGCCGTCGATCGTCGCCTGCACCGAGAAGTCCGACAGTCGGTACGGCTTCTCACTCTCGTTGTACAGGGAGATGCTGAAAGCGGCGGCGCGTTCCGACCGCGGATAGGCGTTCTCGCTCGGTTCGAAGACACTGGGGGAGGACACGCTCACCACGAGCCCCGACGGGAAACGGTGCTCGGAACCGAACGCGAGGGCTCCGGAGGGCAAGGCAGGTGTGGTCGTCGTGGACGGCGGCTGGGACGACGTCACGTCCCGGGTCGGTGCGGCGGTCTCCACGTCGCCACCCGCCGACGACGCGCCACACGCGCCCAGCATGAATGCCGCGCACACGGCGGCTACCGCCCTCGCCGTAGACACAGGCTGCTCCTTGCTCCGATCGCAGCGCGAAGTTGCTCCGTTCGGGCGTGCGTTCATGCCGCCCTCGTCCACTCTGTCGACACGGGCCTGGGCAAGCTAGCGGGATCGGGTGGTTGAGGCGGAGTCGGAGCCCGCTCGTGTCCTCGCCGTAATGCACGTGCTGTGCCAGGTGGTGGTCACGGAAAAGGAGCTGGGGCGAAAGCTCACACGGCGATGGCGAAAACGAGGACAAACACCGCCAGGCCGGCGAGCCAGACGACGATCAGCCAGCCCCAGTCCCGCCACGGGTCCACGACCCGGTTGTCCTCACCGGGCACGTAGACGCCGCGTTTCTCGAACCAGTCGGCCCACCGGTTCGGCCAGCGGAGCAGGCGCCGTCCGATCATGCGTCACCTTTCCGTTCACCACCCGCCGTGGCGTGGGCACATACTTCGAGGGAGTGCAGGCAGCGGCGGGTCGAAAGCGATGTGCCACTCGGCTTCGCATTGTTCCCCCTCCACCGATGAGGATCCAGTGCACGAAGTCGTTCGCCCGGTCGGTCGGATGGGAACATCGGTGACGACACAGTTCGACGAATGGAGGCGGCGGATGCGAGCGCCATCGATGTGGCGGTCGGCGATCTTCTTGAGCGCGACCGCACTCGTACTCACCGCATGTGGTGGTGGGGGAGCCGGGAGAGGGGGCAATGGCGACTACGGCGGCGATGGCGTGCTGAACCTGGGGTACGTGTTGCCGGAGACGGGGCAACTCGCCCATCTGGGGCCGCCGCAGATCGAGTCGGTGAAGCTCGCGATCGAGGAGATCAACGAAGCGGGCGGGGTGCTCGGCCAGCCGATCCCCGAGGCCGCGGCGTCGGACGAGGCGGGAAAGGCGGACGCCGCCAGGCGGGCGGCGGGCGACGTGTTGTCGAGGGACGTGGACGCGGTCGTCGGAGCCGCGGCGTCGAGCATGTCGCTTGCGATCGTCGACGACGTGACCGGTTCGGGCGTGGTGCAGTGCTCGGGTTCCAACACCGCCGCCGCCCTCACCGACTATCCCGACAGTGGTCTGTACTTCCGCACCGCTCCGAGCGACAACCTTCAGGCGTCCGCGCTCAGCAAGGTGATCACCGGTGACGGTCACCAGCGGGTCGCCATCGTGGCCCGTGACGACGACTACGGCCGTGGGCTGTTGGAGTCGACCACCAAGGCCCTGGAGTCCTCGGGTGCCACCGTGGTGCTGGGGGAGACGTACGACCCCGAGTCACCGGACTTCGACCGGATCGCCCAGCAGCTGCGGGAAGCCGACCCGGACGCGGTGGTGGTCGTGGCGTTCGAGGAAGGCGCTCAGGCGTTGCAGGCCATGATCGAAGCCGGGGTGGGGCCGCAGGACATCGGTGTCTACGGAGCCGACGGTCTCCGCGACACCGAGTTGCCGTCGTCGGTGTCACCGGACGATGCGGGGGCGCTCGCGGGCATGAAGGGCACGGCCCCCACGGCGGACAACGACGAGTACCT
Source organism: Actinomycetes bacterium (assembly GCA_021793175.1). Taxonomy (GTDB): domain Bacteria; phylum Actinomycetota; class Actinomycetes; order Mycobacteriales; family Pseudonocardiaceae; genus Saccharomonospora. Next base: position 4,090 of record JAJYTH010000071.1, read on the forward strand.
CGAGCGGCTGAGGGAATTCGCGCCCGATGTGCGGAAGACACAGTTCGCGCCGCAGGCGTTCGACTGCGTGACGATCATCGCGTTGGCGGCCGAGGCCGCTCAGTCCGACGACCCGATGGTGTTCTCCACGGAAATCAACAGGGTCACGAGGGACGGCGAGAAGTGTACGTCGTTTGCCGAGTGCAAGAAGCTTCTCGACAGCGGTAAGGACATCGACTACGACGGCGTCAGCGGGCCGCTCGACTTCACGGAACAGGGTGAGCCGGGCAAGGCCGTCTACGATGTCTACGCCTACGACGAGTCGGGCGCGCTTCGAACCGTGGGCACCCAGGAGGAGTCCGATAACTGAAGCGCTCGCGGGGTTCGTCGACGTGGGAAGCGAGGTATCGGGCCGGGCGTGGGCGGCGGTAGCGGCGCTCCTCTCGGGTAGGGTGGTGGAAGTGCCGGGAATGGTCCGGCGCGTCAGGACGTTGTCCTGAGTAGTCGCAGGTTTTGCGTGTTCGTGTTCTGTCACGTCCGCGAAAGATCGGTGCGGGCGTGTCACGTCTCCTCGCAGCAGGTGAGAAGCGTCGACTTTGCTCGACCCCGCGGCTGTGGGTGATCACACGGTGTGGTCACCGGCATCTCTTGCGAAGGAGACGACATGACCGAGGGAACCGTGAAGTGGTTCAACAGCGAGAAGGGCTTCGGCTTCATCGCTCCGGACGACGGAAGCGCCGACGTGTTCGTGCACTACAGCGAGATCGACGGACGGGGTTTCCGCAGCCTTGAGGATGGCCAGCGAGTGGCCTTCACCGTCGGTCAGGGCGCCAAGGGGCCTCAGGCCACGGGAGTTCGCACGCTCTGAGTGTGCCGGCGGGGCGTTTGAGGAGGTTTCTCGGCGCCCCGCCCCCGCGACCACTTCACGGACCGTGTCTCACAACGGAGAGTGTTCGCGTCTGATGTCTTCGTCTCACGTTTCGTCCTATTCAGCTAACTCTATGTCTCATTTCCATGGTTCCGACCGCGGTGAAGCTCTCGAAGCCACCGCCGCCCTCCGGTTCAGTCACACCACCCATGAGGAGCCGGTCGACTACCGCGAGCTGGAGTCGCCGCAGAAGGCCGGTATCGGCGAAGCGGCCACTTTGTTCCAAGCTCCTCCCGCCCCCGCTGCTTCCTCCCCAGCCCCTTCCTCCGCCACTTCGGTGCCCAGCGCTCCGGGCTCCGGGCCCAAGAACTCCGCGCCCCGTGGTCGGCACAACGGAAACAACGGAGCCGGTGACCGATCGGCTCGTCGTTCGTCGCGGTCTCGCAGGAATCGGCATCGTCGTTGATCCCTCGACCTGTCGACAGGTCCTGTTGATTTCCGCGCGTGGCCCTCTTCCACGTCCTCCGCTGTAGGTCGGAGACTGTTCGTCCGCGCTTGGGAAGGCTTTGTGAAGCTCTTTTGAAGTCCGCGGAGCGGGACGGTGTGCCTGTCGGGCCGATTCGCGTCCGGGGGCCGCGACTTGTGCAACTTCTGTCGCTGTTGTGACAACCGGCCGCCGAAGCACCGGTTGTAGAAAGCGATTCATATTTTCGGCAGGTCATTCCCCGCATTCACTCGTAAAGCAGCTTGCCCTGACACTCTCTGTGCGGGTTTCATCACAGGAAGGACACGAAACCGCACAAACCGTCAGGGAGGAGACCACACCAGCGCACCGAAACCGCGGTCGGTCTGCGTGGCCGACACGACTGTGGGGAGTGACTAGTGCCCATTTTCGGGATCGACATCTCACATCATCAAGGCAGCTTCGATGTGGAGCGCGCGGCCCGTGAGGGCATCGACTTCTTCATCTTCAAGGCCACCGAGGGGGACGGGTTCACCGATGCCCGCTTCTCCGAGAACGTGGCCAAGGCTCGCAAGACAAAGAAACCCTTCGCCGCATACCACTACCAACGCAGCGGCATAAGCGCCGCGGCGCAGGTGGCGCACGTCAAAAACGTGGTATCGACGGATATTCCCGTGATCCCGGACGTCGAGACTAACAGCGGGGGAGTGTCCCTCACCCGCGACATCGTCTCGCGGTTGCGGTCCGCGGGGTATTCCGTGCCGCTGCTGTATATGCCGCGGTGGTACTGGCAGCAGCTCGGGTCACCCTCGCTGTCGGGGCTGCCGCCGCTGTGGTCGTCCCGGTATCCCGACAACGAGATCGGTGACATCCAGGACGAGTACGCCGCGGTGCCCGCCCACTACTGGGACGGCTACGGCGGCCTTCGCGTCGCCGTGCTGCAGTTCACCAGTTCGGCCAGGGTAGCCGGGCGTTCGCCCATCGATGGCAACGCGTTCCGGGGCAATATCGCGCAGCTACGCGCCCTGTTCCACTCCACGGGTGGAGGTGGCTCCGCCCCGTCGATCCCGCAACAGGAGGACACCATGCCTGTGAAGTTGAACGTGGGTACCCATGCCCAGAGCTTCCAGATCCCGGAGGGGGCCGACAAGATCGCCGTCAACTGCCCGCACGGTGAGATGAAGGTGAAGGCGCTGTTCTTCGTCGGTAACGGCTATCCGGGCGGCAAGGAGGATGACGGGTTGCCGAAGTTCGACTTCAAGGGCAATCCCGTGCCGGAGGGTGGGAAGACGATCCACCGTTTGCGCCCGTGGCGGGTCGAGGTTCCCAAGGGAGCCACCAGTGGCGCGTTGTACTACGAGTACCCGAAACCCGACGATCGTTACGAGTACTACGGGTCGCTGGATTTCGTGTACTGACACCGACGGCGTCGAGGGGTGCGACGACTTTCGTCGTCGCGCCCCTTCGGGTGTCCGGGTTCAGTCCGGGGAGCCGGCCGGGGTTTCGAGCAGGTTCAGCAGTGCCGCGAGGCTGTCGGCGAGCGTCTTGCGCTGCTGGGCTGTGAGCGGCGCGAGCAGTCGACGCTCGGCCGCGAGGTTGCGGTGGAACGCGCGGTCGATCACCTCGTGTCCGAGTTCGGTGAGGCGGTGCTCGTCGACACGGCGGACACCGGCCTGACCGCCGACGACCTGCGTGGCTCCGCCGAGGCGGTACGGCGTGGCGAGTCGCCGCGTGCGATCGGCGGTTCCGAGGGCACCCTCTCCCCGCCGTTGCCGGAGTCGCGGTGGCGAACTCTGCGGGCTCTCGGCGTGGCGGCTCTGCGGCCCGGCCAGCACGCGAGTACTTGGTTGCTGCCGTATGCCGCGCGGGTCGGTGTCGCGGCTTTCGTGTCGGGCGTGTCGGCGCATCTGTTGGGTATCGGGCACGCGTACTGGGCGGCGGTGTCGGCTGTGTCGGTTCTGCAGGCCACCAGTACGTCGACCTCGGTGCCGAGGATGGTGCAGCGGGTCTCGGGCACGGTGTTCGGGGTGCTGCTCGGGCTCGCGTTGCTGACGGCCGAGCCGGCCGCCTGGGTCGTCGTGGGGATGTTGGTGCTCCTGCAATGGGGTGCCGAACTGACGGTCACGGTCAACTATGCGTTCGGGTTGTTCTTCGCCACGCCGGTCGCGTTGTTGGTCAGCGCGCTCGGGACGACCGTGCCGCCCCACGAGCTGGTCTCCGACCGGCTGTGGGCGACGTTGTTGGGGGCGGCCATCGCGGTCGTCGTGGCGAGGGTGGCACCCAAGGGGGCGTGGCTCGACCGTGTCGAGAACGCGCTCGCCCGGGTCCGGGACTTGAGTACCGCGCCGCGGGTCGACGCTCCGCGGCTACGGGCCGCGCTGGTGGAGCTGCACGAGGCCTACGACGTCGCGGCAGGCGAGGTGAGGTCGGAGAGACTGCCGACCGAGCAGCTACTCGCCGTCTCCCACCGTGCCTACGAAGTCCTCGACGGACGCAGTCCCGTCGAGGCCCGCTAGCGAGAAGACCGGCGTTACGGGCGGATGGAGGCTTGGGCGACTCGACCAAGCTCATCGCCGATGTCATCGACAAAGTGGAGACGACACAATGACCGTACGGCACGAGGAGAACGAATGGCGCAAGTCGAGTTTCTCCGGCAAGGAGACGAACTGCGTCGAGTTTCGCCGTGTCGAAGGTGGTGTGGAAGTGCGTAACTCCAAGCGCCCTGATGCGGGTGTCATCGCTTACACCGACAGTGAGTGGCGTGCGTTCGTCGCTGGGGTGAAGGCGGGTGAGTTCGACAACTGAGCCGCTGTCTCTGTCTCTGTGCCTTGTGTCTCGCGGATGGCCCGCGGGACACGGACCGTTTGCGCATCGGGTGGACCTAACGCTTCAGAACACGAACACCCTAACGGCGGAAGGCCCTGAGATCAGGATCAAGCCGGTGGGTACTCGCCGCGTGGTGTCGGGTGGTGGTGCCCGGTGAACCCCGAAGAGATCATCACCGGATTGACCGCCGCTCAGGCCGATGGGCTGGCCTGCGTGATCTGCGGACTCGACTACCTGCGCACCCGTGGTTCCCGATCCGTTCCGGTCGGCCGGTCGGTGACCGGCACGCAGGTGTTCGCCTGTGTCGGCCGCTGTGCCGAGGCGGCCGGTGTCGACCCGACGATGACGGGGCGTCGCGCGGGTGGTGGTTGCCAATGACCACCACCGAGCAGAACCAGACCTCTCGGCGGGATCGGGCGCTGTGGCTGCAATGCGCATCAACCGCGTTCGTGGCGTTGGGCGCGGCGTACGCCTCGTACCGGCACGGACGCAAATTCGCGCTGCGGTTCGGCGCGGATGAAACCACGGCGACGCTGTGGCCGCTCGTGGTGGACGGGCTGTTGACGGTGGCGACGGTGGAGCTGTGGAAGACCGGGCGAGGTCGTCGAGGTGACGGCCAGTGGAAGGCATGGATGGCCTTCCTGTTCGGGATTTCCCTTTCGTTGTGCGCCAACGTGGCCGCTAGGCCGGAGTTGAGCGTGTTCGCCGTCGCGGTCGCGGCGTGCCCGCCGCTGGCCTTGTTGCTGGCGGTCGAGCTGCTGAACCGCGCGCTCAAGCGCCGACAGGCCGAGACCACCGCCGAGACCCGAAACGAGACCACCGAGACCCGCGAGACTGGCGACGAGACCAAGCGTCCCGTGATGCTCTCGCTGGTCTCGGGCGAGTCTCGGTGGGAGCAGGCGGAGCCGACCGCCGAACAACGGATGTGGGCGTACTACCAGACCGAGCGTGCCAAGGGGCGCACGCCCACCGGCGCAGAGTTGGACCGCATAGCCACGACGAACAACTACGGACGGCGCGTGCTGCGTCGGTGGCGCAAGGCCGGATGGATCAACGACGACAGGCGTGTGAAAATCGGCGCATGAAGGGCCAGCCGTTCCGCGTCTACATCTCGGCGACACTGCTGGTCTGTTCAGCGGGCGCCCAGGTTCTCGCGGGAGTGACCGGCGGGCTTACCGTCTGGCAAGGGCTGTGCCTGCTGGTCACGTTCACCGCCGCAGGGGTCGGTACGGTGCTGGGCGGCCTGGAGTCTTCAAAAAAAGCCCGGTGGTCGAAAACGGCCGTTTTTGACCACCTGCGGATGCACTGCGGGGCACCTGGAAACGCCAGGTGCCCCGCAGTGTTGCCGTGAGTGGCTTAGTCGAATTCGCCGTCCTTGACGCCCTTGATGAAGGCGTCCCACTCGGCGGCGGTGAAGTAGTGGGCGGGACGGCTACGGTCCTTGGTGTCCCGCAGCCAGCGTCCGCCGTCCGGCGCTTGCGCGACCTCGACGCACTGCTGAGCGCCACCGCTGTAGCTGCTCGTGCGCCACTGAAGGCCGTCGTCGGAAACCGCCATGTGCCCTTCTCCCAACTCACTCAAGATCCGCGATGTAGCGGTCAAGTAGCGTCAGTGTCTCGTCGTCCGTCAGCGCGTCCTCTTGCGCCTGTTCGAACGCGAGGCTATAGGCGCGTGTCGTCTTGACGTAATCCGCGCCGGTCAGGGTCTCGACGTAGGCAATCGTGGCCCTTGCTCTCTCGATCCACAGCAACGTAAACGGGCAGCTCAGCCCCGCATACGGTCCATGATCCAAGGGCACGACCCGGAGCGAGACGGTGGGTAGCTTCGCCATCTCCCGCAGCCGTTCGAGTTGGGCCTTCATCACCTCGGGCGTGCCCACGCGCCGGAGGAGTGCTTCCTCACCGAGCACGGCCCACACCTGTGGCGCGTTGTCCCGGAACAACCGGTCGCCGCGTTCCTCGCGGGCGGCTGCCATGTCGTCCACGTCGGCCGCCAACACGACGGGCGACCTGGCAAGCTGCGCCTTCGCACACTCCTTGGTCTGGAGCAGCCCAGGAATCTCGCTGTAGACCAAGCGGATTTCAGACGCGGCACGTTCCAGGGGTACGTACTGCTTGGCCCAGTCGTTCACGCGCTCGGGCGCGGCTCGGCGGCGGGCTTCGGCCGCAAGCTGCATGACCTGCGCCGCCTCCGGCCCCGGTACGCCGTAGCAGTCCAGAAGCGTAGACAGCTCACGCTCGCTCAGCCCGAGCGTCCCGTTCTCGATCTTGGACAGCTTGCCTCGGTACCACTTCAGACGAGCGTTCGCGTCGTCCAACGACACCCCGCTGGCTTCGCGGAGTGCGCGGAGACGTTCGCCCAGGACGAGCCGCTGAACGATCGGGCCGGGATCTTCCTCAGTCATGGGTCACCAGTCTGCCTCATTACAAGCGCATCACACAGAGTCGTCACTTGAGTCTCAGTTTTTCACCCAGATGGACCGAGATCAACAGGTGTCTGAAATTGAGACTCAGTTATAGCATCAACCAGAGTCGGCGGAGCTGCGGTGACCTTCCTCGAATCCCCGCCCGCAGCCTCGCCGACATCCAACGAGGTCCGGGCCAGACCCCCGACCTGGCCCGGACCGCCCGAACGACGACGCCGCCCGAGGGTTGGCGGGACTGTGGGGAGCGATCATGTGGTGGAGGCGACGCAAACCAGGTCAGTGGGTAGCTGGGTGCCGCGACATCGCTGGGCGAGGCCGCGAACTCCTCGTTGTGCGCACGGATGACAACCGGGTGGCGCTGGTGTTCCCACCGGGTGAGGTCGCCGTGCTGGACCCGTTGCAGGCCGGTCGGCTGCGGGGCGCGCTGCGGGACGCGGTGTTCGCGCTGGACGAGCCCGCCGCGCAAGACGAGCACCAGCACGCCGTCGTGACCGTGCGAGGCCACGCATGAGCCCCGCAGCGCAAGCCGTTCTCGTCGTGATCGCCGCGCTGGTGTTCCTGCTCCGGCTCGCTGCGGCGATCTACCGCGCCCACGTTGACGGGCAGATCGCCGCCCGCCACGCCCGCAAGGAGGGGCAATGATGAGCCCGCTGTCTCGCGAGGTGGCCGAAGACTTGGGCCGACGGCTGTACGCCGAAGGATTCCGGCCACTGCCCGACGCCAACGACGGCGGCATCCTGATCGGCACCCGGCTCTGGCGCGTGCGCGCCGGATACGTCGAATACCTGGCGCTGCGCCCCAGCGGCTTGGCCCACGCCGTGCGCGCCGAGGCGAGCTTCGATTACCGGTGCCCCGCCAAACATGGCGAGATTGTCGAGCACCAGTCAGGCCATGCCGCCAACGCCTTGGCCTGGCTTCTCGACAGCATCGACCCGCCAGCCAGCCCTCGATATCGGCCCTACGCGCCACCTGCCACGGTCCACCGGTGGCCTTGGCCGCGCGACGATGAGGACGATCGTCCATGACCGCGCCCACGGTCACCTGGCTCATGTCCGCCTACGACGCCACCTGGCACGCCTTTCCCTCTGAGCAGATCGGCGACGACGAGCGGACCTTCTACCAAGCGCTCTGCGATCACTGCGTCCCGACGCGGCATGTCGAGCGCACGCCGCCCCGTGCGTTCTGCCCTGCCTGCTTGGTGATCTACGGCACCCACCTCCCCGATGACCAGCGCAGGGCATGGCGCTGTTAGCGCCATGCCCTGCGCTTGAACCGGAATCGCGCACGGATGGAGGCAAGCAATGACAACAGCAGAATCGACACGGAAGTCGTGCCGACGTAGCGAACACGCCACGGCCCCACAGCCGACCGACACCGAGGCCGATCAGCAGAAACGTCGCCACCCGCTCGACGCATTCGTACCCGACCCGTCAGACATTCCGCCGCTGTGCGACGAGACCGAGTTCGCGTTCGAGCTGGAAAACATGGTCGCCGACCATGCACCCCGCCTCTTCGCCGTCGTGCAGGAGTACGGCGACCGCGTAGATGCTCGTATCGCGGCGTGGGGAATCGCGTTCGACGATCACGCCGAGGTTGTCTCGGTCGAACGCGGGCTACGGATGAGCCTGCAAGCCCCGGAAAACGCCCTGCGCGGTTTCCACTTTGGCAGCCACATCCGCGCCCGCGTCGTGTGGTTCAACCCGGACGCGGCCACCCCCGTCAAAGACGACGAAGCCGCCTGACAAGCCGTGTGCCAATGGCAGCGGATGACGTGCGGTGGTTACCGGGACTGTTCCGGCGGTTACTACACGCTGTCCCCAACACCAACGCCCGCACTGATTTCCAGGGAATCATCGTGTTCTGGTCCGCCTGCCACGCGCCCGCCGTGTGGTGGAACGGCAACACCCTGCCGTACCCAGTCTGCTCTGACTGCGAACGAATCGTCCGCCAGAGCAGCACGACGGCGAGTGACGGGCGAGCTGATCACGATGCTTGTGGTGTGTCGAGGTAGGTGTTGAGCAAGGCGTCCGTCTCCGGCATCAGCACTTCGGGGATGACCTCGACGCGGTGGTTGAGGCGGCGGTCGCGTACCACGTCCCACAGCGAGCAGACGGCACCGTTGTACTTGTCCCAGGAGCCGATCACCAAGCGCGGAATACGAGCCATCACCAGCGCGCCCGCCGACATGGTTCCTGGTTCGAGCGTGGTCACGAGGGTGCAGCCCTCCAGGCGCCATGTGCCGAGCGCCTTGCCTGCCTGTCGCAGCGCGAGGATTTCGGCGTGGGCGGTGGGGTCTCCACTCCGGTCGCGGTCGTTGTGCGCGGCGGCAATTTCCTTGCCGTCGCGGTCATACACCACCGCGCCGACCGGCGGATCGTCGGCTCCTGGGTCGGGCAACATGTGGGCGACCTGGAGCGCACGGCGCATCCAGGGCTCGTACTGGGCGGTTGGCGTCCTCTGCACGGTCGGCATTGTCCCTGACAGCGATCACTGTCCGTCGCCGTGGTCCTGACGTGCACACCCCGGGCGGCAACCCGTTTGGTGGCACCGCTGGGCCGAGGCCGTGACTAGGCTTGATCGTTTGTGTCAGTTTCACCCACGATGACAAGGAGTTTCGCGTGAGCCTCCGGTCGGTGGACAACGAATCGACCGCCACACCAGCCGATGCCGATGCTACGTCCAAGTTTCTTCACCGCGTGGTCGACGTTGGCCTGGACTTCAAACACCAACCGGACATCTTTCGCACGCGACTACAGCCCGAACGGGTACGCGACCTGCTTGTCTTCGAGCTTCCCCGCGAATCCCGGCCGCTCGATGCCGTTCTGGAGTCCTTCGAGCGGACCATCCTGCCACTGTGCAAGAACGAGGCCAGTCCTCGCTTTCTGGGGTTCGGCGACACTGGCGACGACCCGGCATCACTTGCGGGCGGCCTGCTCGCCCTGTTCACGCAACAGAACTTGATCAATCAGAGTTTCGACTCACCAAGTGCGACCTTCGTCGAGATCGCGGTGTTGCGCTGGCTGCGCGACCTGCTGGGCTACGGCAACCCTCCCGTCGCCGACATCCGCACGGTGTGGGACGTGGGCGGCGTGATCACGCACGGCGGAACGACCAGCAACGCAACGGCGATGATGCTCGCACGCGAGCACAAGGCACCCGAGACCATGCACGGCGGTGTCCGAAATCCTGAGCAGTTCGGCGTGATCGTGCCGCGCGGAATCGGGCACTACAGCATCAAGAGCGCTCTGAACTGGGTTGGTGTCGGCGACCAAGCCATCGAGGTCGACACTCACGGGTTCCGCTACGACCTCGCCGCGTTGGAACGGGCGCTGCGCCGCCATCACGGGCAAATCATGGCAGTGATCGCCTACGCCGGAGACAGCAGAACCCAGACCGTCGAACACCTGCGACAAGTGCACGATGTGGTCCGCGCGGCCGATCCCCGGATCTGGCTGCATGTGGATGCCTGCTGGGGACTGGTCGCGGCATTCAGCGACCAACTTCGCCACCAGCTCGACGGGATCACCGAGTTCGACAGTGTGACCGTCGACCCGCACAAGGTCATGGCGGTGCCCTACAGCTTGAGTGCCCTGCTGGTGCGCCAGCCCTCCAGCCTGCGGGCAGTGTCGAGCTATTCCGACCTGATCATGCAGGAGGATTACGCTTTCGGGCAGGTCACGCCGTTCATCGGCACCAAAGGATGGCTCTCGCTCAAGCTGTGGATGATGATGCTTACCCACGGCCGCGACGGGCTGGCTGCCCTGGCCGAACAGCGGGTGAGCAAAGCCCGCCGTTTCGCCGCTCTCCTCGATGAGCACCCGCAACTACTGCGCCTGCATGACCCCGACCTTGCGGCGGTGGCGTTCGTCTACCTCCCCACCGGAATTCGGCCCGAACCACCCGTGTCCGAGCATCAGATTGAGCGGATCAACGCGGTAAACCAGCGCATCCACGAACGGACACTCGCCGAGGGAACCTGGTTCCTCCACCAGTTCAGTCTTCCCGACGATCACGCATTCCTGCGGGCCGGAGCGACGCTGTATCCCCTGCGGTTCATGGCGAACAACCCACGCACCACCGAGGCACATATGGCCGAAGTCCTCGACTACGTAGCCAAACTCGGCGGCGACCTCGAAGGAGACATTCAGTGACCGATGTCGAGCACTTCCGCTCGGTCTACGAAACCAGCGGCGTGTACGACCGCCGACTCTTGCCCCACTACTACGATGGCCGCGAAGACCTCGATTTGATCAGCGAATTACTTTCCGTCCACTATGGACGACCCGCTGGCGACCTGGCCGTCGTCGAATTCGGGTGCGGCACCGGGCGCGTCACTGCCCGCCTCGCGCCCTACGCGCGCCACTTGACTGCCGCTGACTACAGCTCGACGATGATCGACGCTGTACACCAGCGATACCCGCAGGCCCGTACCCTCTGCGCCGATACCCGCGATGCCGTCGCCGAACTGCTCGGCGAAGGACGCGCGGGTTCGTTCGATCTCGTCGGCGCATTCTGGTCGCTCAGCTATCCACTCGGTGAGTTCTTCGAGTCCATGACCGGCGAGGCCATCCAACCGGTCGCCGACGTGGACGCCGCCCGCACCGGGGCCAGCACCTTCGTCCGCGACATGACACGCCTGCTCGCTCCCGGCGGGCACCTGCTGGCGCTGTTCTTCGACTCCGACACCCCCGAACAACGGTTAGTGACCCGACTGTGGGAGCAGATCGCCCCTTTTCCCGAGGAAGGCCGCAGCTATACCCGCAACCTCCTGCTGCGTGCCCTTCGAGACGCCGAGGACGCCGGAGAAGGGACGCTGACCCACACACGCCGTGGCGGCACCGCGTGGGCACCAAACGCCGAGGCCGCGATCGCGTGGTTCAACGTCGTGCACCTCAAGAGCTTCCCCGCCCTCGTGGACGACGCGGGCGTGCAGCACGAGATCCGCGAATTCGTCGACCGCTACGAGCAACCCTCGGGGGAAATCACGCTGCCCAGCGGCGTCCATGTGATCGACTTCCACGCTGCCCCGCATCCCCGCCACCACCTGCCGAGGTAGCACGTGAAGGCCATCCAACGCGCCGCGTACGCGGCGGCGAGCACGCTGCGCAGCACCTTCGTCGGCGAAGCCGGGTACGGCCTGGCGTACGGCTCGCACCCCACTGGTACCGCAACACCCCGGTCTGATCTCGATCTCGTACTGATCGGTCCACAGCCCCTGACTGCCGAGGACCTGGACCGCCTCATCGAGGCCGTGTGTGACCTGCACCGCGCCCACGGCTTCGACCTGGACACCGAGGTCGACTACACGGTCAAGGTGCACGCGACCTTCGCCGACGTGGACGCCGCCGTGAGCCTGCACTGCTTCGACGCCGACAGCGGCGGCAACCTCGCCGTGTCTGCCGTGGTGGTGGAGCCGTGGTTTCTCAACTCCCGCCCCTTTGCGCACCGGCTCGTCCTCAATGCATTGACCAGCCCACATGTCTTCCTCGGTGGCGACGCTGCCACCTACACCGAACACCGCGAGCGCGCCGAATACGCCCTTGGGCTGCTGGCTGTGGCACTCAGTGGGGACGCGACGAGCCTCACGCTGGACGAGGCGATGACGGCCGTCACCATCGGCCCCCAGCAGACCACCGGCGAAGACTTCCTCGGCTACACCCCCAACGGACACCTGCGCAGCACGCTCGGTCGCGGGCTTGCCCGGCTCGCGCAAGACAACATCCTCCGTCAGGTGGACGGCCACCGGTTCGAGCCCGATCACAGCGCGTGCCGTGCCGCGATCAGGCAACTTCGGGCTGCGCGTGGGCTAGATGCTGCGGCCTGGGACAATGCCCGCTGAGAAGGAGGGTTACTCAGTGACGAACCACGAGGTGCTGCCGCTGCTCGGCCAAGTCGCCGACAGCGTGTCCCAGGCGATCGCCCATGCCCGCCCGGAGCTGGCCGGAGCCGATCCTGTCGTCCGCCGATCCGAGCACGCCGACTTCCAGTCGAACGCAGCCCTCGCCCTAGCCAAGCGCGCCCGTACCAAGCCCGCCGAACTCGCCGACGCGCTCACCGCGGCCGTAGCCGGCGACCGCGGGCCGATTGCGCACGTCGAGGTGTCCGGACCGGGGTTCCTCAACATCACCGTGCCCGATCAGCTCATCTGGAACCAGCTCGCCGCCCGCTTGGCCAGTCCCCGCCTCGGCGTCGGGACGCCCAACGAGGGTCACCGGACCGTCATCGACTACTCCGCGCCCAACATCGCCAAGGAAATGCACGTCGGCCACCTGCGCACCACGATCATCGGCGACAGCCTCGCACGTGTGCTCGGCTTCCTCGGCGCAGACGTCATCCGCCAAAACCACCTCGGCGACTGGGGCACCCAGTTCGGGATGCTCATCCAATACCTCAACGAGCACCCAGAAGCCACCTGGCACCACGACGAGCTGGAACCCGGCACCTCGGCCGTCTCCGCGCTCGACGAGCTGTACCGCGCCGCCCGCGCCCTGTTCGACGCCGACCCCGACTTCGCGGACCGTTCACGTCAGCGCGTCGTCGCCCTGCAATCCGGCGACCCCGACACCATCGCGCGCTGGAAAGAGATCGTCGCCGAGTCCGAAAAAGCCTTCCGCGACATCTACGACCGGCTCGGCGTCCTGCTCACCCCCGAAGACTCGGTAGGCGAGTCGTTCTACAACCACCTGCTCTCCGATGTGGTCACCGAGCTGACCGAGGCAGGAATCGCCGTCGAAAGCGAAGACGCTCTCGTAATCTTCTCCGAGGAGGTCAACGGCCCGGACGGCAATCCCGCCCCCTTGATGGTGCGCAAGCGCGACGGCGGCTACGGCTACGACACCACCGACCTCGCCACCATCCGCTACCGCATCCACGACCTCAAAGCCAACCGCCTGCTGTACGTCACGGACTCCCGCCAAGCCCTGCACTTCCAAATGATCTTCGAGGCCGCCCGTCGCGCGGGCTGGCTCACGGACAGCATCGAGGCCGCACATGTGCCCTACGGCACCGTTCTCGGCCCCGACGGACGCCCGTTCAAGACCCGCTCCGGCGGCACGGTGCGCCTGATGGATCTCCTCGACGACGCCGTGACACGCGCCCGCGCCGTCGTCCACGAAAAGGACCCGGAGCTGCCTGCTGAGGAGTTGGACAAGATCGCCGAGCAAGCGGGCATCGGCGCGGTCAAGTACGCCGACCTGTCCAGCTCACGGATCAAGGACTACGTCTTCGACGTGGACCGCATGGTGTCCTTCAACGGCAACACCGGCGTCTACCTCCAGTACGCCCACACCCGCATCCGCTCGATCTTGCGCAAAGCCGGAGATCCCGAAGTCGCGATCGACCCAACCATCGAACTTCAGCCCGCCGAACGTGCGTTGGCCCTGGAACTCGACGCCTACGGCTCGGCTCTCACCGACGTGAGCGAGACCTTGGAACCGCACAAGCTGTGCGGCTACCTCTACGACCTCGCCCGCGACTTCACCAACTTCTACGAAGCCTGCCACGTCCTCAACGCCGAAGAGCCGATCCGCAGCAACCGACTCGCCCTCTGCCAACTCACAGCGCGCACGCTCCAACACGGGCTCGACCTGCTCGGCATCAGCGCCCCAGAACGCATGTGACAGCAAGCCAAAGAGCGACCGCAACTCGGTGGGCAACTCATGTCGGCAACTCGTCGGCAACTTATGAGTTGCCCGCCGAGTTGCCGCCCGCTGCGGAACAACACCGCTGGTCACGCCGCTACCGGGGCGGCAGGCTCGTTTCCCCGACTTCTTGGGAATAACCTCCATACGGCCCGAGCGCTGACAGCGGATGCGCACTGCGCGAGGCCCGGAGTCCCACGACGACGCGGGCGCACCGGGCTCACTTCCAGCCGTATCCGCAGATCGAGCAGCACTATCGAGTCTCGCACAGCGCACCGCGCCGTCTGAGTGATTTTCCCGTGTAGGCGTCGAAATTCGGCCCTGGTTCGCCCCTCTTGTAGTGCCCACGTTCCTGGCACAATGAGGAGGCTGATCGATCATGTTCGCTGCTTCGCGACGGTCGACAACGGCAGCCACACCACCCACCGCGACAAAGTGACTTTGGTCACATTTTTCTTGATCGCGGTCCTATGAGGCCCATTTTTCCGGACTTCAGGGGCGTACAGGGGCCCTGACCGATGGGTGGTGTTCATGGCTGACCGCAGAGACAACGAGGTTCACGGTCGCGCGGCTGGCGCGGCGCGTGGGGCTGCGGATGGGGCGGCGGGTGCGGTGCGTCCCAGGGCCGCAGGGGCATCCGCAGGGGATGTTGTTCCCAACGCCGCAGGTCGGGGCGGGAACAAGACGCGCGGCGCGGGTGTCCGACTGATTGGTCACAATCAGTCTCATTTCACGTCTGCCGCGCGGGGGCACCGCCGCAGGGCGGCGGCCGGAGAGCCGGACGGGGCGCTGTGGGCCAAGCTCACGCCTCGGGATCGTCTGGTGCTGGAACTGGTTGCTGAACATCATGTTCTGACCACGGAGCAGCTTCGCGCGCTGGTGTTTCCGTCGATCTCGCGGGCACAGCATCGCTTGCTGCACTTGGCTGATCTGGGCGTGTTGTGGCGCACGCAGCCGTATCGCGCGGAAGGTGGCTCGAAGCCGTTTCACTACCTGCTGGGCTATCGCGGCGTGGAGCTGCGCGCCGCACAGAACGGCACGACGCCGCCGCGCCCGGCGACGCACGCGGATCGGCTGCGCCGCATCCTCGAATCGCCACGGTTGCCGCACCTGTTGGGGGTGAACCAGTTCTTCGCCGATCTCGCCGCCTACGCCCGCCGCTGCGGGCTCGGCACGTTCGCCGCTGATGAGCGGGGTTTCGACCGCGAGGGCCTGCATACCTGGCGCTCCGAAGAGTCGATTACCGAGTTCTACGAGCACAAGATCACCCCGGACGGCTACGGCTGCTGGCATGAAAACGGCCGCTGGTTGGGGTTCTTCCTGGAACACGACACCGGCACCGAACCCCTACGTAAGG
>JAJYTH010000175.1 GCA_021793175.1 Actinomycetes bacterium
TCCGATCACCACCACGTCGGCCTACCCGAAGATGTGGGAGGTCACCGGGGTCGACTATCCGACACTGCTCACCACGCTCGTGGAGACGGCGCTGGCCCGCGGCACCGGCCTGCGCTGAGTGGGATCCCGGTCGGGACCGTTCACTCGAAATCCAACGGGACGGCGGGCAGTTCCTTCGCCACCGTCTCGGAGATCTGTTGCAGCGGTCCCGTCCCCGCGGTCTCCGGAACGGTCAGGGCGATGTACACGGCGCGGTCGACGACGTACCACGTCGCAGTGCCCTCGCCCTCGACATACAGCCACTGGACTTCGTCGATCTGGCGCAGCGGCGACGACGGGGTGAGTTCGGGCGGACGCTCCAACCCACACCGCAGGACCACCGGGTCGTCCTCGCCCCACGCGAGTGTGGCCGGGGGTGCGGGCTCCGCCAATTCGCGTGAGGCGAGCCGCTCCCCGCTCGAATCCAGTTCGCGTGGCGCCGCCTCGACGAGGCCCGCGCACTCCTCGGAGTCGGCTTCGGGGGCGGGGACGGCGACCAACGGCAACGGACCGGGCGCGGAGTCGTCCGAGCCGTCCGACCCATCGTCCGACCCGGTGCCGGACGAGAGCACGAAACCCAGCACGGTGATCGCGACGACCAGCACCGTGGCCAACGACGCGGAGACAATGATCAGAATCCGGGGTGGTGCACCGGTTTCGCTCACGTCTCCACTACATCACAGCTCACAGGTTCACGACCGGGCAGGTGAGGGTGCGCGTGATGCCGTCCACGTTCTGCATCCGCGCGACCACCAGTTCACCCAGTCGGTCGACGTTCTCCGCTTCGGCGCGCACGATGACGTCGTACGGCCCTGTGACATCCTCGGACGTGGTAACGCCCGGAATGTCGGCGATCTCGGCGGCCACGGCCGCGGCCTTGCCCACTTCGGTCTGGATGAGGATGTATGCGTGGACCACAGCGCTGCTCCCCTTCGGTTCCGGCGATCGGGCGAGAAGGTAGGAATGTAGCCAGCAACGTACCGCAGACCTGCGACGTTCGGATATCCGACAATTGGTGGCGCGGTCGACGTAATAACCGGAGGTAGGTGTGGGAGAGAGTCCCGCGTCCGGGACGGACACCGTCGCGGCGATCGGTGAGTTCGGGTTAATCCGACAGGCCACGGCGGGCAGGCCGCAGCCGTCGACGACGCTGCTGGGCCCCGGTGACGACGCCGCCGTGGTGGCCGCGCCGGACGGGCGCGTGGTGGTCTCGACGGATTCTCTCGTGGAAGGCGTGCACTTCAGGCTGGACTGGTCCACCCCGACCCACGTGGGTCGTAAGGCCGTCGCCGTCAACCTCGCCGACATCGCCGCCATGGGGGCCGTGCCGATGTCGGTGGTCGTCGCGTTGGCCTGCCCTTCGGACACACCGGCTTCCGTGGCCACGGAGTTGTTGGACGGTGTGGCGGCCGAGGCGGAGCGGGCCCACGTGGGAGTCGTGGGGGGTGACCTGGTGCGAGCCGACGAGATCGTGGTGAGCGTCACCGCGCTCGGGGACCTCGGAGGCCGGGCACCCGTGACACGTTCAGGTGCTCAGCCCGGCGACGTCGTGGCCGTATACGGCCGGCTCGGCTGGGCCGCCGCGGGACTCGCCGTGCTGGGACGCGGATTCCGGTCACCCGTGAGTGTGGTGAACGCACAACGCTGCCCCGAACCCCCGTACGCGGCCGGTCCCGCGGCGGCGTCGGCCGGGGCCACCGCGATGATCGACGTCTCCGACGGGCTGCTCGCCGACCTCGGGCACATCGCCGAGGCTTCCGGTGTCGGCATCGATGTGCACACCGATAAGCTCACCGTGGCCGAGAGGTTGATCGATGTGAGTACGGCACTCGGAGCCGACCCGATGCACTGGGTACTCACCGGGGGAGAGGACCACGCGTTCGCGGCGACGTTCCCGTCCTCCGCGGCCCTGCCCGAGGGCTGGTCGGTGATCGGGTCCGTGGGTCGGCCCGACATCGGTGTCACCGTGGACGGTGGCCCGTACAATAGAGAAAACGGTTGGCAGCACTGGAACTGAACGTGTTCACTGGTGCCGTGGAGTTTCGCGCGGTGCCGTTCGACCACCCCGATGCGACCAAGCTCATCGACGCGGTACAACAGGAATACGTCACTCGTTACGGTGATCCGGATGTCACGCCGGTCGACCCGGAAGAGTTCGCGCCGCCCGGCGGGTTGTTCCTCGTGGGCTATGTCGAGGGAGCGCCCGTGGCGTGCGGTGGGTGGAGGAAGCACGACGACCCCGAGCCGCCGCTGGCGCCGGGTGACGCGGAGATGAAGCGGCTGTACGTCGTGCCCGCCATGCGTGGACGCGGTCTCGCAAGACGGATGCTCGCGGAGCTGGAACACACGGCCAGGGAAGCGGGACGAACGCGGATAGTGCTGGAAACGGGTGACAAACAACCCGAGGCCATCGCGTTGTATCACTCCTCGGGCTACGAGACCATGCCGAAGTTCGGTGTGTATGCGAACGAACCGCTGAGCCTGTGTCTGGCGAAACCCCTGTGAACCATCCCGTGCGGCCGTGTCCGCAGGTTGCGTAGTCGTGTCCGCAGGCTGTGTAGACGTGTCCTGCGTTCCAGTACGCCCGGGCCGGTGGGATCACCCACTGAGTTAAGCTGCCGTGTCGTGACCGCACGACCACTGCACGAGCTCCTAGAACCGGGCTGGGCCGAGGCGCTGGAACCGGTCGCCGACAAAATCACCGCTATGGGCCAATTCCTGCGCGCCGAAATCGCGGCAGGACGTACATATCTGCCCGCGGGTGACAAGATCCTCCGCGCGTTCCAGCAGCCATTCGACGAAGTCCGTGTGTTGATCGTCGGCCAGGACCCCTATCCCACACCCGGCCACCCGATCGGGTTGTCTTTCGCGGTCGCGCCGGATGTGCGTCCATTGCCTAAGAGCCTCGTCAACATCTTCAGGGAATACTGCGACGACCTCGGGTATCCGGAACCGTCCAACGGCGACCTCACCCCGTGGACCGAGCAAGGAGTGTTGCTGCTCAACAGGGCACTCACGGTACGGCCGGGCAAACCGAACTCCCACCAGGGCAAAGGGTGGGAGGAGATCACCGAACGGGCCATCGTGGCGTTGGCCGAACGGAACAAGCCCATGGTGGCGATCCTCTGGGGCAGCAACGCGCGCAAACTCAAGCCACTGCTCGGCTCGGTGCCGTGCGTGGAGTCGGTGCATCCGAGTCCACTGTCGGCTCGGAACGGCTTTTTCGGATCACGGCCGTTCAGCCGTGCCAACGCTCTGTTGCAACAGCAGGGGGCCGAGCCGGTCGACTGGAAACTGCCGTGATCGCGATGTGGCCGCAGGCACTGCCGCGGCGGTGAACTCTATGGGCACGACAAAACGGCTCGGCGACCTGACGGTCACCGAGCCGTTCGACGTTGAAAGCCCGAGGCGTCAGCCCCGAACGACCTTGCCCGCCTTGATGCAGGAGGTGCACACGTTCAGGCGCTTCTTCTGGGAAAGCCCGACCCTGGCGTGCACGGTCTGGATGTTC
>JAJYTH010000072.1 GCA_021793175.1 Actinomycetes bacterium
CGAGTCGGGGTAGGTGGTGGGCTACCCTTCCCGGGCTCCATCGGTGACGGCGAGGTCGTGAAAGAGACCTCACTCACGCCGGATTCCGGGCACAAACACGGGCGCTGGAACGTTGACCAGCAGCCGAGGGACTCACGGGCGATGGCCGGGAGTCCGCGAACTGTACCGAAGCTGATCGCAGGGGTGAAAGAACAATGGCGACCGACTACGACGCTCCGCGCCGCAGCGATGCTGACGAGCTTGCCGAGGACTCGTTGGAGGAACTGAAGGCGAGGCGCAACGAGACCCAGTCCGGCGTCGTGGATGTCGACGAGGACGCGACGGCGGAAAACTTCGAACTCCCTGGCGCTGACCTCTCCGGACTGTCGAGTGAGGACGTGACGGTGAAGGTTGTGCCCAAGCAGGCCGACGAGTTCACGTGCTCGGTGTGCTTCCTGGTACACCACCGCAGCAGGCTCGCCGAGGAATCCGGCGGCCGCCTCATCTGCCGCGACTGCGCCTGACGCCGCGCTCGGCGCGGCAGCGGAGCGTCGCGGAGGGGATTGCTGCCGACCGGGTGGTCTTGGGTATTCGACTCGAGGCCACCCGGTTTTGTGTCATCGACTCGTGTCGTCGCCATCGTTTGAGAGCAGAGTCGCCAGTCGTTCCGGATGACGAGTGCTGAAGATCCAGTACGGCGTGGGATCCTCGGGATCGTCGAGATACACGCGAACCATCGTGCGAATCCACGGCTTGTGCACGCAGAACGCCGCCGGGTCGAGTTCCGGCCCCAGCGCCTGGCGTTTGTCCTTGTGCGACACCACGTCCACCGCCGCGATGTAACGCAGCGGCAGATTCGCGTCACCGACCCACAGCCGGGGCTCGTCGGTGCCGTTCACCGCGATCCGCGTGCGACCGAGGACGAGGGTCACCGCTACGGCCAGGACCAGGAACACGACGTAGGGCAGCCACACCGGCAGCGATGGGTAGCCGTAGTGGACCTGAGCCGCCAGGAGTGCCGCCGCGATCAACGGCAACGGCCAGTGCCACAACGGTACGAACAGCCGTTCGGAATGCCGAAGATCAGCTTTTGTCCGCGTGTGCGCGTTGTTGGTCACCTGAATCAGGGTAGTCTCGCGAGTCGTGTCCAGCGTGCAGGTCCTCATTTCCCGACTCGACCCCGAAGTGGCGGTGCCGTCGTACGCGCGTCCCGGTGATGCGGGGGCCGATCTTGTGACGACCTCCGACGTGCGCCTCGCCCCCGGTGAACGAACCGTGGTGGGTACCGGGGTCGCCATCGCGTTGCCCGACGGCTACGCCGGTTTCGTGCATCCCCGGTCTGGACTGGCGGCCAGAGCGGGGCTTTCGGTCGTCAACGCGCCGGGCACGATCGACTCGGGTTACCGGGGTGAGATCCGGGTGTGCCTGGTGAACCTCGATCCCGCCGAGCCGATCGTGTTGCGGCGTGGGGACCGTATCGCGCAATTGGTGGTGCAGAAGGTGGAGCACGCCGAGTTCGTCGAGGTCGAGCGGTTGGACGAGACGGTACGGGGAGCGGGCGGCTACGGCTCGACCGGTGGGCACGCCACGCTCGGAACGGAGAGCTAGGTGGGCATTTTCAGACGACGCAAACGGAAGAAGGCGGCCGACATCGACGAGGTCGACGAGATCGACCGCGAGGTGGACTCCGACGCCGAGGGAGACGACGGCGACCCTCCCACCGGCCCTTACGACATCTCCGAGGCGCCCGACGACGGCGTTGCGAGGATGGACCTGGGTTCGGTCAAGGTTCCGGTGCCGAACGGTTCGCAGGTCCAGGTGGAGATGGACCAGTCAAGCGGCACGGTGCGAGCGGTCCACGTCGTGACCGCGCAGGGACAGGTCACGGTGAGTGCCTACGCGGCTCCGCGGTCGGGAGGGCTGTGGAGCGAGGTGAGCGGCGAACTCGCTGAGCAGTTGCGTTCCGACGGGGCTAGGGTGTCCCTCGGGCGCGGCGAGTGGGGCATGGAGCTCTCCGCCATCGTCGGTGAGGTCGCCCTGCGGTTCATCGGGGTGGACGGCCCGCGGTGGATGTTGCGAGGAGTCATCGCGGGACCGCAGTCGGAGGCGGCGCGGGCACCCGGGGTGCTGCGCGACATCCTGCGGGGCACGATCGTCGACCGCGGGCAGGCGCCCATGCCAGTACGCACGCCTTTGCAGATCACGTTGCCCGAGGCGATCGCTTCCCACATCAAGAACAGGCAGGCCCAGCAGGCTCAGCAGGCGGGTCAGGCTGGGCAGGCGGGGAAGCTGTAGTCGGGCGGCAGTGAATCCGCCGGGGCCGGGAGGGGTCAGGTCGGGCGGTTTCGTTGCGCGGACCCGGTGCTGCCGGGCTCGCCGCCGGTGCGGGCCCGCAGCCACGCGAGCGCCGCGGCTCGGCCGAGGCTTTCCCGGTCCGCGCCCAGGGCGGCCAACGACGTCTCGACGAGGGCGCTTCGGGGTAGTGCCTCGGCCCACGCTCTGGCGACCGCCGCCGGATGCACCGGGTCGTCGATACAGGCGGCGATGCCCACGGGCACGGTCAGTGTGCGGAGGTCGGCTAGTTCCGGGGCGGGATGTCCGGCTGCCGCGCGTAGGCCCGCGGCCAGGGCGGTGCCGTGCCTTGGCCACGCTCGCGTGAGTTCCTCGGCCAACCATGGGGCGACACCGCGGGTGGCCATCGCGAGAGCCTCGTCGAGGCCGTGACGGGTCACCAGGTCCGCGGAAGCGGTGGCGGCGAGCGCGGCGGGTGCGGTCCCACCCGGGCCGTTCCACGCGGGTAGGGCGGCGAGCACACCCGCGCAGCGATGTGTGTTGCGTACCGCCCATTCGGCGGCCAGGTGGGCGCCGAGTGAGACACCGCCCACCAGCAACGGCTCTCGGCTACCGTCGGCGATCCGGTCGAGCAGCGCCGGGTAGCCGGTCACCACCGCCTCACCTCGCGGATGCGGCGGTGCGACGACCCGGAGCCCGAAGGCGGCCAGCGGCCGTTCGAACACCGCGCGCACGAAGATCTCGTCCGAACCGGTGCCGGGCAGCAGCACGGCTGTTCGGATGTTACCCACCGAGGTCACGCCGTGATCCTGCCGTAAAACGTGCTCGCCGTGTGGAAGGTGTGTGCCGGATGAGCCGCGTTCGTCCGCGGCGAGGATCTTCACAGACGGAGTTGTTCGACGGCATGGACGACGGCATGCTGGTATGGCTGAAAGACAGGTACCGCGCATCCGGCGTCGAGCCGGGACCGCGTAACCGTCGCACCCAGGACGCACACGGCGCCTCGGCATACGACGGGCCGCGCGGTGCTGTACCCGGACGACGAATCGTCGGCAGACGACCGAGTGAGAGTTTTCGCGAGTGACTGAGCACCCTGGACGAGCCCGTACCCCCGACGCCTCCGAGCGCGACACCGCAGACGACGAGCGTCGTGAGGACACCCCCGAGAAGCCGGACCCGAGTGAGGCCACGCTGCTGGAGCAGATGGGTGGGGTGTCGGGTCTACTCTACTCGTCGTTACCGGTGGTCGTCTTCGTGCTGGCCAACGCGATGTTCGGCCTGACGGTCGCCATCTGGAGCGCGCTCGGGAGCGCGGTGGCGATCACAGTCGTGCGGGTGGTGCGGAAAGAGCCGGTACAGCCTGCGATCTCCGGGTTCCTCGGAGTCGCCATCGCCGCCTTCATCGCCTACAACACCGGCTCCGCCAAGGGATTCTTCCTGTTCGGTATCTGGACGAGTCTTGTGTACTTCGCGGTGCTCGCGGGGTCCGTGGTGGTGCGTTGGCCGTTGGCCGGGGTGGTGTGGAGCTACCTCAACGGCAATGGCATGGCGTGGCGCCAGGACAAGCCGTCCCGCCGGGGCTACGACATCGCCACACTCGCGCTGGCGGCGGTGTTCGCGGCGCGGTTCGTGGTGCAGCGATGGCTCTACGACGAGGACCTCACCGGCTGGCTGGCCTTCGCCAAGATCGCGATGGGGTACCCGCTCTACGGCCTCGCGTTGTTGGTCGTGGTGTGGGCCGTGCGGCGGTCCGATCGAAGGCTCAAGCAACTGATCGAGCCCTCGGTCGAGACCGACGAGGAGATCGAGGCCAGATTGCGGGCCAAGTACGCCCAGCCCCCCACGTCGGAGGCGGGCGGCCAGTGATCACCCGTCGGCCGGAGTGCGGTGAAAGCCGGACTCCGCGCCCTGGAGAAAGGCGACAGCGGTTCGTCGCCCGGTCGCGAACGGTGGCCTGGCTCACCGTGCGGGAGGGTGGCCGGACCGCGGTGTGACCACTGGGCTGATCGGGCCGATCAGGCAGGACTACGCTCCTGCCGTGCCCGAGTTCGTCATGACCGCGAAGCGTGTTCGATCAGGTGTGCCACGGCACCGGTGCCTCCGCGTCCGATGTGTCGAAGCGGTGAAGGGAGTGCGGTGGTGAGCCAGGACTGGACGGGTCGAACGCTGGAGCTCACCGTCGGTGCCGTCGCCCACGGCGGGCACTGTGTGGCGCGAGTGGACGGACGGGTCGTCTTCGTCCGCCACGCTTTGCCGGGAGAGCGGGTGCTCGCCGAGGTGACCGAGGACAACGGCAAGTCGTTCTGCCGGGCCGACGCCGTGTATGTGCTTGAGCCCGCGGCGGAGAGGGTGGAACCGCCGTGTCCCGTGGCCGGCCCAGGACTGTGTGGAGGCTGTGACTGGCAGCATGCGAGTGGTTCGGCGCAGCGTGAGCTCAAAGCTCGCGTCGTCGAGGAACAGCTGCGCAGACTGGCCGGTCTCGATGTGCCGGTCACGGTGGAACCGTTGTCCGAAGGATTGCTGCGGTGGCGCACGAGAGTGCGGTTCGTGGCGGACGCCGACGGGAACGCGGGGCTGCGGGCGCATCGCAGCCACCGGGTTATTCCACTGACGGATTGCCCAATCACCGCGCGTGGAGCGGTGGACGCGGTACTGCCGCATTCGTGGTCCGAGGGCGACGAGATCGAGGCCACCGAAGACGTGGACGACGAGGTGCATGTCCGGCGCCTGTCCGGATTGGCACGTCGGAGACGTTCCGAACAGCTCCGGGGAGGCGTCGCCGTCCAACGTGCCGCGGGCCGGGACTGGCGGCTCGCCGCCCACGGCTTCTGGCAGGTCCACCCGCGGGCGGCCGACACGCTCGCGCGGGTCGTGGGCGAATGGGCCGATGCCTCACCCGGTGCGCGGGCATGGGACCTCTACGCCGGGGTGGGCCTGTTCGCCTCCGTGCTCGCCGAGCAGGTGGGCCCGAAGGGGCGCGTACTCGCCGTCGAATCGGGCCGCCGAGCGGTGGCCGACGGCAGAGCGAACCTCCCAGACATGCGGCAGGTGCGGTGGCGATGCGGGCAGGTGGAACACGTGCTGCGGGACCGTACCGACACGCCGCAGGTGGTGGTGCTCGATCCACCGCGCAAGGGGGCCGGTCGGCCCGTGGTGGAGGCCGTGGTGGCGGCCGGTCCGGAGCGCGTGGTCTACGTCGCCTGTGACCCGGCCGCCCTCGCCCGCGATGTGGCGATCTTCGGTGAGCACGGTTATCGGTTGGAGCGGCTGCGGGCCTTCGACGCGTTCCCCATGACCCACCACGTGGAGTGCGTGGCACTGCTGCGGCGGTGAGGACGAGCTCTCGGAGGCGGCCGAGCCCGGGACAAACGGTCGGGCCCGGCCGCCTCCTCCCTTACGGAAGGTCGCGGCCGGGCCCGAATGCCACACCGTCAGCGGCCCCGATTGCTCGGTGTGGCCGGGACCCGCATCCGCCCCCGTGATGCCGGCCCCGAGTCCACTCCCGGTGCGTCAGGAGCGGTTGGTGGCAGGCTCTCGTTGCTCTGCGGTCTCGGTTTCGTTGAGCTTGTGCTGGAGACGCTCACCCTCGACGTCGACGTTCGGCATGATCTTGTCCAGCGGGCGGGGGAACCACCAGGCCGCCTTGCCGAGCAGGGCGAGGACCGCGGGGACGATCGTCATCCGGACCACGAACGCGTCGAACAGAACGGCGATCGCCAGTCCGAAACCGATCATCTTGATCATCGACTCGTCCGAGCCGATGAAGCCCGCGAACACACTGATCATGATCAGTGCGGCGGCGGTCACCACCCGGGCTCCGTGCTTGAAGCCCGTGACGATCGCCTCGTGAGCGCTCTCACCGTGGACGTAGGCCTCCCGCATCCGAGTGACGAGGAAGACCTCGTAGTCCATGGCCAGGCCGAACACCAGACCGACAAGGATGATCGGCATGAGGCTCATGACCGGGCCGGTCTGTTCCACCCCGAAGACGTCGGCCAGCCAGCCCCACTGGAAGACCGCGACGACGGCACCCAGCGCGGCGATGACCGACAGCAGGAAGCCGAGTGCGGCCTTGAGCGGGACGAGGATCGAGCGGAAGACCACCATCAGCAGGAGGAAGGCCAGGCCGACGACCAACAGCAGGTAGGGCATCAGGGCGTCGTCCAGCTTCTGGGAGACGTCGATGCCCATCGCGGTCTGGCCGGTGACGAGCACGTCCGCCCCGGTGGCGTCGGCGATGTCGCCGGACTCGGCCCGGATGTCGTGCACGAGGGTCTCGGTCTCCGTGCTACTCGGAGCGGACGCGGGGAGGACGGTCAACATCGCCGTGTCGCCCGCCGGGTTGAAGGTGGGCGGCATGACGATGGCGACGTTGTCCAGCCCTTGGAGCGCCTGCCCGGCCGTCTCGGCCGCGGCCTGGGGGTTGTCGCTGCCCTGGGCGTCGACGAGCACGACCAGCGGGCCGTTGGTGCCGGGGCCGAAGCCCTGGGCGATCAGGTCGTAGGCGCGACGCTGGGTGGTGTCGGTGGGCTTGGCGCCGTCGTCGGGCAGTCCCAGCTGCAGATCCGTCGCGGGAATGGCGATCACACCGAGGGCGGCGATGCCGGCCACCAGGACCGGGATCCGCCGACGCAGCACGAATCGAGCCCACCGGGTGCCCGCGCGGGGCTTCTCCTCCGCACCGCTTCGACCTTCGGCGGCACGCTGCTTGCGGGGCAGGAGCCGCTTCCCGGCGAAGCCGATCAGCGCGGGGATCAGGGTCAGCGCGACGAGGACGGCGAACACGACGGCACCCGCGGCGGCCAGACCCATCTTCGTCAGGATCGGGATGTTGACCACGAACAGGCCGGCCAGGGCGATGATGACGGTGAGGCCGGCGAAGACCACGGCGGATCCGGCCGTTCCCGTCGCACGGCCGACGGCGTCGAGCGGTGCGTGCCCTTCGGCGAGTTCGGCGCGGTAGCGGGACACGATGAACAGCGCGTAGTCGATGCCGACGGCCAGACCGATCATCGTGGCCAGGATCGGGGTGGTGCTGTCGAGCTCCAGGACGCCGGTGAGCACGGTGATGATGCCGACGCTGATGCCGACACCGATCAGCGCGGTGATCAGCGGCAACCCGGCGGCGATGAGCGAGCCGAAGGTGATGAGCAGCACGATCGCGGCAACGATGACGCCGATCACCTCGGTGATACCGGTCTCCGGCATCGTGAACAGCGCGTCACCGCTGATCTCCGCGGTCAGTCCCGCGTCTCGGGCCGACTCGGCGGCGCTCTCGAGAGCGGCCCGCGTCTCCTCGCTCAGATCGAGGGCACTCGTGTCGTAGTTGACTTGGATGTAGGCGATGGTCTGGTCCGGGCTGACGGTCTGGCCCTGGAACGGGTCGACGACCTGTTGGACCTGCGTGCCTTGGGCGAGACTCTCGACGACGTCGCCGATGGTCGCCTGGTGCTGTGGCGCGGTGATCTGTTCACCGTCCGGTGCCTGGAGGACGACCCGCGCGGTGGCTCCGTCGGAGTTGCTGCCGGGGAAGCGTTCCTCCATCAGTTCGGCGGCTCGCTGGGCCTCCGTCCCGGGAATGGAGATCGTGGTGGAGGCGGTCGAGGAACTGCCCAGAACGGTGCCACCCACCGCGGCCAGCACCACGATCCACAGTAGAGCTACCAGTCCGCGCCGCCGGAAGGCGAAACGGCCGAGCCGATACAGCCATGTGGCCATCAGTAATGGACTCCTGATTGTTCGAAGGGGACAGGGAAGGTCCCGGTACCCCGAACGGGCGATGTTCGGTGGCTACGCGGGAGGGCCGGTCAGACGACGCCGAGCGCGGGAAGCACCACGGCCGTGAGGTAGCGTTGCATGTACTCGGCGTCCGCCGTCCGGTTCTCGATCAGTTTGCGGGTGCCCAATGCGCCGATGATCAGGTGGGGAACGAACTCCTTCGCGGGATTGTCCGGAGTCAGCTCGCCGCGCTCGACCGCTCGCTGTAGGACGGTGTCGAGTGCTTCCAGGCCGGGCCGGATGTGCAATTCGTACAAGGCCTGCCACAACTCCGAGTCCTTGGAGACGGCGTGTGCCAGGCCGTTCAGCAGTGCGGTGTCCTCGGAGGCATGGTCGATGAACTCGTCCACCATATGCCGTAGATCGCCGGCCAGGGACCCGGTGTCGACATCAGCGGGAATCTTGTCCGCCAGGTGGCGCAGCGCGGTGGCGACCAACTTCGGTTTGCTCTCCCACTGGCGGTAGAGCGTGGCCTTGCTGGACTTGGTGCGTGCCGCGACGGCGTCCATGGTGAGCGCTTCGTAACCCTGCTCACGCACGAGGTCCACCACCGCGGTGAACAGTTCTCGCTCGCGTTCCGGCGTCAGCCGAGTACGTCGAGTCGGTGCGGCGGAGGTATCAGCGGACATCCCGAGGTTCCCTTGTGAACGAAACGGTTTCGTACAGCGCCAGCATAGAGAAGGCCGGGCCCGAATACACGCGATATCGACCAATCAATCGATATTGAATGGATCACACCGGAACCGGGGGCTTCCGCGTCGCGTGGCGCCGGTGTCTCGCGGGTCTTCGGACCCGTATGAATACCACCGGCGCCACGCGTTCATTCACTCAGGAGTCGGATCGGGACGGATCGGGGAAAGGTCACGCCACCAGGTACACCACGCTCGCCAGGGCGAAGCCCACGAGGCCGATGGTGGTCTGCATGACGGTCCAGGTCTTGAGGGTGGTCTTGACATCCATCTGGAAGAAGCGACCCACGAGCCAGAACCCCGAGTCGTTGACGTGTCCGGCCGTCACCGACCCCGCGGCGAGGGCGAGCACGATCGCCACCAGCTCCACGGAGGTGAACGCTCCGTCTGTCACCAGCGGTTGGATCAGGCTCGCGGCGGTGGTCAAGGCGACCGTGGCGGAACCCTGCGCGATCCGCAGCGCTGTGGCGATCACATAGGCGGCCACGAACACCGGGAGCCCCAGATCGCTCAAAGTGCTCGACAGCGCATCGCCGATACCGCTGGTCTGCAGCACTCCGCCGAACATGCCGCCGGCGCCGGTGATGAGGATGATCGCGCACACGGGGCCGAGCGCGGAGTCGAGCAGTCGCTCCACTGTGTCCGCTCCGCGACCACGGCGGACGCCGAGCACGTAACTCGCGACGAACACAGTGATCAGCAGCGCGATCGGGGTCGAGCCGAGCGCGAGGGCGACGTCGTACCACCCTGCGTCGGTGTCGACCCACCCCGCATCGCCCGCGGTGCTCAGGCCGGTGTTGACGAAGATGAGCAGCAGCGGAAGCAGCAACAGGCCCAGCACGGTGCTCGACCGGGGCGGGTTCTCGTCGTGTTCGGAGCCCGTTTCGCGGAGGAGGTCCGGAACCGGCAACACGATGCGCTTGCCGATCCACAGGCCGTAGAGGTAGCTGGTGAGGTACCACGTCGGGACCGCGAGCACCACCGCGAACGCGAGCACCAGGCCGACGTCGGCGCCGAGCAGCGTGCTCGCCGCCACGGGGCCCGGGTGTGGCGGCGTGTAGACGTGCATGACGGAGAACGCGCCCGCCGCGGGCAGGCCGTAGCGGAGCACGCCATCGCCGAGCCTGCGAGCCACGGCGAACACGATGGGCAGCATGACTACGAGCCCGGCATCGAAGAAGATCGGGAAGCCGAACAGCAGTGAGGCGATGCCGAGTGCCAGCGGGGCCCGTTTCTCGCCGAACCGGCGGATCAGGGCATCGGTGAGCGACTGTGCTCCGCCGCTGACTTCCAGCAGCCTGCCGAGCATGGCGCCGAGCCCGACCAGAAGGGCCACGTTGGCCAGTGTCGAACCGAAACCGTCGGAGATCGTGTCCACGATCTGGCCGGCCGGGATGCCGGTGGCGAAGGCGGTCGCGATGCTCACCGTCACGAGTGCGAGGAAGGCGTGCACTCGGAACTTGATGATGAGCAGGAGTAGCACCGCGATCGCACCCGCGGCGATGCCGAGTAGGGGACCGACGCCGAGGGTCTGCGTCCACTCGTCGGTGTTCATACGAAGCTCCGTTGCTGTCGCGATGGGTGGGGGACGGGGAGCGGATGGGGGAGTTACGTTCCTGCGGGGCCGGGTCGGAGGCCGAGCTGTACGAGGGCGGAGGAGACGATCCGCTCCGGTGTCTGTGCCAGGTCGACGGTGACACCGTCCTCGTCGTGGCTCAGCGGTTCGAGATCACCGAACTGGGAGTCCAGCAGGGAGGGCGGCATGAAGTGGTCGGACCGAGTGGCGAGCCGTTGTGTGATGAGCTCCGGCTTGCCCGCGAGGTGGACGAACCGGACCCGGGCGCGTGCTTGCCTGAGGACGTCTCGGTAGGCGCGTTTGAGTGCCGAGCAGGCGACGACCGTGTCCTCTCCCGCATCCGCCCGTTCGGTGATCCAGTCCCGCAGGGCCGCGAGCCAGGGGGCTCGGTCGGCGTCGGTGAGCGGGATTCCCGCGGTCATCTTCTCGATGTTGGCGGCGGGGTGGAACTCGTCGGCTTCGGCCGCGGGTCGGCGTAGTTCGTCCGCGAGTCGCTGGGCGATGGTGCTCTTGCCGGACCCGGACACCCCCATCACCACCAGGCAGGTGGCAGTCATTGCCGCTCCTCGATTAAAGGTAGTACTTTTGCTGGCGAAAGATAACACCATTCGCCTGGAAGGGTGAAGACATGGTGTCGGGATAAGCTCGACACGTGAGCGTTGAATCCGGTACGGGGGTGGAAGTCCTACACAGCACCGTGCTGGACACCATCGGATCGGAGATCACCAGCGGCGAACTGGCCTGCGGTGACGTACTCACCCTGGATCGCATCCAGCACCGGTTCGGGGTGTCCCGCACCGTCGCCCGGGAGACCATGCGCATCCTGGAGTCGATGGGGCTCGTGCGTTCGCGCAGGCGGGTCGGTATCACCGTGCAGCCGCAGTCGAGCTGGAACGTGTTCGACCCCAGAGTCATCTGGTGGCGCCTCTCCGGCCCAGGGCGGGACGAGCAACTCCGATCGCTCACCGAGCTGCGGATCGCCGTGGAACCGTTGGCCGCCGCGGCGTCGGCGCGCAGCGCGTCGGCGACCGAGCGCGCCGAGATCGTCGACATCGCCGCCGACATGCGTGCTCTCGGCGAAGCGGGCAAGCTCGACCAGTTCATGGAGTACGACGTCGCTTTCCACACACTGCTGCTGCGCGCGAGCGGCAATGAGATGTTCGGCGCGCTCTCCGACGTCGTGGCGGTGGTTCTCCGTGGCCGAACTCAACTCGGCCTGATGCCGCACCAACCCGTGCCCGAGGCGCTCGACCTGCACGAACGTGTCGCGGCATCCGTGGCGCGTGGAATGCCCGATGACGCCGAGGCCGCCATGGCCGACCTGCTCGCCGAAGTGCGCGACGCCATGCTCCCGCTCTGGCGCCGCTGAAGCGTGGGGACACCGGAGCGGGGACGTCTACGGCGTCAACCGCGTCGTGCGTCCTCGGCGATCATGTCGGCCGCCTTCTCTCCGATGGCCATGGTGGTGATGCAGGGGTTGATGGCGGTGATGAACGGCATCACCGATCCGTCGGCCACCCGCAGCCCTTCCACCCCACGCACCCTCAGACGTTCGTCGAGTGGAGCCATCGGGTCACTGGACGGTCCCATCTTCACGGTGCACGACGGGTGATACACGGTGTTGTGCGTTTTGGTGATGTAGTCGGCGAGTTCCTCGTCGCTCTGCGCCTCCGGGCCGGGTGCGAGTTCGGTGCCCGCCCACTCGCGCATGGCCGGCTGGGACACGATCCGGCGTGCCAGACGGATACCGTGCGTCATCACCCGCATGTCGTAAGGGTCGGTGAAATAGTGCGGATCGACCTTGGGCCTGTCCCGGAAATCTGGGGTGCGCAGTCGAACGGTCCCGGTGGAACGTGCTCGGGTCACGTTGGGAGTGAGGCAGAAGCCGTTTTCCGTGGTCGGATAGCCGTGGCGCAGTGTGTTGAGGTCGAACGGGATCGAACCGTAGTGGAACATCAGGTCGGGACGGTCGAGGCCGGGCTCGGTGGTGGTGAAGATGCCGATCTCCCACCATTGGGTCGATTCGTCGACCATGGGTTTGCGGGCTTCCCACTGCACGAGCCCCTCGGGGTGGTCCTGAAGGTTGCGTCCGATCCCGGGAGAATCCACCAGCACGTCGATGTTGAAGCCCATGAGCTCCTCGGCGGGGCCGATGCCGGACAGCATGAGCAATTTCGGACTGTCGATGGCGCCGCAGCTGACCACGACTTCTCCACGTGCCGCGATGTGTTCGCTGTGGACGAGGTCCTCGGTGAGGATCTCCACTCCGGTGCAGCGCATGCCGTCGAACGTCAGCTTCTTCGCCCGTACGTCCGTACGGACCTCCAGATTGGACCTCTTGTCGAGGATCGGGTGCAGGTACGCCACCGACGCCGACGCCCTGGTGCCGTCCTCCCAGGCGTTGATCTGGAACCAGTTGGCGCCGTTGGTGACGGTATTGCCCGAGTTGAACTCCACCTTCGGGATGCCCGCTTGCTCGCATGCCTCCAGCAAGGCGACACCCGCCGGATCATGGGGAGGCACCGAACGGATCCGCACTGGTCCAGACCGCCCGTGGTGGTCGCCGGGTCCGTCGTTGTTCTCCAGTTCGCGGAAGAGAGGAAACACGTCGGCGGCCGACCAGCCGGGGAGCCCCAGCGAAGCCCACTCGTCGAGGTCCTCCGCCGGAGCCCAGAACGCGATGCACGAGTTGTGCGACGAGCAACCGCCCAATACCTTGGCCCGCGCGTGTCGCAGGAAGGAGTTGCCGTTCTCCTGGTGCTCCACGGGGTAGTTCCAGTCGTATCCGGACTCCAGCAACGCCATCCACCGGTCGAGTTCCAGGATCGCCGAGTCATCTACATCGGAGGGGCCTGCTTCCAGTAGGCAGACGGAGGTGTTCGGGTCCTCGGAGAGCCGGGCAGCGACCACCGCACCGGCTGTGCCGCCACCGACGACGACGTAGTCAAATTCGCGGGACATGGCTTCCTCTCGTCTTCGTCTGCGCATACGGCCGCCGGCTTCGCGGCGTGAGGACGGCGCGAGGACGTCGAACGGCACGTGCTGACTACGGGAGCAATATCCGCCTACCTGCGTTCTCAAGCAGCGCTTCGCCCGATGGTGGGCTGTATTTCCGAACCTCCCTAGACTAAGCACAACGAGGCAGCGATAACGACGGCGAGCGAGGTGGAGCGTGACGTTGCTGGAGTCCGTGCACGGGCCGGCCGACCTCAAACGAATGGACCACGACCAGTTGGGCGTGCTGGCCGAGGAGATCAGGGATTTCCTCGTGGAGAAGGTGTGCAGGACAGGCGGTCATCTCGGCCCCAACCTCGGTGTTGTCGAGCTCACGCTCGCCTTGCACCGGGTGTTTGACTCGCCGAAGGACGCGCTGCTGTTCGATGTCGGCCACCAGTCGTACGTGCACAAGATCGTCACAGGTAGGCACGGCGACTTCGACCGACTGCGTCAGCGCGGCGGCATCTCCGGATACCCCGCGCGTGCGGAGAGCGAGCACGACGTCATCGAGAACAGCCACGCCTCCACCGCCCTGTCGTATGCCGATGGGCTCGCGCGGTCCTACCAGCTCGCGGGTGGTGGGCGGCACGCCGTCGCGATCGTCGGTGACGGCGCTCTCACCGGTGGTATGTGCTGGGAAGCACTCAACAACATCGCCGCCGATCCCCAACGTCCCGTGATCGTCGTCGTCAACGACAACGGGCGTTCGTACTCGCCGACCATCGGCGGGTTCGCCGAGCACCTCGCCGCGCTGCGTCTGCGTCGCGGTTACGAGCGACTGCTCGACGGCGGGAAGGAGCTGCTGCAGAACACCCCGGTGGTGGGCAAGCCCCTCTACACGGCTTTGCACGCGGCCAAGGCCGGTATCAAGGACGCGCTCAGCCCACAGGTGATGTTCTCCGATCTCGGGTTGAAGTACATCGGCCCCGTGGACGGGCACGATCTCCCGGTGCTGGAGAAGGCTCTGCTCAACGCCAAGGCGTTCGGCGGACCCGTCATCGTGCACGTCGTCACCGAGAAGGGGCACGGGTACCCGCCCGCGGTCAATCACCAGGCCGACCAGATGCACCAAACCGACCCCATCGACCCGCAGACCGGCAAGCCGCCGGTCAAGGGGCCGAGCTGGACGTCCGTGTTCGGTGATGAGCTCGCCAAGATCGGCGCCGAGCGCGAGGACGTGGTGGCCATCACGGCGGCCATGTTGCGCTCGACGGGGTTGCAGAAGTTCGCCGACGCCTTCCCCGACCGGTGGATCGACGTCGGCATCGCCGAGCAGCACGCCGTCGCGTCGGCCGCGGGCCTCGCCATGGGCGGTCTGCACCCTGTGGTGGCTGTGTACTCCACGTTCCTCAACCGCGCCTTCGACCAGGTGCTGTTGGATGTGGCGCTGCACCGCCAGCCCGTGACGCTGGTGCTCGACCGCGCGGGAATCACCGGCCCAGACGGGCCGAGCCACCACGGTATGTGGGACCTGTCCCTGCTCGGCATGGTGCCGGGCATGCGGGTGGCCGCTCCGCGGGACGCGCAGACGCTGCGGGAGGAACTGCGGGAGGCGGTCGCCGTGTCCGACGGCCCCACCGCGCTGCGGTTCTCCAGGGGCAGCGTCGTGGACTCGGTTCCCGCCGTGGACCGGGTCGGATGTGTGGACGTGTTGCGGCGCGGGGACGACGCCGACGTGCTCCTGGTGGCCGTCGGAGCCTTCGCCCAGCTCGGGCTCGCCGCCGCCGATCGGTTGGCCGATCAGGGCATCGGTGTCACCGTCGTCGACCCGCGGTGGGTGCTTCCGGTACCCGAGGAGCTGGTGGAGCTAGCGGCGTCGCATCGGCTCGTCGTCACGCTGGAGGACAGCGGCCGGCACGGTGGTTTCGGGTCCGCGTTGGCGGCTGCGCTGCGGGACGCGGATTGTGACGTGCCGCTGCGGGACCTGGGCGTGCCCCAGCAGTTCTTGGAACACGGCACCCGTGATGAAGTGCTGGCGAGCATCGGACTCACCGCGCAGGACGTGGCGCGCAAGATCACCGAGTGGGCTGTGGGCCGGATCGGTGAGAACGTGCAGGAGACGAACGGCACGAAGGAAGCCGCGGGAGAAGCGGTTGACGCGTCTCACGACTGAGGTGACCAGTGCCATCAGGTCTCTCTCAGGAAACTGTGACACGGTATTGACGTGCGCGTATTGGTTGTAGAGGACGAGGCGCCGCTGGCCGAGGCCGTCGCGAGAGGCCTGCGGCGCGAGGGGATGGCGGTCGACGTCGCGTTCACCGGTGACGACGGGCACGAGAAAGCGACCGTCACGCGCTACGACGTGGTGGTGCTCGACCGCGATCTCCCCGGCATGCCCGGAGACGATCTCTGTCGGGAGATCGTCAACTCCGGTGAGTTGACGCGGGTGTTGATGCTCACCGCGAGCGGTACGGTGTCCGATCGCGTCGAGGGGTTGTCTCTCGGTGCCGACGACTACCTCGCCAAGCCGTTCGCGTTCCCCGAGCTCGTGGCACGGGTGCGGGCGCTCGGCCGGCGAGCCACGCCGGCCACCCCGCCGGTGCTCGTCGCCGACGACGTGGAGCTGGATCCGGCCAAGCGCACCGTCTATCGGGGCGGGCGTCCGGTGGAGCTGACCCGTAAGGAGTTCGGTGTTCTGGAGGTACTGTTGGCGGCCAAGGGGGCCGTGGTGAGCAGCGAGGAGCTGCTCGAACGTGTATGGGACGAGAATGCCGATCCATTCACCACCACTGTCCGGGTGACCGTGATGACCTTGCGCAAGAAGCTCGGTGAGCCCGGCATCATCGAGACCGTGGTCGGCTCGGGATACCGGGTGCCCGGCGCGGGTGCGGTGACGGAGTCTGGTTCGCTGAATCGGTGATTCGCCGCAGTGGCCTTCCCGGCCTTCCTGCCCGAAGCCTTCGCGCCCGCATCAGCGTGCTCGCGACCACGCTCGTCGCGGTCGTCAGCGTGGTCCTGTTGTGGTTGGCGTGGCGTCTCGTTGGTGACTCGGTCGCTGCGGTGCCACAGCTGCCGCCGGGCACGCTCGTGCGGGTGGACGGTGTGGACGTCGAGGCGTCCGTACTGGCCGACCACCTCCAGGAGCAGGCACGGCGACGGATGGTCGCCGCGGGCATCTTCGCGTTCGTGTCGGTGGTGGCGGCGGCGGGCATCCTCGCGTGGACACTCACCTCGCGGGTGCTGCGCCCGTTACGGGAGATCACGGACACGGCTCGTCGGCTGTCGGTCGAGTCGCTGGGCGAGCGTATCGGTCGTGTGCGCAGCCGCGACGAACTCGCTGAGCTGGCTTCCACGTTCGACGCCATGCTCGACCGCCTGCAAGCGGCCTTCGACGCCCAGCGGCACTTCGTCGCCAACGCCAGTCACGAGTTGCGCACTCCGCTGGCGGTGATCCGCACCGAGCTGGAGGTCACGCTGTCCGACGAGCACGCCGATGTCGCGGAGCTGCGCCGTATGGCGGGCGTGGTGCAGGACGCGACCGACCGTGCGGAACGAATGGTGAACTCGCTGCTGCTGCTTGCCCGGACCGAGGGCACCGAGCTCGCCGTCACGGAGCCGGTGGATCTCGTCGACGTCGTGGACAGTGCCTGGAGCGCGGTCCGGGTAGCCGCTGAGCGCAAGAACATCACCACCCAGTTCCGACTCGAAAGGACAGTGGTCTTCGGCGATCCGGCGTTGTTGGAGCGTGTCGCGGGGAATCTGTTGGAGAACGCGGTTACGCACAACGTCGAGGACGGCTGGCTCGAGGTCATCACGAAGCCGTGGGAAGGGCGCCGGGTGGCGCTCATCGTGAGCTCGTCCGGTGAGGTGATCGACCCCGACGCCGTGGCGGGACTGTTCGAGCCGTTCCGCAGAGCGGGTGTCGCCCGCACGGCCCGCACCGGCGCCGGTCTGGGCCTGTCGATCGTGCAGGCCGCCGTCCGGGCGCACGGTGGGACAGTGCGGGCCGAACCCGTTCCCGGAGGAGGCCTGGCGATCACCGTGGTGCTGCCTGCGGCAGCGTGATCGCGACGAGTGTCAGGCCGGATCAGGCCGTGGCCCGCAGCGCCGTGCTGAGTTCCTGTGCCGTCAGTTCGATCTGCCACGGCCGGGCACCGCCCTTGGCGAGTGCGGCGGCCACGGACTCCGGGGACGTGTCCTCGGGTGGCTGCCAGCAGATACGACGGACGAGCTCCGGCAGCAGCAGGTTCTCCACAGGAAGCTGGTTCCGCTCGGCGATGTCGGCCAGCGTGGCTTTCGCTGCGGCGAGGCGAGCCGCTGCGTCCGGGTCCTTGTCGGCCCACCGGTTCGGAGGTGGTGGACCGTTGTACGAGACAGCGGTGCTCGGAAGCTCGGAGTCGGGCAGGGTGCGTGCGAGCTGCAGCTGCCGTAGCCAACGCGTGACCTGCTTGCGCTGGACCCGTCCCCGGAACATGGGGAGTTTCTCCAAATCGTCCGCGGTGCGTGCATCGGCCAGGACCGCGTTGATGATCGCGCTGTCGGGCAGGACGCGGCCGGGAGCCCGGTCACGTCGGCGCGCCAATTCGTCCCTGGCTTCCCACAGAGCACGCACGGCCGCCAGGCCCCGTGCGGTGCGAACCTTGTGGATTCCTGAGGTGCGTCGCCACGGTTCGGCCCGTGGCACGGGCGGTTTGGCGGTGCGAACGGCTTCGAACTCCTGGCGGGCCCACTCCAGTTTTCCCGAGGCCGCCAGCTCCGCTTCCAATTTCTCTCGCAAGGGAAGCAGCAGCTCCACGTCGAGCGCAGCGTAGTTCAGCCAGTCGATCGGAAGTGGACGGCGGGACCAGTCGGCTGCGCTGTGACCTTTCTCCAGTCGATAGCCCAGCAGCGACTCCACCAGTGTCCCGAGTGCTACCCGTTGATAGCCGGCGAGCCGGCCGGCCAATTCCGTGTCGAACAGCGACGGTGGATGCAAACCGAGTTCGGACAGGCAGGGCAGGTCTTGCGATGCCGCGTGCAATACCCACTCGACCTGATTCATCACCTCGGCCAAAGGTTCGAGGTGATCGCGTAGCGGAATGGGATCGATCAAGAACGTGCCGGCGCCGTCGCGCCGGACCTGGATGAGGTACGCCTTCGGCCAGTAGCGGTATCCGGAAGCGCGCTCTGTGTCCACGGCGAGGGCGCCGCTGCCCCCGGCCAGTTGTTCGCATGCCACCCACAACGTTTCGGGGTCGGCGATGACGTCAGGGGTGCCTTCCGCAGGTTCGGTCAGCGGAAGCGGCGCAGAGTCCCCCGGCGTGCCGGAGCTGTGATCTGCGTTGTCCACGACAGTGAACCCTACGGGACGGGTCTACCGCGCCTGGCCCACCCGCCCCGTAGGGAACTGTTCGTGCTCTAGCGGATGACGCCCGCGCGCATGGCCAGTGCCACCATCTGCGCTCGGTCGCCGGTGCCGAGCTTGCGCCCGATCCGCGACAGGTGAGACTTCACCGTCAACGCGGACAGACTGAGCTCCTCACCGATTTCCTTGTTCGACTGGCCGTCGGCCACGAGCTGAAGGACCTCCACCTCGCGAGCGGACAGCTCGCGGGGTGTGTTGTCGGTACCTGCCACTCGTGTCCCTGTGGCCAGGACGGGCGCCACGCTGGGATCGGCGTAGACACCGCCCTCCAGAACCCGCCTCACGCCGTCGGTGACGACCACCGGCGACGCGGACTTCAACAAATACGCTTGTGCGCCCGCTTGGAAAGCCGCGCGGACAGCGTACGGGTCATCGGAGGATGCCAGTACCACGACACGAAGCCACCCGTTGCTGCGCAGCTCCGTGACGAGCTCGATTCCGCTGCCGTCCGGCAGTCCCAGATCGAGAATCGCGAGGTCGCACGGCCCGGTCGCGGCCGCTCTCGCTCTGGCCTCGGCTACGGTCGCGGCCTCGTGGACCGTGCCCGCGCCCATTTGCGCAAGTCGTGCGGCAATCGCCTCCCTTAGCAGTGGGTGGTCGTCGACCACCAGCACTGAGAACAGTTCCTCCCGCGGGTGCGGGACCATGCTTGCCGGCAAAGAGCCGGCAGGTGTGGATCGGACGGCCTGAGTAAAGCCGACGGCAGCCACGTCACTACCTCCCTGGAGTCGGTCGTGCCCCCCGACCGGCACCGGGACTTTCGGCCAATCAGCCGCGCCAGCTTAGA
>JAJYTH010000073.1 GCA_021793175.1 Actinomycetes bacterium
AGCGCATCACCTCGACCCGGGGCCGGTCGATCACCTCGATGCAGGCCATTTACGTGCCCGCGGACGACTACACCGACCCGGCGCCGGCGACGACGTTCGCCCACCTGGACGCCACCACCGAGTTGTCGCGGTCGGTGTTCCAAAAGGGCATCTTCCCGGCCGTGGACCCGCTGGCCTCCAGCTCCACGATCCTCGACCCGGCCATCGTCGGCGAGGAGCACTACCGGGTCGCCTCCGAGGTCATCCGGATCCTGCAGAAGTACAAGGAGCTGCAGGACATCATCGCGATCCTCGGTATGGACGAGCTGTCGGAAGAGGACAAGCTGACGGTGAACAGGGCCCGCCGTATCGAGCGGTTCCTGTCGCAGAACATGCTCGTGGCCGAGACCTTCACGGGTATCCCCGGTTCGACGGTGCCGCTGTCGGAGACCATCGAGGCTTTCGACAAGATCTCCCAGGGCGAGTTCGACCACTACCCGGAACAGGCTTTCTTGGGCATCGGTGGCCTCGACGACCTCGAGAAGAAGTACAAGGAAATCACCGGCAAGTGAGTTCCGTGAACGACGGGGTAGCGTCCACTATGGATGTAGCCCCGTCGTTTCCGTATCGCCGGTGTGCTCGCACGTCGGCGTGCCCAGTACACTGGGGGAACGCGCGTGAGGCATGAAGGAGAGCTACGTGGCTGAGATGTCCGTCGAGCTGGTGGCTGTCGAACGCCGCCTGTGGTCCGGTACGGCGCAGTTCGTCGCCGCGCAGACCACTGAGGGCGAGATCGGAATCCTGCCCGGCCACGAACCCGTGCTCGGTCAGCTCGTCGAGGGCGGTGTCGTGAAGGTGACGACCACTGACGGGAACACGGTGACCGCGGCCGTGCACGGCGGGTTCCTGTCGGTCACGGGCGACAGCGTCAGCGTTCTCGCCGAGTCCGCCGAGTTGGGCGACGAGATCGACGTGGAGCAAGCGCGCCGCGCGCTGGCCGAGGAGGACGAGACCGAACGCGCGAGGGCCGCTGCCAGGCTTCGAGCGGCTGGTCAATCGGTCTGACCGGGACGAGCGGGAGCCGACCATGGACATTGTCACTCTGGTCCTGGCGCTCCTGCTCGTGCTGCTCGTCGTCGCACTGTGCTACACGCTGCGGTGGGTGTTCATGCGCCGCCACGGCGGGGTCAGTGTGGCGCTGCGGTGGAATCCGGACCATGAACGGTCCGGATGGCACCTCGGGGTCGGCCGGTATCGTGGTGAGGAATTCGTCTGGTATCGCGTGTGGAGCTTGCGCATCGGCCCGAGTCGGATTTTCCGCCGGGACACGCTCCAGATCGTCGCGCGGCGCGATCCGGTGGGTACGGAGTCCTATGCCGTCCCCGCGGGTTCGCGGGTATTGCGGTGCCGGTCGGATGACGACGAGCCGATCGAGATTGCCATGGGACCTGGAGCTCTGACGGGTTTTCTGTCCTGGTTGGAGTCCGCTCCGCCGGGAAGACGGCTGCCTCGAGCGAGCTGACGACTTCGCTCCTCGACACGGTTCAACGCCCCGCACGTGTTCCCGGTGCCGGGGCGTTGTCCGTGCACGGTGGCTGAGCTTTCAGCGCTCGCCTCCGGGCTTCCACAGTACGTCGCCGCCGGGGTTGGCCACTCGGGCCAGGATGAACAGTAGGTCGGACAGGCGGTTGAGATAGGTGACCGCGAGGGTGTTGGTGCCGTCGGGGTCTGCCTCGGCCAGCGCCCACGCCGACCGCTCGGCCCTGCGTGCCACCGTGCGCGCTTGATGCAGCAGCGCCGCCCCGGGCGTACCGCCGGGGAGGATGAACGACGTCAGCTTGCCCACGCGCTCGTTGAACTCGTCGCACCAGCCTTCGAGGCGGTCGACGTAGTCCTGTGTGATCCGCAGCGGGGGATAGGGCGGGTCGTCCACCACGGGAGTGCTCAAATCGGCGCCGACGTCGAACAGATCGTTCTGCACCCGCCTTAACACCTGTGCGATGTCGTCGGGCAACGCACCGAGCGCGAGAGCGACGCCGACGACCGAGTTGGTCTCGTCGACGTCCGCGTACGCACCGAGGCGTGGATCGGTCTTGGGGACACGGGTGCCGTCGCCGAGCGCTGTGGTTCCGCTGTCACCGACTCGGGTGTAGACGCGGTTGATCCGTACGGGCATGGCGGCAGTCTACGGTGGGCAACCACGAACAGGTAGGTGAAGCCGGCGGGGGTGCTCGCCACAAGGCGTGCGACCTTGCTCGAAGTGCGTCTATCGTCTTGTAGTGTCCGAACGTTTCAATAGGTGCGATCTTGTGACCTGGTTGATCGGTAACGTGCCCCAGCGCACACGCCCGTACCGTGCCGGGCATGATGGGCGACCATGAGCGAGCACTTCGACGTGTACGGCGGTGCGCGTCTGGTCGGTGAGGTCGAGGTTGTCGGCGCGAAGAATAGCGTGCTGAAGCTGATGGCGGCGGCACTGCTCGCCGAAGGGACCACCACGATCAGGAACTGCCCGCGGATTCTCGATGTCCCGTTGATGGCCGACGTGTTGCGCAGCGTGGGCTGCGAGGTCGAGCTGGACGGCGACGTCACGCGGATCACCACGCCCGCGGAGCTGTCGTACCGCGCCGACTCCGCAGCGATGGGCAAGCTACGTGCTTCCGTGTGCGTGCTCGGTCCTTTGGTGGGGCGGCTGAAGAAGGCGGTGGTCGCTCTCCCGGGCGGTGACGCCATCGGCTCGAGGCCCCTGGACATGCATCAGAACGGCCTGCGCAAACTCGGGGCGACGAGCACCATCGAGCACGGTTGTGTGGTCGCCGAGGCCGACGGCCTGCACGGGGCACAGATCTGGCTGGATTTCCCCAGTGTGGGCGCGACCGAGAACATCCTGATGGCCGCGGTCCTGGCCGAGGGCACCACGGTGATCGACAACGCGGCTCGCGAGCCGGAGATCGTCGATCTGTGCACGATGCTGACCGAGATGGGTGCACGTATCGAAGGGGCGGGCACGTCGACGTTGACGGTCGAGGGCGTGGACATGTTGCGGCCCACCGACCACCACGTGATCGGCGACCGTATCGTCGGCGCGACGTGGGCGTTCGCCGCCGCCATGACGCGTGGTGACGTGACGGTGATGGGCGTGAACCCGCACCACCTCGACCTCGTGTTGGAGAAGTTGAGGTTGGCGGGGGCCGATGTCACGACGTTCGACGACAAGGGTTTCCGTGTCGTGCAGGCCGATCGCCCGCGTGCGGTGGACTTCGTGACACTGCCGTACCCGGGTTTCGCCACGGACCTGCAGCCGTTCGCGGTGGCGTTGTCGTCGGTGTCCGAGGGTACGTCGATGATCACGGAGAACGTCTACGAGGCGCGGTTCCGATTCATCGAGGAGATGGTGCGGCTCGGCGCCGATGCCAGGACCGATGGGCACCACGCCGTGGTGCGTGGCGTGGAGCGGTTGTCGAGCGCGCCGGTGTGGGCATCGGACATCCGGGCGGGCGCGGGGCTGGTGCTCGCGGGCCTGTGTGCCGAAGGGGTCACCCAGGTGTGGGACGTCTTCCACATCGACCGCGGTTATCCCGAGTTCGTCGAAAACCTCAATCGCCTCGGCGCGCGGGTGGAGCGAGTGTCGAGCGAACCCGATTGCGTGGTGACCGAGTAACACCATCGATCATCCTTCGGCGGCGAGGGCCGCACCGAAGCCGAGAAGCGTGGCGCCGGTGGCTATGTCCAAGCCTCGGCGCACGCTTCTGCGTTGGAGCCACGTGCGTACTGTGTGCACGAATGCGACCAGCAGAAGCAGCCACAACGCGCCCAGTACCGCCACTGTGTAGGCGAGGAGAAGGGTGTCGCTCGTCGTGCTGTGTACGGGATCGATGAACTGCGGTAGCACGGACAGATAAAGGGCGAGCACCTTCGGGTTCGTCACGTTGGAGAGGAACCCTTCCCGGAACCTCCGGAAGCCGCTGCTCTGCGCTCCGGTGGCGTCGACGGCCGTGTACTCTCCCCTCTTCGCCGACCTCAGTGCCTGTACGCCGAGGTAACAGAGGTAGGCGACGCCGAGCCAGCGCAGCGTGTGGAACACCGGCTGCGATTCGACGATCAGCGTGCCGATGCCGAACGCCACCGCTGTGCCCTGTACGACGTTGCCGGTCGCGATCCCGACGGTCGCCAACAGCCCACCGCGGAACCCGCCGGCGAACGAATTCTTGAGCGTCACCACAGTGTCGGGGCCGGGCGCGAGCACGACGAAAATCACAAGCACGAGGTAACTGCCGTACGTACTCCACGTCACACCGCCGAGCGTAGTCGGCTGCCCAACGTGCTCGATGTGGAGCGGTGTGTAGCTGGCAGTGACCACGGATGACCACGGATGTCGTTGCTCGTCGTGTCCTTAATTCTCGTGGGTGACATCGTTGAGCTGCGGAATCAGTGTGCCGGTTCTAGCGTCGAAAGTGGAATTCCCACTTTGTCGGCAACGAGGGTGAAATCGTCGTCTCCGGGTCCGGAGATCGGAGTCAAGAGGCCAGCTGGCGGTATTTGTGGAGGCGCGATGTTGATCTCGTTCTGATAACGGACGATCATTACTGTTTTGACCCGATCGCGCGTGCCCCCTAACGTTCGGTGACTATGTAGAGATCCATCGTTCGCCTGAGTCGGCGAACCGACCCAATCGATTGGGGTGTGACCTTGGCTCAAGGTGAGTGGGCGAGACGAGCTTTGTCTCGGCGCACGGCGATGAAAGGCGCGATGGCGATCGGTCTCGCCGCCTCATTGGCAGCATGCACGGAAGCCCCACAAACGGGTGGTCAAGGCGGCGGAAACACGCTTCAGCGAATACGTGACGCCGGCACCGTGAAAATCGGCATCGCAGGCGAGATCCCCTACGGATTCACACAGGACGGCGAAGTCACCGGCGAGTCGCCGGAGGTCGCGAAGGCTGTCTTCAAGGCGCTCGGTGTCGAGGACGTCCAGGCGACTCAGGTGGACTTCAACCAGCTGATCCCCGCGTTGGGGGCGGGCCAGTACGACATGGTGGCCGCGGGTATGGCGATCATTCCCGAGCGGTGTCGACAGGCGCAGTTCTCGACCATCGACTACGTCACTAACACCGCGTTCCTGGTTCCGCAGGGCAATCCCCAGGACGTGACTTCCTTCGAGGACGTCAAGGAGAAGGGGGTGGGGCTCGCGGTGCTGTCGGGCACGATCGAGCAGCAGGTCGCCAAATCACTGAACGTCGGCGACATCCAGACCTACGGCGGACAGTCTGAGCTGTTGCAGGCATTGCAGGCGGGACGGGCTTACGCCGGTGCGCTCACCGACATCTCGCTGCGCGCGCTGTTGGATCAGAACCCGGGGGTCGATTTCGAGGTCACCGAGGGCTTCGTGCCCGTGGTGGACGGCAAGGAGCAGATCCAGGCGGGCGGCTTCGTGTTCCGCAAGGGGAACGACGACCTGGTGAACGCCTTCAACGAGGAACTCACCAAGCTGCACGACAACGGCCGGTGGCTGGAGATCGTCGAGCCATTTGGTTTCACGGAGGACAACCTGCCGCCCGAGGACATCACTACCGAGCAGTTGTGTTCCGGCGAGTGATGCCGAACGGGACCCGGTAACAGAATATGTTCG
Organism: Actinomycetes bacterium; assembly: GCA_021793175.1. Classification (GTDB taxonomy): domain Bacteria; phylum Actinomycetota; class Actinomycetes; order Mycobacteriales; family Pseudonocardiaceae; genus Saccharomonospora. Next base: position 5,608 of record JAJYTH010000073.1, read on the forward strand.
ACAACACTGCCCATTTCGTCTCCACCATCGCTGATGGCCTGCTGGTGACATTGCAGGCCACGGTAGGCGGCATCGTCTTCGCCACGATACTGTCCTTTGTGGCCGGCCTGGCGATGTTGTCGCGGTTCGTCGTGGTGCGGGCCGTCGCGCGGACCTACGTCGAGATCTGGAGGGGAACCTCCGAGGTCGTTCAGCTGTTTTGGATCTACTTTGTCCTTCCGGTGCTGACCGGCTTCCAACTTCTGCCGCTCTGGGCGGGCATCCTGGTTCTCGGCCTGAACTTCGGGGCGTACGGCGCCGAGATCGTGCGTGGCTCGGTGCAGGCGGTACCGAAGGAACAACACGAGGGTGCCGTGGCGCTCAACTTCTCCACCGGCCAGCGTCTACGGAGGGTGGTCCTGCCTCAGGCGCTCGTGGAGATGATGCCGCCGTTCAACAACCTGTTCATCCAGCTGCTCAAGGGCACCTCATTGCTGACGTTCATCACCGTGCCCGAGATGACGCATCAAGCGGACGTGGTGCTCGTGCCGTCCTACACCGGAGACGTCGCGCTGATCTTCAGCATCCTGCTGCTGTTCTACCTCCTAGTGTCCATTGTGATCACACTTGTCATGCGATTGATCGAACGATGGGCCGCTGCGAAGGTCGGTAGGACTCCGCCCAAACGGGAAAAGGCGATCGCGCAGGGTGGTGGTGTCGCGTGAACTCCGTTTGGGACTGGGATTTCGCCTTCGAAGTCCTGCCCGACATCCTCAACGGGTTATTGGTCACCATCCAGGCCACCGGACTCGGCTCCGTGCTCGCATACGTACTGGGTCTGGTGTTCGCGTTGTTGCGCCGGTCGCCGATCCGGCTCGTCAGCGGGACCACCTGGCTGTTCATGGAACTCGTGCGCAGCACGCCGTTGCTGGTACAGCTGTTCTTCCTCTTCTACGTCCTGCCGCTGGTCGGTATCACCCTGTCGCCGATGGTGACCGGTGTGATCGGGCTCGGCCTGCACTACGCCACGTACACGGCCGAGGTGTATCGGGCGGGCATCGAGGCCGTGCCCAAGGGACAGTGGGAGGCCGCGATCGCGTTGAGCCTGCCGCGGACACGCACCTGGACCGCGGTGATCCTGCCGCAGGCCATCACGCGCGTGTTGCCCGCGCTGGGCAACTACACGATCTCGATGTTCAAAGAAACTCCGCTACTGCTGGCGATCGGTGTGCTCGACATCGTGGGAGCGGCCCAGGAAGAGGCATCGTTGGCATTCCGATACGTTGAACCGATCACTATTGCCGGTATCTTCTTCCTCCTGTTGAGCTACCCTTCCTCGCTACTCGTCCGATATTTGGAGCGTCGTTTTGGACTCGCAAAGCAATCCGTCTGATTCCTCGGCCGACAACGTGATGATCCGCTTCGACCGGGTGGTCAAGAAATTCGGTGACAATGTTGTCCTCCGAGACCTGAGTTTCGATACCGAGGCAGGCGAGTTCGTCACCCTCATCGGCCCCAGTGGGTCGGGTAAAACAACCATTCTGCGTCTTCTGATGACGCTGGAGCGAGTCAACGGCGGCTCGATCGAGGTCGGTGGCGAATACCTGAGCCACATGGAGAAGAACGGCAAGCTCGTCCCCGCGGACGAAAAACACCTGCGCAAGGTGCGGCGCCGCATCGGAATGGTGTTCCAGCAGTTCAACCTGTTCCCGAACATGAAGGTGCTGCAGAACATCACCGAGGCCCCGATCCGCGTGCTGGGCCAGTCTCGGGACGAAGCCGAGGACAAGGCGAAGTCGCTGCTGGAGATGGTGGGTCTGACCGACAAGGTCGACGCTCATCCGTCGCAGCTGTCCGGTGGGCAGCAGCAGCGCGTGGCCATCGCGCGTGCGCTGGCGATGGAACCCGACGTGCTGCTGCTGGACGAGGTGACCTCCGCGCTCGACCCCGAGCTCGTGACCGGTGTCCTGGGTGTGCTGCGGGAGATCGCGAACACCACCAACATCACGTTCCTGTGTGTGACCCACGAAATGCAGTTCGCTCGTGACGTGTCGGACCGGGTGATGATGTTCGACGCGGGTCAGATCGTTGAGCACGGCCACCCGGAGAAACTGTTCACCGACCCCGACCACGAGCGGACCAGGGAATTCTTGCAGGCGGTGCTCAGTAGGGCGTAGACCCGGGCTCGGTGCCGAGCGCTTCGACACGCCGTGTTCGGGGCGCCACGAGCATCGCGGCGGAGGCGTCGAGGTTCGGGTCCTTGGGTCGTGTCGACGGGAAGGTTACGGTCGCAACATGGGTGGCTACGAGCACATCCTCGTCGCGCGCGAGGACGACACCGTGACGATCACCATGAACCGGCCCGCGCGGCGGAACTCGCTGTCCGAGCCGCACCTGAGGGAGTTGCTCACCGCCTTCACCGAGGCTGGGGAGAGCGATGCCACGGGTATCGTGCTGGCCGGTGCCGGGCCGGTGTTCTCCGCCGGACACGATTTCGCCGATGTCGCCGCACGTGATCTGAGGGGCGTGCGGGAACTGCTGCGGTTGTGCACCGAGGTGATGCGCACGATGCAGTTGGTGCCGCAGGTCGTGCTGGCCCGTGTGCACGGTCTTGCGACGGCGGCGGGTTGCCAGCTCGTGGCGTCGTGCGACCTGGCGGTGGCCGGGGAGTCGGCGGGGTTCGCGCTTCCCGGTGGCAAGGGCGGGTGGTTCTGCCACACCCCCGCGGTGCCGGTGGCGCGGTCGGTGGGACGTAAGCGGCTCATGGAGCTGGCGTTGACCGGCGACACCATCGACGCTGCGACGGCATTGGAATGGGGGTTGGTCAACCGCGTTGTGCCTGACGACGAACTGGACGACGCGGTCGCCGAGCTCCTCGGACGTGCCACGCGAGGTAGTCGTGCGGCGAAGGCGCTCGGAAAGCAGACGTTGTACGCGCAGTTGGACCGACCTGAGCAGGACGCGTACGCCGTCGCGCTCGAGGTGATGGCGGCGGCCTCGCAGTTGCCGGGCGCGCGCGAGGGGATGGCGGCGTTCTTGGAGAAGCGACCGCCCGAGTGGCCGGACTGACCTCGCCCGCTCCCGGAACTGCGAAGACGGCTACGCAGGCTGCGGACACGACTACGTAACTTGCGGACACGGCTACGCAGGCTGCGGACACGGTGTCAGTGGGCGGGGCGACGTTCCCAGAGAAGCAGGAGGGCGTAGGCGGCGACCGATTGGGCGTCGGTGATCTCGCCTTCGGCGATCATCTGTTCGACCCGGTCCCGGGTGAACCATGCCGTGCGCATGTCCTGTTCCTCCGGCTCCCGCTCGGGTTCGCCTTCGGTGAGCTCCGTTGCGAGGAACACGCGGCCTCGCTGACTCGACAACCCCGGTGCGACATCCAGCAGACCGATCTCCACCAGACTGCCCGCCGACAGTCCGGTCTCCTCCCGGAGTTCGCGTGCCGCGAGCTCCCGGGGTGGGAGTTCGGCGCGTTCGGGCGCGGTTCCTTGCGGAAACTCCCAACGGCGAATACCGAGTGGATAACGAAATTGTTCGACGAGTTGGACTTCGTTCCCGGATAGTGGAATGACGAGGGCGTAATCCGGTTTGTCGACGACGCCGTAGATACCGTTCGAGCCGTCTGTCCTGCGAATTCTGTCCTCGCGGACCGTCATCCAATTGTTGCTGTATACCTCACGCGAGTCGATCCTCTTCATTCTGAATATTCTCCATGCTTCACCCGAAGGGGTTAGGGTCACACGATCTGTTGTCTCTCCAAGGAGTGATCTCGTGTCGAAACCGAACCTCTCTCGGCGGGCGTTACTGCGCTACTCGGCGGTCGGTCTCGCCGCGGTGGGGAGCGGGTCGCTGCTCGCCGCGTGTCAGACGACGAACCCCGAAACCGGCCAGGCCGAGGGCGCGGGCATCCAGCAACGGATCGACTCCGGCCAGCCGGTGCGGATCGCTGTGGCCAACGAGCCGCCGTACACGAAGCTGGGTGCCGACGGCGAACTGTCCGGGGCATCGCCCGACGTCACCAAGGCGGTCCTGGAACGCATGGGCATCACCGAGATCGAGGGTGTCCAGACCGACTACGACTCGATGATCCCCGGATTGGGTGCGGACCGGTGGGACATCGTCAGTGCGGGATTGTTCATGAACAAGACCCGTTGCTCGAAGGTCCTCTACGCCTCGCCCGACATCGTGTCGACCGAGTCGTTCGCTGTCCCCACGGGCAATCCGAAGGGACTGACCACTGTCGACGATGTGAAGAACTCCGACGCCGTCGTGGCGGTTCTCGCGGGAAGCTACGAGCTGAAGACCGCGAAGTCGTTGGGTATCGCGGAGGGCCAGCTCCAGACGTATCCGAAGGCGCCGGACGCGATGCAGGGCATGAGCGACGGTCGTGTGGACGCCGTCCTGTTGCCGACACTGACTCTACAGTCTCACAAGGATCAGTACGGCGGTGACTTCGACATCACCGAGCCGTTGGATTCGTTCCCCGTCACCGGTGCGGGGGCCGCGTTCCGCAAGTCCGACTCGGACTTCCATGCCGAATTCGACGCGGAGTTGAAGAAGTTCAAGGAAACCGACGAGTTCGCCCAGATCCTCGGCCAGTGGGGCTTCGCCGCCGAGCCCTCGCGTAAAGCGACGACCGAGGAACTCTGCGCGACCGAAGGATGAGCGTGGGAGGTCGTGCGTGGTCGAAGTCGCCTGAGTCGTCGGGACCGCACACGACCTCCGCTTGCGCGTCAACCCGCGGGGCGCATACGCCTTTCCACCCTGCGTAGCAGCAGTGCCGTGGGGTAACTGGCCGCCAGGAAGATCAGCCCGGCCAGAGTCAACGGCTCCAGGTACTCGTAGGTGTCCCCGCCGATGGTGCGCGCGGTGCGCAACAGTTCGGGCACGGTGATGAGCGCCAGGAACGGTGTCTCCTTGAACATCGCGATGGCGTAGTTGCCCAGGGCCGGCAGGACGTTGCGCACGGCCTGCGGCAGGATCACCCTGCGCCAGGTGGTCTGTGAGGGGAGTTGAAGAGCGACGGTGGCTTCCCACTGTCCTTTCGGTACGGCTTCGATACCGGATCGGTACACGTCGGCGCAGTAGCACGCGTAGTGCACGCCGAGTCCCAGGACACCCGCGACCATCGGCGACAGCGTGAGCCCCAGCCCCGGCAGCGCGTAGAATAGGAAGAACAGCTGGATCAACAGCGGCGTGCTGCGGATGAACTCGATGAACGCCGTCGTCGCCTGCGCCAGTATGGGAATGCGCAATTGTCGGATGATCGCGAAGACCAGTCCCAGTACCGCGGCGACCGCGATGCCGAGGACGGTGGCGACCAAGGTGTACTGAACGAAGTGCTGGAGCAGTTCGGGAAGGATGTCGAACGCGTAGTCCCAGTCCCAGTTCACCGGACCGCCACCTCCTCCTGGGGAACGGGCTTGCGAAGGCGGAACACGCTGCGTAGGCCCTCGTGCCTGCCGAGCTTCGCCTTGGCGGCGACTTCGGCCATATTGGACAGAAATGTCACGGCGTACGCGAGTACGAAGTAGATCGCCATCAGCACCAGGTAGATGAGGGTGCGGTCGCCGCCCGCCTCGTGGAAGCTCTCACCCATGGTCATCAGATCGACCAGTGAGATCGTGTAGAGCAGCGGAGTGCTCTTGAGCAGCTGGATGAACAGGTTGTTCATCGACGGGATCATCAGTGCGACCGCCTGTGGCCAGACGACCCGTGTCATGCGTTGCGTGGGGGACAGGTTCAGCGCGATCGCGGCCTCCCACTGGGGGCGGGGTACGGCTTCGATCGATCCGCGTACGACCTCGGCTCCGTAGGCGCCGTAGTTCAGACCGAAGGCCAGCACGCCCACCAGGATCGGATCGAACTTGATTCCCAGTAGCGGCAGTGCGAAGAACAGCCACCACAGCTGAATGGGCAGTGAAGTCCCACGGAAGAACTCGATCACGACTCTGGCGAAACCACGCGGGATGAGATTCGACGAGCGGGCCAACAGGCCCAGCAAAACCGAAGCCACCAGCATGAGAACTGTGCCGAGAGCCGTGACGAGCAGCGTGATGCCGAGTCCGCGAACGAGGTTGTCCGTCCAGTCGAACAGAGTCGGAATGTCATTCACTCGGTTAAACCTCTCGTTAGGGTCGGAAGATGACCCTAACGGGGGACATATACGGGTGGCGAGTATTCGTTTAACGGAGTCGCATACCCTCTCGTCGTGCGCTTAGTGATCGCTCGGTGCCAGGTGGACTACGCGGGCCGGTTGACGGCTCATCTGCCCATGGCCACGCGTCTGTTACTCGTCAAGGCCGACGGTTCGGTGTCGGTCCACTCCGACGACCGCGCCTACAAGCCGTTGAACTGGATGAGCCCGCCGTGTTGGCTGATCGAGGACGGGAACCTCTGGATCGTGGAGAACAAGGCGGGCGAGAAGCTCGTCGTCACGATCGAGCAGATCATCGAGGAGATCGAGCACGATCTCGGGGCCGAGCCCGGGCTGGTGAAGGATGGTGTGGAGGCACACCTGCAGGAGTTGCTCGCCGAACACATCACCACACTCGGGGAGGGTTACACCCTGGTGCGTCGTGAGTACCCGACCGCGATCGGTCCGGTGGACATCCTGGCACGCGACGCCGACGGCACGGCGGTGGCCGTGGAGATCAAGCGGCGGGGCGAGATCGACGGTGTGGAGCAGCTGACGCGGTACTTGGAGTTGTTGAACCGTGACCCGCTGCTGGCGCCCGTGCAGGGGGTGTTCGCCGCGCAGCAGATCCGACCGCAGGCTCGTACGTTGGCTGAGGATCGGGGGATCCGCTGTGTGACCTTGGATTACGACAAGCTCCGCGGTATCGAGAGCAACGACCTCACGCTGTTCTAGCGGACGGCCGGCGAGCAGCGACAAGGTCACGATGCGCGGGAACCGTGCACGGGCACGAAGAGGGGTGGATACCGTGCACACGTGTTCACTCGTGCTCTATCGCGTCGGATAACCGCTTGCTGTGCCATCGCGCTCGTGTTCCTCGCCGGATGTGCGGGTGAGGACCTGTCCAAGGCCAACTTCGAGCGCACCACGGTGAAGGCCGAGCCGGGGAGCGGCCAGGGGGGTGTGCCCGAGGCGCCGACCGACGATCCAGCCCTGTCGTTGTCCACTCTGCGTTCGGTGGATCCGTGTGGGTTGTTGCACGACGACGTCGTGGGTGCTTTCACGCCCGAGGGAGAGGGGCGGAACAGCGACTGGGGTACGTGCATGCGTGACTTCGTCGACACGGGTGGTAAGCCCATCAGCATCATGATGGTGCTCGGCACGGGTGGCTTCTTTGCCGATCAGGCCACCAGTGGTGTCGAGGGACTGCCGCTGACCGAGACGAGCAGCGACGAGAACACCTGCTACTCCGTGGCGGTGACGCAGAGCGAACCCGACATGGGCATCAGCGTGCTCGCGCAGCACGAACGCGGGGGAGGCACGCCGTGCGAGAGCGGGTACCTGGTGCTCCAGAGTGTGATCAAGCAGCTGCGTGAGAACCCGCCGATGCTTCCGCCGGGGGACGAGCGTTCGTTGAGGGATGTCGATCTCTGCGCGGTTCCGGATTCGAAGGTCCTGGAGCCTGCGTTCGAGGAGGGCGATGTCGCCGTGCAGCCGGGCGACCTGCATTCCTGCCAGTTCATGCAGGACGACATCGTGGTCTACGCGTATGCCCGCCTCGGTTACCCGGTATCGGTCATCGAAGGCACGGAGGAGGTCGAGCTGACCGACGACGTCACCGCTGTGATGAGGCCGGGCACCACGGACACGGCCGAGTGCGAGGTGTCGTGGAACCACCTCGGGCACTCCGACGTCGAGGCGGAGGTCGTCAGCCTGAACTACTACAACTACTCCAAGTCGGCCGATGTCACGGAGGCGTGCGAAAGCGTGACCGCATTGGCGGAGGGCATGGTGAAGGCCCTGCCGTAGCCGCGGAAGTTGGTTACGTTGAAAGCCGATACCCGCCACGCGTTGCCGCGCTTCGGAGGTCGGCATGAAAAAGATCATCAATGATCCGGCGACCGTGGTCGCCGACTCGCTCAGAGGTCTGGCCGCAGCCCACGCCGATCTGGTGCGGGTGGAGTACGACCCGAACATCGTGGTGCGGGCCGACTCGCCGGCGCGTGGTGTGTCGGTGATCTCGGGAGGGGGCTCGGGTCACGAGCCCTTGCACACGGGGTTCGTCGGCCCGGGCATGTTGCACGGGGCTGTACCGGGCCCGGTGTTCACTTCGCCGACCCCGGACGCCGTGCAGGCCGCGATCTCGGCCACCACGGGTGAGGCGGGAGCGTTGCTGGTGGTGAAGAACTACACCGGTGACGTGCTGAACTTCGAGACGGCCGCGGAACTCGCCTCCGCCGAAGGGCTGGACGTGCGCACCGTGGTGATCGACGACGACGTGGCCGTGATGGACTCCACGGCCACGGCGGGACGTCGCGGTGTGGGCGGCACGGTGTTGTTGGAGAAGATCGTCGGGGCGGCGGCCGAACGCGGCGATGACCTCGACGCCGTGGAGTCGGTGGCCCGCGCCGTTGTGGAGCGGGTGCGTTCCATCGGAGTGGCGCTGACGGCGCCGACCGTGCCGCACGTCGGGGAACCGAGTTTCGAGCTCGGGGACGACGAGGTCGAGTTCGGCATCGGTATCCACGGTGAGCCGGGCAGGGAACGCCTCCCGATCGAACCCGCGCAGGCTCTCGCGGAGCGCATGGTGTCGGCGATTGTCGACGACTTCCCCCTGGGTGAAGGGGAGGACGTCCTGCTGTTCACCAACTCGATGGGCGGTTCGCCTCTGCTGGAGGTCTACCTGGCACACGGGATCGCCGAACGACTGCTCGCCGACCGGGGGATCAACGTGGTCCGTAGGTTGGTCGGCCCGTACATCACGAGTCTGGAGATGCAGGGGATCAGCATGACGATCTTGCGGATGGACGACCGGCTGACCGAGCTGTGGGACGCGCCGGTGAAGACTCCCGCGTTGCGTTGGGGGATGTGATGGGCTGCACCGCGAACGATGTCGCCGCCGCTTTACGAGCCGCCGCCGACACCGTCACCGAGCATTGCGCCGAGCTGACCGACCTCGACCGGCCGATCGGTGACGCCGACCACGGTGAGAACCTCAAGCGCGGGTTCGAGGCGTTGGTGGAGACTCTCGACGAGGCGGTGCCGGAGACGCCCGGCGCCGTGCTCAAGGTCGCGGCCACCACACTGATCTCGAAGGTGGGTGGTGCGGCCGGACCGCTGTACGGCACGGCGTTTCTGAGGGCGGCCACGGCCGTGGGCCAGGCGGCCGAGCTGGATGCGAGCACGGTCGCCGCCGCGTTGAACGCCGGGTTGGACGGCGTGGTGGCGAGGGGTAAGGCCGAAGTCGGTGACGCCACGATGGTCGATGCGCTGAAGCCCGCCGTCGAGGCGGCACGGGCAGCGAAGGACGACGGAGTGGCGGCCGTGCTGTCCGCCGCCGCCGACGCCGCCGATGAAGGAGCGACCTCGACGAAACAGCTCGTGGCACGTAAGGGCCGGGCTTCCTACCTCGGTCAGCGCAGCGTCGGGCACCTCGACCCGGGGGCGCGTTCCACGGCGTTGCTGCTGAGGGCGTTCGCGGAGGCCGCGCGATGAGGGTCGGTCTGGTACTCGTGTCCCACAGCGCCAAGCTCGCCGAGGGGCTCGCCGACGTCGCCAAGCAGATGGCGCCGGATGTCACCGTGCGGCCCGCGGGCGGTACGCCGGACGGCGGGATCGGCACCGACTACGACTCGGTGGTCTCCGCGGTGCGACAGGCGGACGCCGGGTCCGGCGTTGTGGTGCTGTACGACCTCGGTAGTGCGCAGATGACGGCCGAGCTGGTGGTGGAGTCACTCGACGATCCGGGCGCGGCGGTGGTGGTGGACGCGCCGCTGGTGGAGGGCGCCGTGGCGGCGGCGGTGGCCGCCCAGAGCGGAGCCGACCGGGCGGGCGTGGCACAGGCCGCGACGGACGCCGGGCGTGGTCCCGGGAAGCAGGAGACTCCGGAGGCGGGGTCGGTCACCGAGGAGACCCCGTCCGACGTCGTGCGGACCGAACTGACGCTGCGTAACGAGGTCGGTCTGCACGCGCGTCCCGCGGCGTCGCTGGTGAGGGCCATCGCGGGGGTGGAGGCGGACGTTCGGTTGCGGTTCGGCGACGACGAGGCCGACGCGCACAGCGTTCTGGCCATCATGTCGCTGGGCGCTCGCAAGGGCGACCGCGTCGGTGTCGAGGCCACGGGGCCGCAGGCGCGGGAGGCCGTGCAGCGCATCGAGGCGTTGGCCGAACGCAACTTCGACGAGGCCTGAGCGGAGGCCGGGGCAACCCGAAGCTCACGTGCGTCGATGGCCGGGGCGGACCGCCGGTCATCGACGATGATCACCGTGGAGTCGTCGAGGAACCACCGAACTCGTGGGTGACCGGAGTTCGCGGGCCGACTGGGAACCCGTCGTCACCCGCACCCGCAGGCACCGCCGCAGCAGCCGCCGCCCGCCGGCGCGGGTGCCTGTGCCGAACCGGTCAGGGCGACCGTCGTCAGCAGCTTCACCGTGTCGTCGTGGCCGTTGGGGCACGAAGCGGGCGCGCTCGACTCACTCATCGGACGCTGTAGTTCGAACGAGTCCGCGCACACGCGGCAGCGATAGGCATAGGTCGGCATGGTCCGATTATCGCCGCCGCATGCGTTACGTGGGAGGCTGCCGAACTATGGACGCGCCTGTGATCGATCCGCGGACACCCACGTTGAGTGAAGTCACCCCGTCCGCCCTCGGCGCGCTCGGGGTGGACGGTTTCGTCGACACTCTCGGCTTCGGACGCCGGTCGCGCATCTGTGTGCTGCTGATCGACGGGCTCGGCTGGGAGTTGTTGGAAACCCATGCCGCGGACGCGCCCGTGCTCGCCGAACTGCGGAGAAAGCCCCTGCGGGTGGGCTACCCCTCCACGACCGTGGCGGGACTGGCCGCCATCGGTACCGGCGTCTCCTCCGGGGAACACGGCATGGTGGGCTATTCGTTCGAGGTGCCCGAGGTGGGCGTGCTGAACGCTCTGCGCTGGTGCAGGCACCCGGGCGGGGAAGACCTGCGGGACGTCGTGTCGCCCGAGGACCTGCAGCCCCGGCCTACGACGTTCGCCCTCGCCGCCGAGGCGGGCGTGGCCGCCACCGTCGTGTCGTCGGTCCAGTTCGCCGACACGGCCCTCACTCGGGCCGTGCTCTCCGGCGGAGACTACGTCGGCGTGCACGCCTTGGGCGATCTCGCGGCAGCGGTGTCGACGGCGCTGCGGGAACGGAACGGTTTCTGTTACGCCTATCACGGCGATCTCGACTTCATGGGGCACGTGTACGGGCCGGGGTCGCCCCAGTGGCGATTGCAGCTCCGCCAGGTCGACCGACTGGTGGAGTCACTGGTCGAGAACCTGCCACAGGACGCGGCCCTGGCCGTCGTGGCCGACCACGGCATGGTCGCGCTCGACGACACCGTCGTCGACGCCGACGCCGAGCCCGCCCTGCTGGAGGGAGTGCGGGCGCTGGCGGGTGAGGTCAGAGCCCGACACGTCTACGCCGTGGACGGTGCGGTGGACGACGTGTTCGCCGCGTGGAGTGAGACGTTGGGCGAGCGGGCGTGGGTGCTGCGCCGCCAGGACGCCGTGGAGCGCGGTTGGTTCGGTCCCGTGGCCGAGTACGTGTTGCCGAGGATCGGCGACATCGTGGTGGCGGCGCGGGGGCGTTCGGGTGTGCTGCGGAGACGACGGGAGCCGCTCGAATCCGGACTGGTCGGTCAGCACGGCTCGTTGACACGGGAGGAGCAGCTCGTGCCGCTCGCCGTCGCGGAGCGGGACTGACTCCCCGCGCTCGTAACGGTCTCCCGACTCCGGTTACCGTGGAAGGTATGCCCCGAAGGAACCGCGCGCGCCGTATCGAGCCCCGCCTCGGCTCGTCCACCGGTTGGGCGCGTCCGGAATCGGGGCCGGACGGCGATTGGCTGGTCCGCACGGTGCCGGGAGCCCGGGCGACCAAGACCTACCGTTGTCCCGGCTGTGATCACGAGATCCGACCCGGCGTGGCGCACGTCGTCGCCTGGCCCGCCGACGAATACGGCTCCGTCACCGAACGGCGGCACTGGCACCGCGGGTGCTGGCAGGCCCGGACCCGCCGGATGCCCACCCGCCGCCGCTGGTGAGGCCGCTTCAGCCGATGGACGGGATGTCCTTGCGGTAGTACACGGTGGGCACACCGAAGCGGAGGTCTCTTCGGTACTCGGAGAACGCCAGCTTCTCCGCCACTCTCCTCGCCGGACCGTTGCTCGCGCTGGTGATGACCACCACGGGATGGCCGGGTACTTCGCGCGCGACCCAGTCGAGCACCGCTGATGCCATCTCCGATGCGTAGCCGCGTCCCCAGGCTTCGGGGAAGAAGCGGTAGTACAGATTCAACACCCGTTCGCCGTCGAGCGAAGTGAACTGCACCCCGCCCACACCGAGCGCCTTGCGCGTCCCGGCGTGTTCCACCACCAGGTACCCGAATCCGTGGTCGGCCCAGTGTCGCCGCCACGAGGCGAACTGCGCATACGCCTCGGTCGGGGTGCGTGGCGAGAGCTCGTGCGGGTGGGTCTCCTCCGCGCATTGCAGGCCGACGACCACGGGCAGGTCGTCGTCGGTGAACGGTCGCAACACCAGCTGCCGCGTGCGCAAGGAGGCCGGCTGCCGTGTCATGCCCTTCGAATCTACTGGGTTCGGTCGACAATGGCCGTATGTCGGATCTGCCGTTGGTGCTGTTGCACGCCTATCCCGTCGATGCCCGGATGTGGAACTCCGTGCGGGAACCGCTCGCCGAACGGACCCGGCTGATCACCCCGGACCAGCGTGGTCTGGGTCGCTCCCCGTTGCCTTCCGGAGACACCGAACCGAGCCTCGACCACGCCGCTTACGACGTGGTGGCGTTGCTGGATCGGCTCGGTCTCGACAAGGTCGTGCTGGGCGGCTGTTCGATGGGCGGTTACGTGACGCTCGCCGTGCTGCGGCTCGCGCCCGAACGCGTGGGAGGACTCGTGTTCATCGACACCAAGGCGGAGGCCGACACCGACGCGGCACGCGAGAACCGGTTGGCTGTGGCCCGACGCGCGGAGACGGAAGGCGTCCACGGTTGGTTGGCCGAGTCGATGCTGCCGAACCTCCTGGGCGAGACCACGCGCAACCGCCGTCCCGAGCTGGTCGACCACGTGCGTGGGCTCATCGAACAGCAGCCGCCCGCCGGGGTCGCGTGGGCTCAGCGGGCGATGGCCGCGCGTGATGACGCCACCGACGTGCTGCGCTCGGCGGACGTGCCGTCGGTGGTGATCGTGGGCGAGGAGGACACCGTGACCCCACCCGAGAAGGCGCGTGATCTTGCCGACATTCTGCCCCGGGGAGAGCTCGTGGTGCTGCCCGAAGCAGGCCACCTGACGCCCTTGGAAGCCCCTGAAGGAGTGGTCGACGCGGTGTCCCGAGTACTGCGCTGACCCGTCTCTGACCAGGCAGGAAACAGGAAAGTGACGTAGTTAACGCGCCTGGGGAAAAGTCGGCGATTTGGGCGAGATACGCGTTCTCACCTGCGCTTTTGTTTTCGGCGTGACGATCTCGGTGGGCGCGGGAGTGGGATGATCGACAAGTGGGGACGTGATCTGGTGCTCCCGGTGCGCCGGTATCAAAAGGGTGAGAGATACGATCGCCCTTAGCCAACGTGGGTCCCCGCCCGTGGCGACAGCAAGATTCGCGGGGTTACGAGTGCAGGAGGCTTCAGTGACGGCCGTAGCGCCCCAGCCGATCGCAACGCGTCCGTACCCGACGCGAAAGCC
>JAJYTH010000176.1 GCA_021793175.1 Actinomycetes bacterium
GCTCAGCGGGTGAATGTGGTCCGCGTGTCCCAGCCTGCGAGTACGTGGCCGTCGGGCCGGGCGCCTCGGACGAACGGAGGCAGTCCGGGGAATCCCGAGGGCGGGGCCGGGTCGTCGGCGGTGTAGAGCGGCTGGATCTCGATTCCGTCGTCAGTGGTGATCCGCAACCGGTCCCAACCGGTACCGACTTTGTCGAGAACCTTCTCGACGAGTTCTTCCCAGTCCTGCCGGCTCGGCGTGTCGAACTCGGCTGCCAGCACCAGTTCGGCCTCAGCCCCGTTGCTCATGCCTAGTCATAGTAGGTCCGGGAGACCATTTTGGGATGTGAGCTTAATCGCCCCTGAAGAGACGAAATGCCCTTAAAAGCATTAAGTATGCCGGCTCCCGCGGCCGGTGCGCACGGAGTCCACAACCACGAGGCACGTGTCGTCCGCGACAATGGGCGCGTGTCCGCCCCGACAGACGACCGACGACTCGTAGCCGGCCGCTACCGGCTGCGATCCGTGCTCGGCTCCGGGTCGATGGGCACCGTGTGGTCGGCCTACGACGAGTTCCTGCACCGCCCCGTCGCGGTGAAGGAGGTCCGTATGCCACATGGTGTCCCGCCGGCCCGGGTCACCGAGCTCCGCGAACGAACACTGCGCGAGGCCAGAGCCATCGCGGTGTTATCGCACCCGAACGTGGTAATCCTGCACGACGTCGTCAGGGAACACGGCGAACCGTACGTCGTGATGGAGCTACTTCCCTCCCGCAGCCTGGCCGGGCTGCTGCGCCAGGCGGGCAGGCTGACCGTCGCGCAGGCGGCGGCCGTCGGGGAGGCCGTGGCCGCCGCTTTGGAGGCCGCCCACGCCGCGGGCATCACCCACCGCGACGTCAAGCCCGGCAACGTGCTGGTGGCGGACGACGGGCGCATCAAGCTCACCGACTTCGGCATCGCGCGCAACGTGTCCGAGGCGACGATGACGCACACGGGCATGATGCTCGGCTCACCCGCGTTCATCGCCCCCGAGGTCGCCACCGGTGGACCGGTGACCTACACGGCCGACCTGTGGGGACTGGGCGCCACCCTGTTCGCCGCCGCCGAGGGGCGACCACCGTACGACGCCGACGGCGACCCGCTGGAGACCGTGGTCAGCGTGGTCCAGGGCGATGTGCCGCGCCCTTCCCCCGGCCCGCTAGCACCGGTGATCCGGGGCCTGATGATGAAGAAGCCGTCGGAGCGCATGTCCTTGGCTGAGGTGCGGCGCCGGCTCTATCCACTGTTGACACAACCTCGACACACGTTGTTCCCGGCCGAGCTGTTCACCGAGAGCGAGACCGGCCGAGCCCGCGACGAGGCCAGCATCACGCGGGTGATCCCGAAGGTCCCCGCTCTCGCGGAGGAAACGGACGCCGAGGGCGGCGCGCTGGCCTCCGATCCCGGCCCACTGCCGTTCGCCACGAGCGGCGACGAACCCACCTCGCCCGCGCCGCAGGCCAGAAACCCTCGACCGGCCCAGCGCAAGCCCACCCACTCGAAACGACCCTCGACGTGGCCCGCCTGGCTACCTCGGCCGAACTACGGACTGTTCGCCGACCTGGCGGGCACGATCACCGACCGCAAGGGCGTACTGGCGACGGCCGCCGTGGTGTTCGTCCTCGCCGCCGCACTCGGATTCGCACTCACGCGGATCCTCGGGGGCTGATCTCTTCGCCCTCTCCGTCCGAGCCGAACACGGTCGCCGAGACGCTCGCCTGCGCCAGCCTGCGCAGAGCCACCAGCAATGCGTCACCGAAAAGGGTGCCGACCACCATGCCCTCCACGATCGATTCCGTGCTCGGCAGTCCCGCGATGTAGCGGACGTCGGCCTCGGCGATGTTTTCGGCGGAGTCCGCATAGCGGTCCAGTACCGAGGCGAGATCGGCGTACCCGAGGGTGTACATCGTCGCCAGCACGCCGATGAGCGAATCGACCGCCGGTGAGTCCTCCTCGTACACCCAGCCACGTTCGTCGAGAAGTCTCTCGGCCGTGGCCCGGGCCCATTCGCGCGCCTCCTCGTCGGCTTGCTCCGTGTTCGCAAGCGGAAGCCCGTACTGGGTCACACCGAGAACGTGATGCAGCGACATCTCACTGGAGTCGAGGGCGACCAGGACCTCCTTGGCCGTGGCCACCGACAGACTCCCGACGTCGAGCAACGCACGCACAAGCCGTAGGCGCTGGACGTGAGTGTCGTTGTAGTGCGCCTGGTTGGGGCTCGTGCGTTCACCGGGATGCAGAAGGCCCTCACGCAGGTAGTACTTGATGGTCGCGACGGGGACGCCCGACTCCCTACTGAGTTCGGCCATACGCATGTCGATCTCGCCTTTCCTGTGGACTCCCCAGAGTGGGCAGTGTAACTTCCCATTTCAGATAGCGACGCTATCCGCTATCTATATCTAGCGACGGATGGGATGAACCCGATGAAAGCGGAGCAGTACCGCACGTGGCATCGCCCGATGCTCGTCTGCGCGGCGCTGATGACGGTCATGACAGTGGTGTCGGCCGTCGGACTCGTCGTGGACGACCGCAGCATCGGCGGCGCGCCGGCATGGCTCAAACCCTTCAAATTCGCCGTGTCGATCGCGGTGTACTGCGTCACCTGGGCCTGGCTCGTGTCCCTGCTACGGACTCGACGCCGCCTCGCCCACCGGGTGTCGAACGTCCTCGTGGGCGTACTGGTGCTCGAATACACGATCATCGTGATCCAGGTGCTCAGGGGAACGAGCAGTCACTTCAACTTCACGACCCCACTCAACGCCGGGCTAGTCACCCTCATGGGCATCTCGATCACCCTCCTGTGGGTCGGCACCCTGGTACTCACACTCCTCCTGCTGCGAACCCCCATCGCGGAGGCCGCCGACCGGTGGGCGGTGCGCCTCGGCGCCCTCATCTCACTCGCCGGCCTGGGCCTCGGCGGCCTCATGACCTCCCCGACCGACGAACAACTGACCCAGGAGGAACAAAGCACCATCGGCCGCATCATCGGCGCCCACACGGTGGGCCTTCCCGACGGCGGACCGGGCATGCCGATCACCGGCTGGAGCACCGTCGGCGGCGACCTGCGTATCCCCCACTTCGTGGGCATGCACGCACTGCAGGTGCTCCCCCTGCTCGCGATACTGCTGCCCCTGCTGGCCCGGCGCTGGGCACGACTCCACGACGACGTCGTCCGTGGACGGCTCGTCCTCGTGGCAGGCTCCTCCTACGCCGCCGTGCTCGCGCTGCTGACCTGGCAGGCCCTACGCGGACAACCGTTGACCAGCCCCGATGCACTCACCCTGACCGTGTCGTTCGCGCTCATGGCCCTCTCCGCCGTGGGTGTGGCCTGGGCTCTACGCACCCGGACACCGCGCGACGCCCCCAACGACACAGACGAACAGAGACCGACGTCCTCCTCAGCACAGGAACTACAGCACCGTGATGCCTGATCCGACACCGCGTCCCCATACGCAGCACCTGTCGTGCGTACAGGACCTCGGTACCGGACCGGTCAGCTCCACCATAGAT
>JAJYTH010000003.1 GCA_021793175.1 Actinomycetes bacterium
CCAAGGCCCTGGTATGTCTACCGAGGAGTAGCTCTAGTGCTCGACTTCATCTACTACCCTGTGTCGTTCATCCTCTGGGTGTGGCACAAGGTCTTCGGTTTCGTCTTCGGTGACGACAACGCCATTGCCTGGGTCCTGGGGATTGTCTTCCTGACCTTCACGGTGCGCGGACTGCTGTTCAAGCCGTTCGTGAACCAGGTGCGGTCGATGCGGAAGATGCAGGACTTCGCGCCCGAGGTCAAGAAGATCCAGAAGAAGTACGCCAATGACCGGCAGCGCCAGGCGATGGAGATGCAGCGGCTCCAGAAGGAGCACGGCGTCAACCCGCTCGGTAGCTGCCTGCCGATGCTGCTGCAGATCCCGGTCTTCATCGGTCTGAACTGGGTGCTGCGCAACTTCCGGCCCGGTGCCGAATCGAACTACTTCTTCGACGCCGACGACGTCGCCTCCTACGTCGATGCGCAGATCTTCGGGATCAACCTCGGTGACGCGATCAACCACCTGGGTCTCGCCGGTGGTGGTGGAGACGGCGGCTGGAACTGGGACGTCGCTCCGCTGGCCGTGCCGCTGATGATCGTGGCCGGTATCGCCACACACCTGACCGCGCGTCACTCGGTGGCTCGGCAGAACCCCGCTGCGGCGACACAGCAGACCGCGGTGATGAACAAGCTGACGCTGTACATCTTCCCCGCGGGTGTGGTGGTCTTCGGTGCCTTCTTCCCCATCGGTCTGTTGATCTACTGGCTCGCGAACAACATCTGGACGCTGGGGCAGCAGCGCATCGTCTACACGAAGATCGACAAGGAAGAGGAAGCCAAGAGGCAGGCTGCCAAGGAAAAGCGCGACAACCTCGCGCCGAGGCCCGGCCAGAAGCCTCAGGTCGGCCAGAAGCCCAAGCCGGGACAGAAGCCCGCGCAGAAGTCGGCCCAGAAGCAGCAGAACCAGAGCCACAACACCAAGAACGGTAAGTCCCCGAAGAGCGGCGGCAGCAGCGTCCGGGGCGGTGCCTGGGCGAAGAACGGCGGGAACCGACCCGCGAACCAGGGCAAGAAGACGCAGGGGCGCAAGCGGCGCTGACCCGGGGCGGGAAGGAGAGACGACATGTCTGACACGGCCGAGGTGATTGGTGCGGGAGGAGACGAAACCGCGCCCGCGGTGAACGACATCGACGACAACGAGGACCTGTTGGTCCGTGAGGGCGACATCGCCGGCGATTACCTGGAACGCCTGCTCGACATCCTCGACTACGACGGGGACATCGACCTCGACGTGGAGGCGGGTCGTGCGGTCGTGAGTATCGACGGCGGTGACGATCTCGACAAGTTGGTCGGCCCCCGGGGAACGGTGCTCGAAGCGTTGCAGGAACTGACCAGGTTGGCGGTCCAGCAGGAGACCGGCACTCGGAGCAGGCTGATGCTCGACATCGCCGGCTGGCGTGCGGCTCGCCGAGAGCAGCTGCGGGAGCTCGGGCGCTCCACCGCCGAGTCGGTGCGTGACTCCGGCGAGAGGATCAGACTGCAGCCGATGAGCCCCTTCGAGCGCAAGATCGTTCATGACGCGGTCGCGACCGTGGACGGCGTGACGAGCGAGAGTGAAGGGGAAGAGCCGAAGCGGCGTGTCGTGGTGAAGCCCGAGTAGCTGTATCGACCCCTGGATCCTGGAGAGCGGCCCGTCGGACTCCCCGACGGGCCGTTTTGTGTTTCACGTGAAACACAGGGCTGTCCACGCAAGCGACTTTCGGGGATCGGGGACAATCACCTCGGCCCGTGTTTCACGTGAAACGGCCGACCGGAGAAGTGTCATTGGAGGCGGAAGGCGTGGATTCCACGATCCCGACGACGGCGCGTCTTGTGTTCGGGGAACGCGCTCCGATCGCCGGGGAGTTTGTCGGACTGCTGGCATCGCACGGTGTCGAGCGAGGGCTCATCGGCCCGCGGGAAGTGGATCGCCTGTGGGATCGTCACGTGCTGAACTCGGCGGTTGTCAACGAGCTGATTCCCGTGGGCGCCCGAGTCATCGATGTGGGATCCGGAGCCGGATTTCCCGGAGTGCCTCTCGCCATCGCTCGCCCGGATCTGGATATTGTTCTCCTCGAACCCATGGCCCGCCGGGTCGAGTGGTTGACCGAGGTCGCCGAAGCGCTTGACCTTCCTGTGACGGTCGAACGCGGGCGTGCTGAGGAGAAGGTAGTGCAACGTCGGATCGCTGCTGCGGATGTCGTGACCGCCAGAGCGGTCGCTCCGTTGGCTCGGTTGTCCGAGTGGTGTTTGCCGCTGGCCCGTTCCTCGGGAGTGCTCCTTGCGTTGAAGGGGCAGACGGCGGCCGACGAGATCGAGCGGGATCGGGCGGCCATCAGCAAGGTCGGCGGCGGCGAGCCTGAGATCGTGCGGTGCGGTGAGGGAGTCGTAGACCCGCCGGCCACCGTGGTGACTATCGAACGGGTGGAGTCGGGGCCACCCGGAGTTGCGCGGAAACGCGGACGGAAGAAGCACTGAGAGGATTGGCTCAGGAATGAAGAGCAATACGGAGCGGCGGACGTTCCACGTGAAACAGAGCGGCGTCTCGGCGGTGCGGGGTGATGTCCGGTGAGCACTTCTTCCGAGACCAGCCTGCCTGGCACGCCGATCGCCGAGGAAGCAGTCCGTGCCGCCCGAGTCCTCCACCCCGACGAGGGCTTCATGCCGCGCCCCGCTTACCGGCGTGTGCTCACCGTGGCGAACCAGAAAGGCGGCGTCGGGAAGACGACGAGCACCGTCAACCTCGCCGCGGGATTAGCTCTCCATGGGGTCCGCACATTGGTGATCGACCTCGACCCGCAGGGGAACGCGAGTACGGCGCTCGACGTGGACCGGCGTTCGGGCACACCGTCCGTCTACGAACTGCTGCTCGGTGAAGTGTCGTTGGTCGATGCGGCGCAGACCAGTAGCCAGTCGGAGAACCTGCTCTGTGTCCCGGCGACCATCGACCTGGCGGGCGCGGAGATCGAGCTCGTCTCCATGGCTCAACGGGAGGCGCGCCTCAAGGAGGCGCTGACGAGGGAAGCGCTCGACTCCCTCGATGTCGACTACGTGTTCATCGACTGTCCGCCTTCGCTCGGCCTGCTCACCGTGAACGCGCTCGTGGCCGCGTACGAGGTGTTGATCCCCATCCAGTGCGAGTACTACGCGCTGGAAGGTCTGGGGCAGTTGCTGAACAACATCGAGCTTGTGCAGCGACATCTGAATCAGTCACTCAGTGTCTCCACGATCCTGCTGACGATGTACGACGGCAGGACCAAGCTCGCCGACCAGGTGACGCAGGAGGTGCGGCGTCACTTCGGTGATGTCGTGTTGCGAACAGTCATTCCACGGAGTGTGAAGGTGTCGGAGGCGCCGGGGTACAGCCAGACGGTGCTGGCTTACGACCCGGGTTCACGTGGAGCCATGAGTTATCTGGATGCGGCACGTGAGATCGCCGAGCGTGGTTCGAATAGGGAGCGACGACAATGAGCGAGCGCAGAGGGGGGCTCGGCCGGGGTCTGGCCGCGTTGATCCCCACCGGCCCGGTCGATCCGGAGAACGGTCGTGGCGCGGAGCCGGCGAACGGTGCGGCGGCCGCGAGGAACACCGCGGGATCGTTCGCGGCGAGTGGTTCTGCCGGCGAGCATGGCGGTGAAGTCGGCGGAGCCGTTTACCGTGAGATCCCGGTCGGGTCCGTCAAGCCGAACCCCAAACAGCCGCGGCAGGTGTTCGACCAGGAGGCGCTGGCGGAGCTGGAGCACTCCATCCGCGAGTTCGGCCTCATGCAGCCCATCGTCGTCCGTCGGCTGTCGGCAGACGAGTACGAGCTCGTCATGGGCGAGCGTCGGTTGCGTGCTGCTCAACAGGCGGGGCTGGAGAACATCCCGGCGATCGTGCGTAGCACGGCCGACGACGCGATGTTGCGGGACGCTCTGCTGGAGAACATCCATCGGGTTCAGCTCAACCCGTTGGAGGAGGCTGCGGCTTACCAGCAATTGCTCGACGAGTTCGGGGTGACGCACGAGGAGCTGGCTTCCCGCATCGGCCGGAGCCGCCCGGTGATCACCAACACGATTCGGCTGCTGCGGTTGCCGCTCCCGGTTCAGCGGCGTGTGGCGGCCGGAGTGTTGTCGGCGGGACATGCTCGCGCTCTTCTGTCACTCGATGACGCCGATCGGCAGGAGGAGCTCGCCGGGCGCATCGTGGCGGAGGGGCTGTCCGTGCGCGCGACCGAGGAAGCGGTCACGCTCGCCAAGAGCGAGTCCAAGCCGAAGCAGAGGAAGGCCGCCCGCAAGCCGATGCAGGCGCCGGGCGTCGAGGCTCTCGCCGAGCGTTTGTCGGATGCCTTCGACACCCGTGTGAAGGTGGATGTCGGTCAGCGGAAGGGCCGCATCGTGGTCGAGTTCGGTTCGATGGAGGATTTGGAGCGCATCGTCGCGCTCATGACACCGAATCGGCCGAATCAGACAAAATAGACATCCAAAGTGGATGGCCGATGACACCGGGGCATTTCGTCACGGTGACGATCTGAAAGATCGGTCGTGGTGGGCTTCCACCGCGACCGATCAACTGCCCCGGCGAACCGCGCGCTGCACCAGATCGGTGAACACTGCGCCGAGCGAGGTGCCCGCAGCCTCCAACGCCATCGGCACCGTGGACGTCTCGGTGAGTCCCGGCGAGGAATTGACCTCCAGGAAATACACGGTGCCATCAGAGGCGACGACCGCGTCGGTACGTGAGATGTCGCGCAGGCCCAGCAGCGTGTGAGCACCCACCGCGAGATCACTCACCGCCTTGGCCACTTCCTCCGACAACCGAGCCGGCGCGAAGAAATCGGTGAGTCCAGCGGTGTAACGCGCTGTGTAGTCGTAGACGCCGCCTTCCGGGACGATTTCCACCGCGGGCAGCGCCTCCGGACCGTCTTCGCGCTCGATCACGGTCACCGCCACCTCGACGCCGTCCACGAATCGTTCGGCGAGCACCGTATCGCCGTACGCGAAGCAACCAACCATCGCGGCGGGAAGATCCGCCGCGTCCCGAACCACCTGGGCGCCGAGCGCCGAGCCACCCTGGTCGGGTTTGAGGATCAGAGGAAGACCCAGGCGCTCGACCATCGCGTCGAGCACCGGCTGTGCACCCAGCTCCCGGAACGTGCTGTGTGGCAGCGACACCCAATCAGGCGTGGAAAAGCCCGCTTCGGCGATCAGTGCCTTGGCGATCGGCTTGTCCCACGCCCGGCGGCAGCCACGTGAACTCGTGCCGACGAACGGCACCCCCGACATCTCCAGTACGGTCTGGATCGAGCCGTTCTCGCCTTCTCCTCCGTGCAACGCGACGACGGCGGCGTCCGGTTTCTCGGTCTTCAACCGGTCGAGCAGCCCCGCGTCGGTGTCCCATTCCTGCACCGTGAGGCCCTGGTCGCGCAACGCCACGGAGAGTCGACGGCCCGATCGCAGCGAGACATCCCGCTCGTGGGACAGACCACCTGCGAGAACAGCGACAGTACCTTCGGCCAACGCGGGCTCCTCACCGGTTATGGGACGTGCTTTTGCGAAGAAACGAGTAAAGGGTGGGTTCGTGACTCACGCGGTGTCGGGGCCGGGGAACTGGGGTCCGGACACCGCGCGGCTGGTGACGCTACCGAAGGTGCGCATGAGCTCCATCTCGGATTCCAGCACACCGGCGAGTCGGCGAACACCCTCGCGAATGCGTTCGGGTGTGGGATAGCAGTAGGACAACCGCATCTGGCGGCTGCCCAGGCCGTCGGCGTAGAAGCCGGTGCCGGAGGCGTACGCGACCCGTGCCGTCACGGCCCGGGGCAGCATGGCCTTGGTGTCGACGCCCTCGGGGACGGTGACCCACACGTAGAAACCACCTTCAGGCTGCGTCCACGTGCATCCCGCCGGCAGGTGCTGCTCCAACGCCGACAGCATGGCGTCGCGCCGTTCCCGGTAGTTCTCCCGGAAGGTCTTGATCTGGCCCTTCCAGTCGTGGGTGGCGAGGTACTTCGACACGACCAACTGGTTCAACGTCGGTGGGCACAGCGTCGCGGACTCGGCGGCCAGCACGAGCTTCTCTCGCACCGCGTGCGGCGCGAGCACCCATCCGACGCGCAGGCCGGAGGCGAACGTCTTGGAGAACGACCCCAGGTACACGACGTTGTCCGGGTCCAGGGAACGCAGCGATGGGTAGGTCTGCCCGTCGAAGCCGAGCAGGCCGTACGGGTTGTCCTCGATGATGAGCACGTCGTTCTCGGCGCAGATCTCCACGATCTCGGCCCGACGTTCCACGGACAGCGTCACGCCCGCGGGGTTGTGGAAGTTCGGGATGGTGTAGAGGCACTTGACCCGTTTGCCCTGCTGGTTGGCCTGGGCGAGTGCCTCACGCAACGCCTCGGGCACCAGGCCGTCGTCGTCCATGGTGACGTGTACCACCTGTGCCTGGTAGGCGGCGAAGGAACCGAGCGCGCCGACGTACGACGGGCCTTCCGCGATGACGACATCGCCGGGGTCGCAGAACAGACGCGTCACCATGTCCAGCCCCATCTGGGAGCCGACGGTGACGACGATGTCGTCAGGGTGCGCGGTGATGCCTTCCATGGCCATCACCTCGCAGATCTGCTCCCGCAGCGCGGGCACCCCCTGGGCAGAGCCGTACTGGAGAGCGACGAGTCCGTCCTCGGCGACGAGCTCCGCCATCTGCGCCGACAGCGAGTCCAACGGCAGGGCCGCGAGGTTCGGCATACCACCGGCCAACGACACGACCTCGGGGCGGCTCGCTACCGCGAACAACGCTCGGATCTCCGATGCCGTCATGCCTGCGGTGCGGGCGGCATAACGGTCGATGTGGGGGTCGAGTTTCTGCCGACCCGGCTCGGAACCCGGCCGATGCTGCGCCGGTTGCGGAGATTGCGAGGAAGTCATCACACACTTCGCTTCCGCTTCACCAAGGAAGCACGTTGTTCGTCGTCGGTTTTTCTGCGCTGAAGGTGTGACCTGAGTGTAGCTTCAGTCCCTCGGTGATCTGGGGGCTTGGCGGGGCTTCTCACAGCCCCATATGCTCATGCGGGGCTTTCGGCGGTCTACGTTGCCATACGCGCCGGTTTGTCCGCAGGCGAGATTCTTCGTTAGGGGAGGTTCGGTGTCACGACGCGTGGTGGGCGTCACGCTGGACAACCTGGAGCAGCTCCCCTTGAGCTGCCGCCGGTGCGTTTACTGGGAAGTTGCTCCACACCTGAAGGAACAGGCGGAGCAGTTCGGCGAGACCGAACTGGAGAAGGAAGCCTGGGTGTCCTCGGTGCTGTTGGAGTGGGGCTCGTGCGGTCGCCTCGTCTACAGCGGCGATGTTCTGGTGGGGTTCGCGCTCTACGCGCCACCGAACGCCGTGCCGAGAGCAGGAGCGTTTCCCACCTCGCCGCCCAGTGCGGACGCGGTGTTGCTGACGTCGTTCTACGTGTTGCCGGAATTCCGGGGCAGCGGGCTCGGCCGTGCCTTGGTGCAGGCCGTGGTCGCCGATCTCACGGGTCGTGGTGTGCAGGCTGTCGAGGCGTTCGGGGACGAGCAGCCGGAAACCGAGGACGACGAGCACATCTGTGTCGTGCCCGCGGCGTTTTTGCGCAGCGTGGGGTTCAAGACGGTGCGGCCGCACCACCGGTGGCCACGGTTGCGGCTGGAACTGCGTTCGGGAATCTCGTGGAAGGCCGACGTCGAGGTAGCGTTGGAGAAACTTCTGGGACAAGTCAGCGTGACGACGGCCGAGTCGAGCATCGTGCAGGCGTAGCGGCCGTCACAAACCAAGGCCACAACGACAAAGTTATCCACAGGTCTGTGGATAACTTGGCGGAGTTATCCACAGACCTGTGCACAAGTCGCTGAGATATCCACAGTTTTCCCCGCTCGTGGGTGGATAACTGCTCCTATTACTCCGTTGTGAGGAGTTCGTGCGCCAGAACGTCGGCGAAGGTGAACGTACCCGTCGGCTGGTCGTTCTCGCCGAGCAGGTACAGACGTTTGACCGCGATGAGGATGCCCTCGGCCACCACGTCACGGAACGCCGGGTCGGACAACCTCCGGCGGTCCTCCTCGTTGGTGAGGTAACCGATCTCCACCCGAACCGCGGGGCACCGAGTTCGCGTGAAGATGTCCCACGTCTTCGGATGAGTACGGCAGTCGAGCATGCCCGTTCGGGCGGCGAGCTCGCGCTGGATGTATCCGGCCAACAGCTCACCCACCGTGGAGGTGGTGCCGTTACCCGTACCGAAGTGGAAACTGGCCACCCCCTGCGCGTGTGGAGAGCGGTTGCCGTCACAGTGCAGCGACAAAAACAGGTCCGCACCGGCGTCGTTGGCGAACTGAGCCCGCTGCAGCTCCGAGGGGCTGTGGTCCGGTCCGCGCGAGATCAGCGCTTCCATGCCGGTGGCCTTCATCCGGCCCTCCAGCCTGCGCGTCAGATCCCAGGCGATGTCCGACTCGTTCACTCCGGCCACCGACACGCCGAGGTCGGGACCACCGTGACCGGGGTCGATGACGATACGTTTACCCCGAAGCCTCGGACCCGACCTGCGCAGATGCTCCTGTTCCCGTAGGAACACCGGCCGGCCACCACGCGCGCGCGGCGACAATTGCCGCAACGCCCGCACGGTCGCCGGACCACAGATGCCGTCCACCACCAGCCCGTAGTCGCGCTGAAAGTTCTTCAACGCCCGCTCGGTCTGTGGGCCGAAACCACCGTCCGGCCTCCCTGCGTCGTATCCGAGTTCGGTCAGCCGCTCCTGCAACGCGAACACGTCGTCACCGTGCACGGGCGACGAGATGGAATACGCCAACGGCCTGCTACCGAGGTGATAGGTCGAGCCCCGCAGCGCCCGGTAGGTGGCTGGTCCGACCACCCCATCGGTAATCAACCCGCGCTGCTGCTGGAAGGCACGGACCGCGTGTTCGACCTCCAGGTCGAAGAACGATCCGTGTCCATTGGCCTCCTCCTTGGGAGGAAGAAGATCCAGAGCCGAGAGCATGGACCTGATCTCGGCGACTTCCGGTCCGGTGTCGCCGCGGCGGAGTACCCGCATGCACTCCTCGCTATTCCTTGGGCACCTAGTGCGCTGCTCGTGGGTATGGGAACTCTTCGTCGGCCGGGGGCCTGCAACCTCTATTGTGCCGTGCCGACGGAACGTGAGGACGGAGGGCTCGTCCGCTTCGTCACCTACCCGGATGGCCTAACGAAAAGAAACCCGAGACGCGCCACGAATGTTGCGCATCCCGGGTCTTTTCTTCGGCTTTTGGATCTCGCCTCGGTCTTACTGCAGCACGTCGGCGAGGTCGTTCAGCAAAGCGGCCTTCGGCTTGGCGCCGACGATCTGCTTCACCGGCTTGCCCTCCTGGAACAGGATCATGGTCGGGATCGACATGACCTGGTAGTCCCTGGCCGTGTTGGGGTTGGCGTCGGTGTCGAGCTTCGCGATCCGCAGCTTGTCCCCGTGTTCGGCGGCGATCTCCTCCAGCACGGGCGCGACCATCCTGCACGGCCCGCACCACGTTGCCCAGAAGTCGACGAGAACCGGCTTGTCGTGCGCCAGCACCTCGTCGGCGAAGTTGGAGTCGGTCACCTCAACGGTGTTCGTCATCTTCTCTCCTGATAGTGGTTCGACCGGGTAGTCAGTTGGCGCGAGCGGCGTACCCGCCGCCCACGAGTTCGGAGCTCTCGCTCGCCTCCGCGACAGCGGCGTTCTCGGCGAGCCAGCGTTCCGCGTCGATCGCGGCGGAGCAGCCCGAACCCGCCGCCGTGATCGCCTGGCGGTAGGTACGGTCCACCAGGTCGCCCGCGGCGAAGACACCGTCGAGGTTCGTGTGGGAGCCGCGGCCCCTGGTCAGCACGTAACCGTCGTCGTCGGTGTCGACCTGTCCACGCACGAGTTCGCTGCGTGGGTCGTGACCGATGGCCAGGAAGAAACCCGTGACGTCCAGCGTGGACTCCTCGCCCGTCACGGTGTCACGCAGCTTGAGCCCGCTCACCTTGTCGTCACCGAGCACCTCGACGACCTCGGAGTTCAACTTCCACTTGATCTTCTCGTTGGCGCGGGCTCGCTCCAACATGATCTTCGAGGCACGGAACTCGTCACGTCGGTGGATGATGGTGACGCTGCGCGCGAACTTCGTGAGGAAGGTCGCTTCCTCCATCGCCGAGTCACCACCACCGACGACGGCGATGTCCTGGTCGCGGAAGAAGAACCCGTCGCAGGTGGCGCACGACGACACACCACGGCCCATCAGCTTCTGCTCACCGGGAACATGCAGGTGACGGGCCGCGGCCCCCATCGCGAGGACCACGGCGTGAGCTGCGTAGCGCTTGCCGTGAGCCGTGACGTACTTGACCGGGCCGGTCAGCTCCAGCTCCTCGACGTCCTCCTGCCGCAGGTCCGCGCCGAAGACCTTGGCCTGCTCCCTCATCTCCTGCATGAGATCCGGGCCCTGGATGCCGGATCGGAAGCCGGGGTAGTTCTCCACTTCGGTGGTGGTCATCAACGCACCCCCGAACTGTGTGCCCTCGAACACCAGTGGTTCGAGCTGGGCTCGCGCGGCGTAGATCGCCGCCGTGTACCCCGCGGGTCCGGACCCCACGATGATGAGGTTTCGAATGTCTTCGCTCACCTGCGCCCTCCGCTTCGACAACGCTGCTCACCCTGGTCAACAGCATCGTAGGCGTGACTGTTCCCGGCGGCGTTTCAGAAGAAGAACACACGTGAGATTCAGCTCTGCCCGCCGACGGTCTCGTCCATCAGCAGGCCCGGGTTGTCGGGGCCACAGCCCGGGGCGAGCGCCAACATCCGCAGTTCACTCAGCTTTCCCGTGGTGAGCAGCACCAGCACGGCTTCCTGACCGTCGATGGTGACGGGTCGAAAACCCACCGGTTTCACGGCGGGATCGATGCCGTTCGCGGCGAGACACGCGTCGAGACGCTGCTCGTCCTTCAACGGACCGTAGTCACGGACATTGCTGACCTCACCGATCGCGGCGCCGAGGTCGGAGCTGTTCACAGCCAATGGAGGCGTTCCACCGGCTTGGGAGGACTGAGGAACCGCCGGTTCGGCCAGCTCAGGAGTGTCTGAGGTGCTCGACATGTTCGGTACGACCACGACTGCGGCTGCGATCACGACGGCCGCCGCGGTCAACAGCCCCAGGCCCCAGCCGAGGCGCTTGTTACGCCTGGCGCGGGCCGCGTCGAGGCTCACGACGTTCGAGCCCTGTGACGCCTCCTGTCGCGGTGGTGCCGGTTGAGCTGGAGGAGGGGATGCCTGCTGCAGGGCCCGCCGTTGCTGTTCCAACGCGGCGTCGATCCGATCGGCCACTTCGGCCGGCATGGGCTCGGCGTCCAGCGCGGCGAATCCGGAGAGGTCGGCCTTGGTCGATTCCAACGCCTCGATGATCGCCCGAGCCTCGGGGTCGGCGTTCACCCGCGGCCACAGCTCGGCCGATTCCTGCTCGTCCAACACCCCGGCGTGTAGGTCGGCGAGCACGTCGACAGACCATGGAGGGCCGACGGCCTCGCCATGCCCCCTGCGTTCGTCCGTCATCGTCCCTCCCCGCGTTTGCTTTCGTGAGTTGGGACGTCACTTTCGATGCTGGGGTTCCGCAGATAACCAAGAAGTTTCGCGAGCTTGGCTCGCCCGCGCGCGCACCGACTCTTCACAGTTCCTTCCGCGATGCCCAGTAGTTGTGCCGTCTCGGCGACGGAGTACCCCTCCACGTCGACCAACACGATCGGTACCCGTTGTTCTTCCGGTAACTGCTGGAGCGCCTGTTTGATGACCAACCGGGTTTCCCGCTCCGCCATCGAATCGCGAGGTACCGCGGGCTCCTGGTGCGAGGTGTCGGCCAACGGCACCGTCGGCCGGCTCTGCCTACGTCGTACCCGATCGAGACAGGCGTTGACGACGATCCGGTGCAACCACGTCGTCACCTGTGATTCGGCACGAAAATTGGAGGCGGCGCGGAAGGCGGAGATGAACGCGTCCTGCAGCGCGTCGGCCGCCTCCTCGGGGTCACGGACCGTACGCAGGGCTACGGCCCACATCCGGTCCCGATGTCGTCGGACGAGCTCGTTGAACGCATGAGGATCTCCGGCCGCGTGGGCGGCTATGAGATCAGCATCCGTGGGCGCTGCTGCGGTCACTCGGCAGAGCGTACTAAGCCTGTGACGTGCTGTTCGCCGGACCTCATTGCCCGGCCGTCAACGAGCCGGTGTCATTCCGAAGGAAGAAACGATACTTCCGCAAGCTGCGACTGGAGTTGGGGTGCCTCGCCCGACAACGCCGTGATCCACACGAGGACGTACTGGGCGGAGGTCGGTTCGCCGAGCGTCAGTTCCGTGCGTTGGCCCTCCAACGTGCCCGATGCCACGGTCCGAGTCTCCGACAGCACGGGCTGAGCCGAATCGGCCACCCGGATCTCGACCTCGGTGCCGGGGCTGTCGGCGACGATGTCCACTTGAGCGAGGTCGATCGGCTCGTCGAAGGCCGCGATCAGCCCGACACCGGATTTGAACGCCGGGAACTGCTGCTGGTACTGGTCGGTCCGCCAGGTGGTCGATTCGTCGCCGTCCACGGCGTTGGGGGCCTCGGCCACACTGTCCCCCTCGCCCTCAGGGTTGTAGACGGTGACCTCCGAGGGCGAGACGGCGGCGCCGACCGAGCCGCCCTCGCCCGAGTCGTCGGCTTGCGGC
Organism: Actinomycetes bacterium; assembly: GCA_021793175.1. Classification (GTDB taxonomy): domain Bacteria; phylum Actinomycetota; class Actinomycetes; order Mycobacteriales; family Pseudonocardiaceae; genus Saccharomonospora. Next base: position 12,717 of record JAJYTH010000003.1, read on the forward strand.
TGTTCCGCTTGCTGTTGCTGGCTCGTCTCCTCGGCGAGGTTCACCGCGGGACCCGAGGGGGCGTCGTCCTGGAAGAAGCTGATGGCCATCATGCCCACCCAGGCGAGTACCGCCACGGCCGCGATCACGAGCGCGCTCACGCCGAGCGCGAGTCTGCGTCGCCGCCGAGCGTCCTTGACCGGTTTCTTGGTGGTCCACACCGTGCCGTCGGGATCGACGTTCTCGGCGGGCTTGCGCTTGCGTTCCTCCGCCTCGGCGACGTTGCCGAGCATGCGCACGATGGCGGAGCTGGTGCGAATACCCCCGTGCTCGCCGTCGGAGACGATGCGTACGGCGAGTTTCGACAGCTCGCGCGGTACCGCGGGTTCCAACTCGTGCGGCGGAACGAGTTCGCCGGTCGGGGTTCGGGGAGCCGTGCGCAGCGCCGGCGGACCGCCGGGCAGTGCCCACCGCCCGGTGAGCAGCAGGTACAGCACCCCTCCGAGGGCCTTGACGTCGTCGCGCAGCGTGGCGTTCGGCAGCGGACCGGGAAACGCGAGACGCAACCTGCCGTCCGGAGTGACCCGCAACCGTTGCGGGTGGTCGAGACCGAGCACGAGCCCGGACTGATGAGCACGCTCCACGGGCTCGGCCAGCGCCTGGACCATCCGGGCCGCGGCGCTGGGGGCGATGCGCTTCTCGTTGATGAGGTCGATGAGGTCGCTGCCCTTGGTCCACTCAGACACGACGATGCCGAGCAGCCCCTCGCTGGAACTGATGCCGTTGCCGAGCGTCAGGACGTCCAGCACCTTGGCGACACTGGGGTGGGTGAACTTGGCCGCGTGTGCCGCCCGCTCAAGGGTCCTTCTGCCTTGGCGCGCGGCCTCCACGTCGGCTGGATCACCGACGAGTATGGTCAGGGCGACGTCTCTGCGAAGCTGTCCGTCACGAGCCCGCCACAGGTGAGCACCACCACGCTCATCGATACCGAACTGCGCGAGCAGCCGGTAGCGGCCGTCGCCGACGACTCCGCCGGGTGCCAGCGATCCACCGTGTGTACGGGTGCCCACTCGGCCGCCCTCCCCCTGCGATTCGCCTCACCAGTGTCAGGAACGAGGGTACGTGAACCGAGGCGTCGGCCGTGGGCATCCGTGCCGAGTGGGTTAGCCGCGTCGGAGCAAACCAGCTAATCGGCGGGTTACGGGCGCGAGCTCGTCCACCTTCAGAGCGATCAGCACCCCGAACGCTACCGCGATACCGACGATGCCCTGACAGACCAGGGTCACCCATGCCTTGCCGATGTCGCCGAGGAAGTCCGGGATCACCATGCCCACCAGCGCGGCCGCCAGGGCGCCGAGGCCGCTCGCCACCACGGTGAACAGGATCACGCCCAGCACGCGCTTGCTACGCAGGTTGCCGAGCTTCACCCACAACCACACCTGCCCCATGACAGCGCCCACCACGAAGACCAGCGAGTTCACCAGCATCACGCCGAGTACCACGTGGGTCGGGTGCAAAAGGGCCGAGGCGAGGTACAACAGCGGGATCTTGACCGCCGTCATCACGCACATGATCAGTGTCGGCGTGCGCGAGTCCTTCATCGCGTAGAACACGCGCATCTGGAGCATCACCAGCGCGTACGGCACCAGTCCGAACGTCGACACGGCCAGAGCCTGACCCAGCCGCTCGGCGTCCTCGACCGATCCCTTGCCGAGCGCGAACAGGGCCACACCGATGGATGGCCCCGCCACCGCCATCACGGCGGAGACCGGCATCAGCATGATCGTGGTGATACGCGACCCGTACGACAGGTCGCCGACGAGTTTGCGGTGATCGCCGTCGGCCGCGGCCCTGCTCATCTTGGGCATCAACGCGGTCAACAACGAGACCCCGATGACACCGTAGGGCAGCTGGAACAGCAGCCACGCGTTCGAATAGATCGAGGGCCCACCGGCCGCGCCGCCCGTGAGGACGCGGGTGTTCACCACCATGCCGATCTGGCTGACGGCGACATAGCCGAGAATCCACGCGGCGAGCCCGCCGAACTCCTTGAGCCGTTCGTCGATGCCAAAGCGCCACTTGAACTTGAAGCCCGAGCGGCGCAGAGCGGGTACGAGGAACATCGCCTGTGCCACCATCGCCGTGAGCACACCGAGGCCCAACACGAGAACCTGCGGGTCGGTCATGCGGGTCGGCACGATGGTCGGATCGCCGGGCACCAGGGCGAAAGCGGCGATCGTGGCGAAGATGACCAGGTTGTTGATGACCGGCGCCCACTGCGCGGGACCGAATATCTGCTTGGCGTTGAGGATGGCCGACAGCACGGCGAACAACCCGTAGAACAGCAGGCCGGGTAGCAGCAGATAGGCGAACCACGTGGCCAACTGCGGGTTCGCGTCCCCACTGTCGTCCATCAACAGACCGGTGAGCCACGGTGCGCACGCCGTGGAGACCATCGTGCCGATGCCGAGCACGGTGATGGCGAGGGTGAGCAGTCTTTGGGTGTAGGCCTCACCCCCGTCCTCGTCGTCCTGCGACCGCACCAGCAAAGGCACGACCACACTCGTGAGCACGCCGCCGAGCAACAGCTCGTTGATGATCAACGGCAGTGTGTTGGCGACGGTGAAGGAGTCGTAGAGCACGCCGAGCGTGGCGACCCACGCGAGCATGACCTTCCACGCGAAACCGGTGATGCGGCTGGTCAGTGTGGCGATGGCCATGCGACCGCTGGCCTTGGCCAGAGACGGACCCTTCTTCTGCTCTCCCTTCGGCGGGTCGAGCTGGACCTCCGGCAGCCGCTCCCCGATCGGCTCGGCGGAGATCCGCGGCATCATCCGCGTCGCGAGCTCGTCGTAAGGGCGCAGCACGTCCGGATCGGCCGCGGGCCAGCGCACACCCGGCGGAACGCCCTGTTCCCGCGGGATGAAGATCGTGCGTTCGACGTCTCTTGGCGGCACCGGCCTGCGACGCTGCGCCTCCTGCCGCCACGGCCTCACGGGCTGACGACGTGGCTGCGGAGCTCGGCCACGACGCGGTGCGACGGGACCGGAAGCCGGGGGCGGCCCGGGAGGCCCGGAAGGCGGCCCCGCGGGCCCGTCCTGGGGTCCGTGTCCCGGCGGTGGGGGCGGTGTATGCGGACCGGGCGGGGACTGTGTGCTCGCCGGGCTCGCCGGAGTCGGCGATGGCGGGCTCGGCACACGTTGCGGAGGAGCTCCGTGCGGCGCACGCCCGACCGGGAAGCCTCGGCGGGGTGACTGAGGTGCCTGGGACGGCGGGGGCGGTGTATGCGGACCGGTGGAAGGCCCGCCCTGAGGCACGTGCGGGGGTGGTGAGGGCATCTGCCGGGTACGCGGCGGTGGCTGAGGTGCCCTGCCCGGGGCCGGAGGCCCCTCCCGACGTTCGGGTGGTTGCCGCCGGGGCGCCTGGTCATGCGGTGCCTGGTCGCGCGGTGCCTGGTTCCGGGGCGCTTGCGGCGCAGGCCCGGGTCGCCGAGGAGGCACGCGCTCCGAACGCGCGGGTCCACTCCCGCGTTCGGGCGGCTTGCCCGACTGCTCGTCCAACACGTGCCCTATCCGTCGATGGTCCGCTTTGTCGATTCAGGGTAGTCGGATTCGCGGCCTGAGCTCAGCCGCGTTCCTCCCCCTGGGTCTTGATTCGACGGTATATCCGCCGTCCGGACAGCAGCACCAGGGCGGCGCCTGCCGTGGCGGTGAGCACGACCGTGACCACACCGAACTCGCTGGAGGTCAGCTCCATCCGGGAGGTCTGGCCCAGCCTCGTCCCACCGGGTGTGCTCAGGGACACGTTCACTATGAAACGACCCGCCCGCAGGGTCTCGGCCGGGATGAGCTGGCTCACCCTGCTGTTGGCCGCCAGGAGGGTGTCCGCGATCTCGGACGGTCGCAATCCCGGACTGTTGTCGAGTTTGACGCGGACCGTCACCTCGACGGGCAGGTCGTTGCTCAAGGTCAGCGGAAGCGGGCTCGCCGCCGAAGCCAGCGAGACCGGCTGGGACGGCGTGCTGACGGTGACCTTGCCGCTCAGCTGCCGCACCTGTCGTTGGGCGACCTCGGCGGCGGCCCGGTGCTCACCGGCGTCGCGCCAGGACCTGGAGGTGGCCCGGATCACGGCGTTGTGCAGCGGCTGGATCAGGCTGACGGGTTCAACCTGTCGGGTGGGGTCCACCGACATGGCGCTTTGCAGGTCGGCGGCGGTGGACTCGACCTCCGCCAACTCCTCCAGCACCTCGTCCGGTAACGACGTGCCCCCGGGCCTCGACCCCTGCGGCATCCCGGCGGGATCGGTGCTGCTCTGCGCTCCGGTGTCCACGGCCGAATCGAGGACATCGCCCAGCGGGATCGGATTGACCAGATCCGCCTGCTGCAGCCGACCGAGTGAGTCGACCATGCTCATGAGCTCGGAATGGGTGACGTTCCAGTCGTGCGGCGGTGCCATGAGGACCGGGCGCTCGGTCGTCTCGCCGCCGAGACCCGCTCGGAAGGCTACGGCCGCGACGGCGTTCTGGGTCGCGACCTCGGGCTGTTCCGTCGCGCGCGCGGAGCCGGAACCGCGGGCGGAGGCGTGTCCGAAACCGGCCCGGACCAGTGGGTCGTACGCCACCAGCCGCGTCCCTTGGCCGTCTGTGCTCGTGGGAGCGGTGATCACAGTGGTGACACCGGCACCGGCAGCCTTCTGCAGCGCGGACGGACTCAGTGCCCCTCCCGGCCACAACACTCCGGGCCTGGGCGCGATGTTCAGTAGGTGCAGGATCGTGGCGTCGTTGGTGACGGCCTCACCCACAAGATCGATCTCGGAGGGGACCTGCGCCAACGTACCCAGATCGGCGCCCGCGTAGGGCAGCTCGACGACGCAGTGGTTGGCGACGAGCGCCCGCAGGTCGGCGAGCCAACGTTCGGCGTCCTCGCGGCCCTTGCCCTCGACGACCCCGGAGTCGGTGCGGACGCGGTAGCCCTTGCTCATCGCGTTCACCGTTTCCAACAGGTCGGGATCGACCGCGAAGCACAACGAACCGAACAACGCCGCGTTACCGCGCTGGCTCTCGGCCGCGTCGACCAGCGAGTGCAGCCGTCCGCCGGAAGCGAGCTCACCCGCCAGTTCGTCGTCGGACAGCACCACTCCGCCGTCGTGCGACGCCGACACCACCTTGGGCTCGCGCGCCGCCAGAGGCCACAACACCGACACGGCGGTGGGAGCGCCGGCACCCGGCGGTGAGGAACCGAGTACGGGAAGCAGCAGGTCCACGTCCGCGAGCCGCGCCGTGCCCCCGTACGCCGGAGTACCGTTGATATTGAGCAACAGCGGGTACACGCCCGGTTCGTGAAGACCGAGCTGCGCCAGCGGTGTGGTGATCGACAATTGGGCGGAGTCACCTTTACCGAGCCGGTCGGCCACCCCGACCCACGCCGACTCACCGGCCGTGGCGGGGGGCGGCTCCACCAACGTCTGCGCCAACTGTGCCGACGTGTTCTGCCGTGTGCCCACCTGCACCGCGGCCACGATGTCGGTGATCGGCCGGTCGCCGATGTTGGTGACCTCGGCGGTGATCTCCAGGTCCGCATCGCCCGCGCTCACGACACGGGGCGTCATGTGCTCGATTCGCACCTGCAGCAGCTTCGGCGGCCCCGAGGGCTGGGCCGAGGCCGACGGAGCGACGGGCCCCGCCGCGGCGAACAACGCCTGCGCGGCGAGGAACAGCAGCGCCAGACCGAACGCGCTGAGTTTCTTCACGACTTGTAACTCCCGTTAACCTTCAGTCGGCCTCTTGGTCCGCTTGGTCCGCGTCGAGGAGCTTGAGCGCTCTGCGCACCAACTTTCGCTCGTCCGCGTAGGCGAGTCTGGAGTCGAGTTCGGTCAGCGGTACCCATGCGACCTCGGTCACCTCGGCGTCCTCGTCGGAGAGCTCGCCACCGTCGGCTTCGAGCAGGAAATGATGGACGGTCTTGTGCACCCGACGTCGTTCGGCGACGAACCAGTAGTCGATCGTGCCGAGCTTTCGCAGCACGTGCGCGGAAATCCCGGTCTCCTCCTTCACCTCACGCACCGCGGTCTGCTCCGTGGTCTCACCGGCCTCGATGTGTCCTTTCGGCAGGGACCACAGCAGGTGGCCGTGCCGGTCCAGCCTGCCGATCAACACCGCGTGACGTCCGGAGGGGTCCACGACAAGGCCGCCAGCGGACGTCTCCTTGACTGTCGTCAGCCGTGTTCGACGCCGGCGCCGCCTCCGACGTTCCGGGTTCGGGCCGCCGGAGCGACCTGCCGATCCAGGCATGCTGCGATGCTAGAGCAAACAGCGCGTCACTTACCCTGGCTTGGCGTGTCCTTGTCGATCCAGCCGTGTAGTAAGGGGAACCCTTGGGCAGTCAGACCACGGTGAACGAGCGCAACACTGAGACGTCCGCCGCGCGGCGGATGACAGCGGCGAAACGCAACGCGGTCGCCGAGCTGATGCGTGTTTCGCCGATCGCCGACGAACTCGCCGCGCGGTTCTCACAAGCTGGTCACCGCCTGTACCTCGTGGGCGGGAGTGTACGGGACGCTTTGCTCGGCAAGCTGTCCACGGACTTGGACTTCACCACCGACGCGCGGCCGGAACAGATCCAAAGCATCGTTTCCGGTTGGGCCGACGCCGTGTGGGACACCGGGATCGAGTTCGGCACCGTAGGGGCGGCCAAGCACGGCACGACGTGCGAGCTCACCACTTTCCGGGCCGACCGCTACGACCGTGTCGGACGTCACCCCGAGGTCGCGTTCGGTGACTCCATCGAGAACGACCTGGTGCGTCGGGACTTCACGGTCAACGCCATGGCCGTCGACCTGTCCACCAAGTCGTTCGTCGACCCGTACAACGGGCTGGAGGCGTTGGCTCGGCGCACGCTCGACACCCCGGCCACCCCGGAGGAGTCCTTCGCCGACGATCCGCTGCGCATGTTGCGGGCGGCCCGGTTCGTCTCGCAGCTCGGCTTCGAGCCCGCGCCGAGGGTCGTGCGGGCCATGACCGACATGGCCGACGAGATCACCCGCATCACTGCGGAACGGGTCCAGGCCGAGTTGTCGAAGCTCATCCTCGGGCAAGCCCCGCGCAAGGGCATCGAGTTGATGGTGGACACGGGCCTGGCCGACCACGTTTTGCCCGAGGTGCCGGGTATGCGACTGGCCATCGACGAGCACCACCAGCACAAGGACGTCTACCAGCATTCGCTGACGGTGCTGGAACAGGCGATCGACCTGGAGACCGCGCACGAGCCGAAGCTGGAGCCCGATCTCGTGTTGCGCCTGGCGGCGCTGCTGCACGACATCGGTAAGCCCGCGACGAGGCGTTTCGAGCCGGGTGGTGGCGTGAGCTTCCACCACCACGAGGTGGTGGGCGCGAAGATGGCCCGCAAGCGTTTGCGTGCTTTGCGTTATCCGAAGGACGTCGTCAACGACGTGTCCCAGCTCGTGTTCCTCCACCTGCGGTTCCACGGCTACGGGCGGGGCGAGTGGACCGACTCGGCCGTGCGCCGGTACGTCACCGACGCGGGTCCTCTGCTGCCGAAGCTGCACAAGCTCGTCCGCGCCGACTGCACCACCCGCAACAAGCGCAAGGCCGCCGCGCTGCAGCGCTCCTACGACGACCTCGAACAGCGCATCGCCCGGATCGAGAAGGAGGAGGACCTCGCGAAGGTTCGGCCCGACCTCGACGGCAACGAGATCATGCGCATCCTCGGCGTCGAGCCGGGGCCGATCGTCGGGAAGGCCTGGAAGCACCTGAAGGAACTGCGGCTCGACCGTGGCCCGCTCGGCCACGACGAGGCCGTGGCCGAACTACGCCGGTGGGCCACCGAGCAGGGCATCGATGTGCCGGATGTGCCGGACGCGCCGGAGTCCCCGGAGGCTCCGGAATCTTCTGAGTCCTCTGAGACCGCCACCGACTCCGACGCGTAGGGCGGGCACGGAAGGAAGGCCCGACCGAAACCGGCCGGGCCTTATGGAAGCTCGCAAAGGGCCTTTAGGCCAGCCGTTCGAGCGCGCCGCTTTCCAGGTGCTGCCCGATCGCCCGAGGCAGCAGGTACCCCACCGCTCCACCAGGCAACGGACCCCAGGCCCGCAGCACGCCGCTGAGCACCCGGATCGGCCTGACCACGCGGTAACGGTGCCGTTCGAACTCGCGCTCGAACGTCAGTGAGGTCTCCGCGAACGGAGTGTCCTGCGGGTGCACGAGGTTGCCCGCCTCGTTGCCGTAGCGATCCACCACCGTGCCCGCCGGCAACGTGAGCAAACGTTTGCCCCTGTAGAAGGGCAACGGGGGTTCACCGCGCAACGGCAGGATCGGCCAGTCGGTTGCGTGAGCCGGGGGCTCCTGCGCTTCGACCTCGTCGGCCACGCCGGTGCGGGCCCGACCGGGGAACAGCAGCAACGCACCCAACAGTGCCTCGGCGGCGTCCTGTGCCCGCCGGAAATACCTCGGCTCGACGGGAGCGCCCTCGGCGTGCCGGGCGACCTCCCAGCCCCGCGGCGTGCGACGCAGACACCACGCCCCGTCGGCGACCCCGCCGATGCGGTAGGCGCTGTCGACCACACCGTGTTCGCCCAACCGGGCACGCAGCGCCCGCAGCACCTCCGAAGCCCTCAGCGGCCGCTGAGGTTCCTCACCCCGCTCGACGCGAGCCACCGGATCGTCGTCCACGCCGTCGACCGTCTGCGGCGGACGTGGAGCGCCGAGCACGTCGGCCTGGGCGGTGGCCCGCAGCTGCGGCTCGACGTAGGGCACGCGAAAGTTGTTGGCCTTGATGTGTTCGAGCAGGTCAGACTCGGGTGGCACGCCGTATTTACGCAGGTAGTGCGGTACGGCGGCGGGCCAGATCCACGTGCCGTCGGTGTGGAAGGCGTCGGGCACGTTGGGTGGGCCCGGCACGAAGATGTCGGGCAACGCGCCGGGTTTGGTGTGCACGACGGGAGCCCGGTAGAGATAGTTCAGGATGTCGCGAACCAGCTCCTGCGGCACCGGTGGGCGGTTGACCACCGGCTTCTCGCCCGGCGCGTGCGCGTCGACCACCTTCGCCTGCCGGAACCGCACGTCCAGCGGAAGACCCGCCTTGGCGGCGAGCCAACGCGGCACCTGCTTCCTCGGGAAGTACCGCAGTTCGGCGTCGTAACTCGCGACCGTCTCACGGCCGTCGGGACCCAACCGCCACGACGGCTCGTTCTCGGTGTCGTAGTCGAAGTCGAAGTTGGCCTCGGAATCGAGCGTGTACGTGCCCTGGAACCAGGCCCCCTCGTCGGCGGAATACATCGCCGAGCGCAGTTGCGAGAACAACTGACCGAGGTGCGGAGGTGCCGACAGCGCCACGATGACGTCACCGGCCACCGCCCTGACCTCGAGTTCGGAGTAGTCGCCGACCTGGCGGAACTGTGCGGCGACCCGCTGCCAACCGGAGGGAAGGAAACCGTGCAGCGTGCGTCCGATGGCCCGCAACAACAGCTGAGCGTCGCCGCTACCCGGTTCGCTGCGGGGCGTGTTCTCGTCGGCGAAGTCGTGGCGTTCCTGCCACAGCGCGGTCAGCGAATCCGGGTCGTCGGTGGTGGTGCTGAAGTCGACCAGACCCAGTTCTTCGGCGAGACGTTCGTCGGTGCCGGCCCAGCGCAGGGTCAGCTCGGCCTCATCGGAGCGCGGCTCGATGCGGTAGGGCTCGTCGTCGTACAGACAGTAGGTGTGGATGGCGAAGGTAGCCGGTGCTTCCTGCTGCGACACCACCTTCGCCGGCCTACCGTCGAACTCGGTGTCGAAGCCCTCGGGGGCCTCCTCGTCCTCGAGTACGACGAGTAGGACGGTTCCGTCGGCACTCGAGTGGCTCGCTCGGAAGATTCGACCGTCCCACAAGGCGTACAGCACATCGGGCCGGTCGGCCACCTCGACTCTGTGGCGCACGGTTTCCCCCTCGGTCAGTTTTTCCCCTGTGTCTTCACACGTGTTTTACCGTGCTTTGGGGTAACGGTGTGGCAGAGTGCTGCGGTTGTGAGCAACGAGTTAGCCCGTTTTTCAACCTAGCGGGCGCGTCGGGCGCGCTTCGGAGTCGGCCTCGGCGGACGCAGCGGCGTGAGTTGCCGGGTCGGCGGGTCGATGTCGGGCGGGGTCTCGTTCCTCGCTTCCCGTACGACGGCCAGAACGGTCCGCGCCAGCTCGGCGGGATCGGTTTGTTCGAAGGTGTCCGGTGCGAACTCCAGACCGACCAGTTGCCCTGTTGAGTCGATGGCAGCGCGAACGAGGCCGTCGGCCGAGGTGACGGTGATCGGTGCCGTGTTGCCAGCCGTGGTCACGAGCGAGGAGCCTAGCGCGCACCGTCCGCGATCCCGACAAGACGGTGAACACCGCACGATTGTGGAGCGCGGGGATGGGATCATGGTGGTGTGAGAGCGGACGCCCAGGTGGAACCGGGAACACTGTTGGTCGCTGCCCCCACGATGTTCGATCCCAATTTCCGCCGGACGGTGGTGTTCGTGATCGACCACCGTGCCGAGGGCACTCTCGGGGTCGTGCTGAACCGGCCCAGCGAAGTGGCGGTACACGAGGTGCTGCCGCACTGGGGTGACCACGTCGCCGAGCCCCGGTCGGTGTTCGTGGGCGGGCCGGTGGAGAAGAAGACGGCGTTGTGTCTGGCGGCGTTGCGCACGGGTGAGACCGCGGCAACCGTGCCCGGCGTGATCGGCGTGCGGGGCCCGGTGGCGCTCGTGGACCTCGACTCGGACCCCGACTCGCTGGTCACCAAGGTTCGGGGGCTGCGGGTCTTCGCCGGTTACGCCGGTTGGGACGGGGGACAGCTGGCGAGTGAGATCGAACGTGGCGACTGGTTGATCGTGCCCGCGTTGCCCAGCGACGTGCTGGCCGGGCCGACGCGCGACCTGTGGGGCCACGTCCTGCGCAGGCAAGGCCTGCCCACGGCACTACTGGCCACGCACCCGGGCGACCTCCAACGCAACTGATCCCGGGCGTGTCCGCAGCCTGCGTCACCGTGTCCGCAGGTTGTGCAGTCGTGTCCGCAGTCTGCGCAGCTGTGTCTGCAGCCTGTGCAGCCGTGGTCACGCACTCGGCCATGAGCCAGACCGTCAGCGCGCTCAAACGCGACGGGCTGGTCACCACCCGACCTGGCCGGGACGCGCGGACCCGAATCGTGGAGCTCACCGACGCCGCGCGTGAACTCCTGCCGTTTTTGGAAGCCGAATGGCGGGCCACCGAGGAGGCGATGGCCGAGCTCGATGCGGAACTGCCGTACTCGTTGGCCCAAACCGTTCGCGACATGGAGCAGGCTCTGCGTAGACGCCCGTTCCGGGACCGCATCGCCGAACGGCTGACCCGCGACGAAGAGCGCGGAGAGGTCGAGTCGTGAGCTCGCTGGGTGGACTACTCGACGTCCGCCCGCTGCGGACGAGTGCCGCGTTCCGCAGGTTGTGGATCAGTACTTCGTGCTCGACGTTGGGGCATCAACTCGCGGTGATCGCGGTGCTCGTACAGGTCTGGGATCTCACGGACAGCTCGGTTGCGGTGGGAGCTCTCGGACTGGCCCAAGCCGTGCCCATGGTGGTGTTCGGTTTGGTGGGCGGTGCGCTCGCGGATGTCGTGGACCGTCGTCGGTTGGTGCTCGCCACCACCGTGGGGCAGGTGTTCGTCGCCGCGGCCATGGCGGCGCAAGCGCTTGCGGGAGTCGATTCGTTCGGACTGGTGCTTGCGCTGGTGGCGACCCAGTGCGCGTTCGCGGGTCTGGGAGCAGCGGCACGAAGGACGCTCATGGTCGCTTTACTGCCGGATACGCAGCTGAGCGCGGGGCTGGCCCTGTCGAATCTGAGTTTTCAGGTGGCGATGCTCGTCGGGCCGGCGTTGGGCGGGGTCGTCACCGGAGTCTGGGGACCGGGTATCTGCTACGCGGCGGATGCGGGCAGCCTCGTGATCGACGCCTACGGGGTGTTGCGGCTGCCGACCGTGAGGCCGTCGAGCACGCGAGAACGTCCGGGACCGAAAGCGATCGGGCGCGACGACTAGGAGTGGTTCAGCTCGCCGCCGCGGCGGTGAGGGGTCTGGCGCTCACGGTCTTCGGCTTGGCCGAGTCCTTGTGGTTCGCGTTGGTGTGTCTTGCGGTGGCGGGCGTGGCCGACACCGTTTCCGTCGCCACGCGCGGCACGCTGGTGCAGTTAGCGATCCCGGATTCCCATCGAGGCAGGGTGAGCAGCGTGGAGTACGTGCTCGGGGTTTCCGGCCCCGACATCGGCAACTTCCGCGCGGGTGCGGTCGCGGGCCTCACCTCGCCCGCCTTCGCGGCGGTGTCGGGTGGAGTGCTGTGTCTGTTGGGGCTTGCCGGGCTGGCGATGGGTAACGCATCGCTGCGCCGATTCGGCACGCAGGCTGCGGACACGACTACGCAGGCTGCGGACACGACTACGCAGGCTGCGGACACGACTACGCAGGCTGCGGACACGGTCTCCGACGGTTAGTTCTGGGTGCCGCAACCACCGCAGCACGCGCAGCTGCCGCAACCCGCGGGCTCGACGGGGGCGGGCACGACACTGGCCGCGCGGTGACCGAGCACGCCACCACCGGCGACGAGAACGAACACGGCGATCACGCCGAAGACCACGGCCATGATCGTGCCGAGGGTGTCTGGCATCGCCAGGGCTGCGGCGCTGGAGAACACGCCCACCCCTCCGGCGATCATCGTCGGCAGTCCTGCCACCCGATTGGCCACCCGGAACGCCTCGTCACTGCGCATGGTGGCCTCGGTGCGCACTCCCGCGCCCCGGGACCGAGGCAGCTTCTCCCTCCAGCCGAGGAATCCACCCCAACCGACCAGGACGCCGAACACTGCGGGGATCAACGCGAGCACGAACACGACTGCGAGAATACTGCGTCGCGCCTCGGACGGCGGTGGTGTGCCCGCGTGCTGTTGCCCACGACTCACAACGTCGTATGCAGGGGCTTCGGAAAACGGGGTGCGCCGGGCGGCTACCATAAACGGTGATGAAGACGGCACACCTGCTTCTTAGCGGGCCGCGCTGACCGCGGTTCTCGGTCGGTGCGGCAAACCCCTCACGCCTTCGGGCTGGGGGGTTGCGTTGTTTCTGGAGGCGGGTTCACGGGAGGAACGGCGATGACGGACGGCACCGAAGCGGTCCCGGCACACCGCTATACGGCGGAGATGGCCGGATGGATCGAACAGCGTTGGCAGGACCACTGGTCCGCCCACGGCACCTACCACGCACCGAACCCGGTGGGCTCGCTTGCCGACAAGGATTCCGAGGTGCCGTCCGACAAGTTGTTCGTGCAGGACATGTTTCCGTATCCGTCGGGTGCGGGGCTGCACGTGGGGCACCCCTTGGGTTTCATCGGCACCGACGTCTTCGCGCGGTACAACCGCATGATCGGGCGCAACGTGCTGCACACGATGGGTTTCGACGCGTTCGGCCTGCCCGCGGAGCAGTACGCGGTGCAGACGGGCACGCACCCGCGCACCACCACCGAGGCGAACATCGAGCGGTACCTGGCACAGATCCGCAGGCTGGGTCTGGGCCACGACGAGCGTCGTCGGGTCGCGACCACCGACATCGACTACTACCGGTGGACGCAGTGGATCTTCTTGCAGATCTTTAACTCCTACTACGACACCGAGCAGGACAAGGCGCGGCCGATCTCGGAGCTGGAGAAGGCCTACGCCGAGGGACGGCGGGCCACACCGGACGGTCGTCCGTGGAACGAGCTGTCGAGCAAGGAACAGCGGGAGATCATCGACTCACACCGGCTGGTGTACCTGTCCGAGGCGCCGGTGAACTGGGCTCCTGGCCTGGGCACGGTGGTGGCCAACGAGGAGGTTACCGCGGAGGGGCGGACCGAGCGCGGCAACTTCCCCGTGTTCCGGCGGAATCTGCGCCAGTGGATGATGCGCATCACGGCGTACGCCGACCGTCTGCTCGACGATCTGGACCGGCTGGACTGGCCGGAGAAGATCAAGACGATGCAGCGGAACTGGATCGGCCGGTCACGTGGCGCGAACGTCCGGTTCCGCGCGGGTGAACACACCGTCGAGGTGTTCACCACGCGTCCCGACACGCTCTTCGGAGCCACGTACATGGTGTTGGCGCCGGAACACCCGCTGGTGGACGAGCTGGTGCCCGCAGAGTGGCCCGAGGGGGTCGACGAACGCTGGACCGGTGGTGCGGCGAATCCGGCCGAGGCCGTGGCCGCGTATCGGCGCGACACGTCGCGCAAGTCCGAGCTCGACCGGCAGGAGAGCAAGGAGAAGACGGGCGTGTTCATCGGGGCGTACGCCACGAACCCGGTGAACGGCAAGCAGATCCCCGTGTTCATCGCCGACTACGTGTTGATGGGCTACGGCACCGGCGCGATCATGGCCGTGCCCGGCGAGGACCAGCGTGACTGGGACTTCGCGACGAAGTTCGGCCTGGACATCCTGCGCACGGTGCAGCCGAGCGAGGGCTTCGACGGCGAGGCGTTCGACGGCGACGGTGCGCACATCAACTCGGCCAACGACGAGATCGACCTCAACGGCCTGGGGATCGACGACGCCAAGAACACGATCATCGAGTGGCTGGAGCGCAACGGCCACGGCGAGGGAACGGTGCATTACAAGCTGCGTGACTGGCTGTTCGCCCGCCAGCGGTACTGGGGCGAGCCGTTCCCCATCGTCTACGACTCCGACGGCATGCCCATCGCGCTGCCGGAGGACCAGTTGCCGGTCGTGCTGCCCGAGGTCGACGACTACTCGCCCAAGACGTTCGACCCGGAGGACGCCGACGCCGAGCCCGAACCGCCGTTGGCGCGGGCGACCGACTGGGTCGAGGTGACGCTGGACCTGGGCGACGGGCCGAAGAAGTACTGGCGTGACACCAACGTGATGCCGCAGTGGGCGGGTTCGTGCTGGTACCAGCTGCGTTACATCGATCCGGACAACGACGAGCGGTTCGTCGATCCGGTCAACGAGCGCTACTGGATGGGGCCGCGTCCCGAGTTGCACGGCGAGAACGACCCGGGCGGTCTGGACCTGTACGTGGGCGGGGTGGAGCACGGCGTGCTGCACCTGCTGTACTCGCGGTTCTGGCACAAGGTGCTCTACGACCTGGGTCACGTGTCGTCGGATGAGCCCTACCGCAGGCTGTACAACCAGGGCTACATCCAGGCCTACGCCTACACCGACTCCCGCGGTGTGTACGTGCCCGCCGAGGAAGTGGAAGAACGCGACGGCAAGTTCTTCTACAAGGGCGAGGAGGTCAAGCAGGAGTACGGCAAGATGGGCAAGAGTCTGAAGAACGTCGTCACTCCTGACGAGATCGCCGAGAACTACGGTGCGGACACGTTCCGGTTCTACGAGATGTCGATGGGCCCGTTGGACGTGTCGAGGCCGTGGGCGACGAAGGACGTGGTGGGCGCTCACCGGTTCCTGCAGCGGTTGTGGCGGCTGGTGGTGGACGAGAACACCGGCGAGCTGCGGGTGAACGACGCCGAGCTGTCCGATGAGGACCTGCGGCAGTTGAACCGGGCGATCGCGGGGGTCCGCGAGGACTACGCGAATCTGCGGTTCAACACGGCGGGCGCGAAGCTCATCGAGCTGAACAACTACGTGACGAAGACCTACGGTTCGGCCGCGGCGACTCCGCGGGGGCTGGCGGAGCCGCTGGTGCTGATGCTGGCTCCGATGTGCCCGCACATCGCCGAGGAGCTGTGGAGCCGTCTGGGGCACTCGGAATCGCTGGTGCACGGGCCGTTCCCGACGGCGGACGAGCGGTACCTGGTGGATGAGACGGTCGAGTACCCGATCCAGGTCAACGGCAAGGTGCGGTCGAGGATGACGGTGCCCGCGGACGCCGATCAGGACGCGGTGAAGGCGGCGGCTCTGGCCGATGAGAAGATCGTGGCGGCGTTGGAAGGCGCGGAGCCACGCAAGGTCATCGTGGTGCCGGGCCGGCTGGTGAACGTGGTGAAGTGAAAAGGGTCGGGCGCCGCCGGCACCGATCACTCGGGGGGCTACGTGACCGATGCCGGCGACCCGATGCCCGATCGTCCCTGTGGGACTTCGGACACACCCCGCACTGTGGCGGTGGTTCCAGTGAAGAACTCCCCGTGTCAGTATTGTGACTCACTGACACAAAGTTCACCCTATCGGGTGACCCGCGGGAGGTTCTCGTCTGCCTCTTGTTCTGGTGGGTGTGAAAGTTACAAAGGATTTCACATACCCACAACTCGAAACGCTGCGGCGGACGGACCTACTTCCGTGGCACCCTGGCTGATGTGACTGCACAGGTGCTCGTCGTCGGATCGGCCAACGCCGATCTCGTGGTCACCGCCGACCGCCGTCCCGGTGGCGGCGAGACCGTTCTCGGTGGGGATACGGAGATCCTGCCCGGTGGTAAGGGCGCCAACACGGCGGTAGCGGCCGCCAGACTGGGCGCCGACGTCGCACTGTTGGGCGCTGTCGGCGACGACGCGCACGGCGGGCTCCTGCTCGACTCACTGCGTGAGTCCGGTGTGCACACCGGACTCGTGCGTGTGGTGTCACGGCCGACGGGACTCGCGTTCATCACGGTCACCCCGGACGGCGAGAACTCCATCCTCGTCTCGCCCGGCGCCAATCACGCGCTGCGCCCCGACGACGTGGTGGCCGCCGTGCGGTCGCCCAAGGTGATGGTCGTGTCGATGGAGATCCCGCTCGACACCGTTGAACGTGCGATCGGCTCCGCCGCCGAGACGGCAACGCGCACGATCCTCAATCTCTCCCCCGTGGCCTCGGTGGCCGAATCCACGCTCGCCGATGTGGATATCCTGCTCGTCAACGAGCACGAAGCGGCCTGGCTGCTGGGGGCCGCCGACGAAGACGACGATGCGGTCTCGACCGCCGAGCTGTCGAAGCTGCTCGATCTCGGTCCCCGCGCCGCCGTGGTGACCTCGGGGGCACGCGGAGCCGTCGTCGTCGAGTCCACCGGGCTCAGTGAGATACCCTCACCCACCGTCGATGTCGTCGACACGACCGGTGCCGGTGATGCCTTCGCGGGGGCTCTGGCCACCGCGTTGGCCCGTGATTCCGAACTACCCGACGCGGTCGCTTCGGCCGTGCGGGTAGCGGCACTCTCGGTCACTCGCCGAGGTGCCCAACCCTCGTATCCGACTGTCGCCGAATTAGAGTGAGCGTAAGCATGCACCAACCGCAGGTCTCCGGGGTCGGAGTGAGCCCCGGCCGCGCGAGTGGTCCCGTCGTCCGGGTTACCGAGTCGATCGAGGAGCCGGCGAGTACACCCCCTCCCGACGATCCCCACGCGGAGGCGGCACGGATCGCACCGGCCGCACAGGCCGTGGCCGCGCGTCTCGAAGCGACCGCAGCGGCGGCCAGTGGTGACGCCGCGACGATTTTGATGACCACGGCTGCGATGGCGTCCGACCCGGCACTGGTGAGTCAGGCCGAGCAGCTTGTCACCGCGCAACGCATCCCGGCGGCGAGGGCGGTGTACGAGGCGGCGAACAACTTCGCCCAAGCGCTGTCCTCCGCGGGCGGCTACATGGCCGAAAGGGTGCGCGACATCCAGGACGTGCGCGACCGCATCATCGCCGAACTGCTCGGTATCGAGCCGCCCGGTGTGCCGAATCTGCAGCGTCCGAGTGTGCTCGTCGCCCGCGACCTGGCTCCCGCCGACACCGCCTCGCTCGATCCCGCCAAGGTGCTCGCTCTCATCACCGAGGAGGGCGGCCCGACCAGCCACACCGCCATTCTCGCGCGGTCGCTGCGTATTCCCGCTGTCGTGGCGGCGAAGGGTGCGCTCTCGTTCGAGGCCGAGGCCGTGGCCGTGGACGGCGACACCGGCGTGGTGACGGCCGTCGACAAGGACGCGCCCGTGGTGACGGCGACCGAAGCGGCCGGGGCCGACTGGAACGGCGTGGGTGCCACGTCGGACGGTCGGCGCATCAAGGTGCTCGCCAACGTGGGAGCGCCCGCCGACGCCCGCGCGGCCGCGGAGACGGGTGCCGAGGGAGTCGGTCTGTTCCGCACCGAGTTCTGCTACCTCGACGTCGATTCCGAGCCCACCGTGGCCGAGCAGCGCGTCGCCTACGCCGCGGTGCTCGAACCGTTCGGCAGCAAGCCCGTGATCGTGCGGACATTGGACGCCGGAGCGGACAAGCCGCTTGTGTTCCTGTCGCAGGAGGCGGAGCCCAACCCGGCGCTCGGCGTGCGGGGTATCCGGGTGTCGTTGGAGCGCACGGGCGTGCTCGACCGGCAACTGGAGGCCATCGCGGGCGCCACCGAAGACGTGGGGGCCGACGTCTCGGTGATGGCTCCGATGATCGCCACGGCCGAGGAGGCGGCGTGGTTCGCCGACCGGGTACGTGCGGCGGGGCTGTCCCGGGCGGGAGTGATGATCGAGGTGCCCTCGGCCGCGTTGACGGCCCGGGAGGTCTTCGACGCCGTCGATTTCGTCTCGCTCGGCACCAACGACCTCGCGCAGTACACGTTCGCCGCCGACCGGCAGCTCGGTGCGGTGGCCGCGTTGAACGAACCGTGGCAGCCCGGCCTGTTGCGGCTCATCGCGATGGTCGGCGAGGCAGCGAAGGAGAAGGACAAGCCCGCGGGCGTGTGTGGCGAGGCCGCCGCCGATCCGCTGTTGGCCCGCGTACTCGCCGGACTCGGCATCAGCAGCCTGTCCATGAACGCGGGCTCGGTGCGCGCGGTGGGCGCGAGCCTCGCGGCGGTGACTTTCGACGATTGTGAGCGCGCCGCTCGCGCCGCACTGGCCGCCCCCACGGCGGCGGCCGCCCGCGTGGCGGCGAGGGAGGCCTAGAAAGCCGGAAGGACGCGGCCTAACACCAGAACAGGCCCTTGCGCGGGTGTCGGACGGTCAGTGAGCTGGCCGAGAGACGGCCGGTGACGACGAACCGGGGACTGCCCGCTCCGCCTCGGGTCTTGTCGTTCACACTCGACCACTTCACGTCATCCAGCGCATTGAGATCCAAGGACGCGTGCTCCGGGATGGTGAAGTAGACCGACCCCCACTTCACGTCGAGCTCGATGTGCACCACGTCGCTGGTCACATTCGCCTCGCTGAAGTCGAGGCGCGCCTCGCCGTACCGGTTGCGCAGCAGAATCGCCGACGGCACCGTCCATTGGCCCTTCCGCACGAGATCCGAGCCGTGAGACCGCAGCACGAGGCGCTCGCCCGGTGCGTAGTTCGGCACGCCCACACCGACCACACCGGGCGCTGTGGCCGTGGTGGCTGTGGCGGCGACTCCGATGGCCTCGGGGTGCGACAACCCCGGGAGGTCCACGAGCACCTTGTTCAACTCGCCCCTGGTGCGTGCGGCGTAGGCGGTGTCGGCGCGTTCACTGAACTCGTCGAGGTCGATCAGACCCCGCCCGATGGCGGTTTTCAGCAGTTCGACGACGTGCTCACGTTCTCGGTCGGAGACCCGGAGATCCCGAAGCCTGCGCTGCTCCGCCGAGATCTGCTCCTCGTTCATTGCTCCGATGCTAGGCATCGGGCCGGTCCCCGGGATCCGGGAGAATCCCTGAAAGGACCCCCAAGGGAGGCCTCAGGATTCCTGGTCGAGTCCGTGTTCGATGGCGTATCGGGCCAGCTCCACCCGGTTGTGCAGCTGAAGCTTGCGCAGCGTCGACTGTACGTGGTTCTCGACGGTGCGGTGTGAGATGACCAGCCGGTCGGCGATCTGTTTCGCCGTGAGACCTTTGGCGACCAGTCGCAACACCTCGGTCTCCCGTTCGGTCAGCCGCGGTGGTGGATCGCCCACGTTGGGCAGGTCGGCCATCCGCCGGTACTCGCCGAGCACCATGCCGGCCAGTCCCGCGGTGAACACGGGGTCGCCCTCGGCCGTCCGCCGTACGGCGTCGACGAGCTCGGCCACCGACGCCGACTTCACGAGATACCCCGAGGCGCCCGCCTTCACCGCCTGCAGGACGTCGTCGTGCTCACCGCTCGCCGACAGAACCAGAACCCGGGTGTCGGGAAGCTCGTTGGTGATCTCTCTGGTCGCGTCCACGCCCGATGTGCTGCCGAGGTTGATGTCCATCAACACCACGTCGGGGCGGACGGCGCAGGCGATCCGGATGGCCGAATCACCGTCGGACGCCGTGGCCTTGACGTCGAAGTCGTGCTCGGAGAGGTCGCGGGCGACACCGTCACGCCAGATCGGATGATCATCGACGATCATGACCGATATCGTCATCGGACTTTCCTCCCTGATCTCGGTCTCGGGACCCGTATTTCCCACTCGGTGCCCTCACCGGGGGCGGTTTCGAGCGTGCACGTGCCGCCGAGTTCGGTGACTCTGCCCCGGATCGACTTGGCGACACCGAGGTGTCCCTCACTCAGCGCCTGTTCGAGCCTGCCCGGTGGAATCCCCGGCCCGTCGTCTCTGACCGTCAACACGATTTCTTCTCCCAGGTCTTCGAGCAGGACCCAGGCCTTGGCCGACGGTCCCACATGTTTCTCTACATTGGACAAAGCTTCTCTGGTGGCCGCGACGAGTTCGGTCACGACGTTCGACGGCATCGGAACTTTCCCGGCGGGGGCAGCGATCTGCACCCGCGACGTCGAAAGGATCTGCAGGGCCGAACGCAGATCCGAGATGTCGTTCTCCGAGTGGCTGTTCGGTTCCGTGGTGACCAACGCTCGCAGCGCGATTTCCTGCTCCCCCGCCAATCGGGCGAGTTCGGCGGCCTCGCCGCCCAGCTCGGAACCGCGCCTCCGGACGCGCGCGAGCACCTGCAAAACACTGTCGTGAATGGAACGTGCGAGACGCTCCCGCTCGGCCGTCGCGGCCTCGCTGCGCATGGCTCGAGCTAACGCGGCCTGTGAGCGGCGGGCCGTGGTGGCCGTGACACCGAGCAGTAGCCCGCTGGCGGTCAACAGCACACCGTCGCTGGCCACGTTGAGGTCCAGGGTGAGCCTGGCCACTCCCGTGCACCCCGTCAGGATCAGCCCCGCGACGACGCCTCCCACCGCCCCGAAGCGGATACCCGCCGCCAGCGGCGGCACGGCCGCCCACACCGTCGTCACCAACGGAGCGAGCTGCTCGTACTGGGCTTCGGACAACACGAACGGCGACGTCAGCATGATCGCGCACGTGACGGCCACGTCGATCACCACGATCCACGCCTCACGACCGGCGGGACGCGTGTAGGCGACGCTGGTCACGCACGACCAGGCCAACATCGCGCCGAGGCCCACCCACGCCAGCCAAGGGCGGACGTAGTTGTCGTGGTGCACCAGGACGGCGCTGAAGGCGAAACCGAGGGTGATCCAGCGCAACGCGACAGTTCCCCACCACAACGGTGTCGCTGGATCACGCAACGACGTGGACGTGGAGCTGGTCATGCCGGATCGGGCTCCTTGCGGGCCTTGTCCGAGCCGTAGGACGGTGGCTCGTCGCCGCCGGTGTCGTCCGTCCCAGGTTCCACGTGCGCCGCGGCGGTTCTCTCCTCGTCGTTCTCGTCATCCTCGTCGCCCTGGAGCAGTGACTTGATGCCGGAGTTCAGCACGGCGAGCAGTGGGACCGACAGCAGCGCGCCGGGAATGCCCGCGGTGGTCATACCCGCCGTGATGGCGAGGATGACGGCCAGCGGGTGCAGGCGCACGGCCCGGCCCAGCAGCAGCGGCTGCAGCACGTGACTTTCGAGCTGCATCACGCCCACCACGATGGCGAGCACGATGAGTGCGGTGATGAACCCGTTGGTCACCAGCGCGACCAGCACGGCGACGGCTCCGGTGACGACCGCCCCGATGATGGGGATGAAGGCGCCCAGGAACACCAGAGTGGCCAGCGGAATGGCCAGCGGCACGCCGACGATCCACAGGCCGATGCCGATGCCCACACCGTCCACCACAGCGACCGCAGCGGTAGCGCGCACGTAGCTGACGAGTGAGTCGAAGCCTCGCCGCCCGGCGATGTCCACCCGTCTACGCACGGGCGCCGGCACACCGCGCATCAGAAAACCCCAGATCTGCTGCCCGTTCGCCAGGAAGAAGATGAGCACGAACAGCGTCAGCAGCAGGCCGGTGAGGATCTCGCCGACGGTGCCCGCGGTGGAGAGAGCGCTGTCGGCGATGGTGGCCTGGTTCTCCTGGAGGAAGTCGACGGCGTTGTTGACGAAGTCCACGATCTGGGTCTCACGCAGGTGCAGCGGCCCGTTGATGAGCCAATCGTTGACCTGTTCGAGACTGCTGTTCACCTTCTCCTGGAGGGCGGGCAGGCCCGCGGTGAACTGGGTGATCACGAACGTCAGCAGGGCACCGACGAGGCCGAGGCCGCCGATCAGCACGATCGCCGCCGCGATGGACTGCGGAATGCGGTACTTCACGAGGCGTTGCACGGCGGGCGCGAGAAGAGCGGCCAGTAGCAGCGCGATGGCCACCGGCACCACCACGAACGACAGGTAGCCGATGAGCCAGACTACGACATAGAGCGCCGCCACCACGACGAGGAAGCGCCAGGACAGGGCGGCGGACACCCGCAGCCCTTTGGGCACCCAGCCGACGACTTCCGCGTCTTCGGACAACAGCGGTTTCGTGTTCTTCGTGCGGCCGTTACGGCCCCCAGTTCCGTTTTCCGACTCGCTCACGAGGTAACCGTATCGGTCCTGCCCCGTGCCGGGGTTGTGACCTGATCCGCTGTCTGCGGAGCTCAGTCCAGCTGCAACGAGCGTTTCGCGAGCCCGAACCAGAAGCCGTCGATCACGGTGCGGGGTGTTCGTGCGGCGTCGTGCGCGCCGAGTGCGACGAACAGCGGTGCGAAATGCTCCGTACGCGGGTGTGCGAGTGCGGCGGCGGGAGCCTTGTGCCGGAAATCGAGTATCGAGTCGATGTCCCCGCCGGCGAGTGTTTCGGAGCCCCAGTGGTCGAACTCTGCCGACCACGAGGGTGGCGGCCCGTCGACGCTCGTGCTCAGCGCACTCAGGTTGTGGGTGAAGAACCCGCTGCCGATGATGAGCACCCCTTGGTCGCGTAGCGGCGCGAGTCTGCGGCCGACGCCGAACAGGCTCCTTTCTTCGCTCGACTATTCGTGGGCCAGGTCGCTGAAGCGGCTGTAGTGCAGCTGGTGGGCCACGCTGATGGTGCTCGTCGGACCCGCGCGATGCTTGGCCAGGATCAGGTCCGCCTCACCGGCACGTGGGTCGTCACGCTCCCACGCGTCGGGCCGGTGGATGAGCAGCACCACGTCGGCGTCCTGCTCTAAAGACCCACTCTCCCTCAGGTCGGCCAGCATGGGCCGCTTGTCGTTGCGCTGCTCCGGGCCACGGTTGAGCTGACTGATCGCCACCACGGGGACCTCCAGCTCTTTGGCCAGCAGCTTCAACTGCCGCGAGAACTCGGAGACTTCCTGCTGCCGTGACTCGACTCGCTTGCCCGAGGTCATCAGCTGCATGTAGTCGACGACGATCAGCTTCAGGTCGTTGCGCTGCTTCAGCCTCCGCGCCTTGGCGCGGATCTCCATCATCGTGAGGTTCGGCGAGTCGTCGATGAACAACGGTGCCTCGCTGATCTCGCTCATGCGCCGGGCCAGCCGCGTCCAGTCGTCGTCGGACATGCGCCCACCCCGCATGTCGGCGAGCCTGATCTTGGCCTCGGCCGACAACATACGCATCACGATCTCGGTGCGGCTCATCTCCAGCGAGAAGATGACGCTGGTCATGCCGTGTTTGATGGAACAGGAGCGGGCGAAGTCCAAGCCCAGCGTCGATTTCCCCACACCGGGACGCGCCGCGATGATGACCATCTGCCCGGGGTGCAGACCATTGGTGACCTCGTCGAGGTCGGCGAAGCCGGTGGGAATGCCTTGCGCCGTACCGCCTCTGGACGCGATGGCGTCGATCTCGTCCATCGTCGGCTGGAGCAACTCCTCCAGTGCGATGTAGTCCTCGCTGGTGCGCCGCTCGGTGACTTCGTAGATGGCGGCCTGCGCGCGGTCGACGACCTCGTTGACGTCGCCGCCGTCGCTGCTGTCGGCCCCGTAGCCGTACTGGACGATGCGCGTGCCCGCTTCCACGAGCCTGCGCAGGATCGCCTTCTCGGCCACGATCCTGGCGTAGTAGCCCGCGTTGGCCGCTGTGGGCACGGTGGCGATCAACGTGTGCAGATACGGTGCCCCGCCCACCCGGGCGAGTTCGCCTCGGCGTTCCAGTTCGGCCGACACGGTGATCGGGTCGGCGGGTTCGCCCCGTCCGTAGAGGTCGAGGATGCAGTCGTAGACGGCCTGGTGGGCGGGTCGGTAGAAGTCGCCGGGACGCAGCACCTCGACGACGTCCGCGATCGCGTCCTTGGACAGCAACATGCCGCCGAGCACCGACTGTTCCGCCGCCGTGTCCTGGGGCGGCTGACGTTCGAACCCGCCGTGTTCGCCGGTGAACGCGGAACCGCGGTCGTCGGTGATCGCCACTGGTGCAGGCACCTCCCGGAAAAAGGCTGGATCGAACATCTGTTCGATGATTTATCGAGTGTGGACGAGCGGACGAGTCCGCGTTTCGCACTCTCTGTCCGGGCACGCTAGATCGCTCGGACGGAGCATCGCAATTCCACCTGTGGATGCAGCTGTGGATAACTTGTTGATGACTGGCCCTAGTTGTCCACAGGTGTGCGGAAGCCTGTGGATAACCTGGGGAGAACTTATGTCTGTTTCATGAAAAACGCAGGTCAGGCCCTGTGGATAACTTGTGGAGAACTTTGTGTGTGATCTGTCGGCGTGTCGCGCGATACCCGCCCTTCGGCGTGTCGCGGTCCGGGGCGGATCTCCGTCCCGGACTAGACCTGTGGATAACGTTACGCAGCGTAGAGTGATCGCACCGTAGGCTGAACGGGTGCGAATCCATCAGGCGATGGGTAGCCGACTATGTGCTTTCCGTAGCCGCTCGGCGAGCAATTGTGGTGATGCCGGGTGGAACGCGATCATCGGTTCCCCACTGCCCGGCACCTCCTCGGTCAGCCAACGCCCCTCGGAAGTGTCGATGTAGTTCACCGGGCGCTCGGCACGCTCCCGTTTGCCGCTACGGCTGCGTGCCGCCACGTACAGACTTCCGCCGCCCAACCTGGGCAGCCCGAGGATACGGCGCATCTCCGACGCCTCCGTCGCCGTGGCGCTGCGCCGACCGTTGTTCATCACGGAGAAGTTCTCGCCGTCGAATTCGCGCTGCCTCGCACCACCCGACATCACGCTCTTCGGCACCCACAGCGGCTGGCCCCGGCCGGGGCTCAGCGCCGGTAACTGGGCGATGAAGTTCTCCATCAGTTCGTTGGGGTGGACGCACCCGAACGCCACGACGTCCGAATCGGAATTACGGACCAGCACGAACGCCTCGCCGACACCGGTTCCGGCCAGCACCGCGTAATTCACGGCCTGGTCCTCGATGCCACCGTTGATCCACGCGTAGTACTCCAACGTGGGATTCGCGATGGCTTCCACGGTGGCTACCAGGTCCCGATGCACGCCGCTGCCGTCGAGCAGCCCGAGGTGGGCCAACTCGGTGTTGGCCCGTTCCTCGGCCTGCTTCCGCGCGCGTTCGTCCTCCCACACCGGTGTGCTCGACAGCACGGGGTGTGGTTCGGCACCGGTGCGGCGAATGAGGTTGAGCATGGTGGCCGTCGACATGCTCACCTGCTGTTCCAGCACGGTTTTCGTCCTCTTTCGTGGTTCCAGTCCAGCCGGAGAGACCTACTCACCGATGACCGGCGGTGCGGTCAGCTCGTCGCTGCCGAACAACGAGTCTCCGTCTTCCTCGACGAGGAATTTGGTCTGGTGCTCCTCGTCCTCGGAGCCCTGTCCACGGGCGGCGCCCATGGCGCCCATCGGCACCCCGGCCATGCCCCGTGCACCGGCGGCACCCGCTCCGGCGCCGGCTCCGGGGCCCGCCATCGCACCGCGTGCGCCCGGCGCCGCGGCACCCGTGGACGAACCCGGAGCACCGGCCCCCGGTCCGCCTGCGCCGACGCCTCCGGTTCCGGCACCGACTCCCCCGACGCCTCCGGCACCGGGAACGAACGCGCCGCCGACCGGGGCGATACCGCCGGCACCACCGGCGCCCACACCACCGCCGACACCACCGAACCCGGGTGTGGAACCACCCGGGGTGAAGCCGCCGCTTCCGCCGCCGGGCAGGTTCACGTTGCCGCCGCCGATGCCACCACCGAATCCGCCACCACCGGAGAACCCGGGAGTGGTACCCGACGGCGGCGTGTAACCGGATGCGCTGGTGCTGTCGTCCCAGGTGCCCGGCGAGTACTCGAAGCTGGGAGTGCCCCCGCCACCGATACCGCCACCGGCACCGCTGCCGACTCCACCGCTACCGACGCTGCCACCACCGATGCCGGGGTAGCTGCCACCGGGCACGCCACCGGCGTAACCACCGCCTGCGCCGCCACCGGCACCACCGCCGGCGTAACCGGCGCCCGCGCCACCACCGGCGTAGCCGCCACCGGCGCCCGCGCCACCACCGGCGTAGCCGCCACCGGCGCCCGCGCCACCACCGGCACCGCTGCCGACGCCACCGGCACCGCCGCCCGGGAAGGCGCCACCTGCCGCTCCGCCACCGGCGCCCCCGCCACCGGCGATGCCGCTGGTGTCCACCTGGATGTCACCGAACTGGCCGTCGACGGTGCTGTAGACGGGCAGGGACTGAGCGTTGGCGCTGCTCGCGCTGTAGTAGGCGTTGTAAGCCTCGACGTTGGCCTGCGCCTTGGCGTTGTACGCCTGGATGGCCTTGTCGGTGTCGGTTTCCCACGGCGTGATGTCGTTTAAGAAGTTGCTCTCCGGCGGTTGAGCGGGCAACGGCTGTACCTGCGAGCGCACCGAGCTGAAAGCGTCAAGCTGCGCGGCCATGGTGTTGTCGCTCGCGTTCAGCTTGCCTCGGGAGTCCTCCAGCCACTGCTTCAGCGGGTGAGCCCCGGCCTTGGCGGCCTCGGCGGAGTCGCCCTGCCACGCTTCGTCCATCCTCCTGGCGAGCGCGTCCATCTGACTGATGCGTTCGCCGAAGTTGTTCTTCAACGTGTCGGCCGACTCCCGCCCGGTCATGAGGGACTGGCCGTTGTCGCCCGCGTGGAGCAGCTCGTAGATCTGGTGCGCGGCGAGCTGTCGACCACCGGCGCTCGCCGCGTAGTCACCGGCCTCTTCCTGGGTCAGGATGCCGTAGGCCGCGGTACCACCGACAGCGGCGGCACCGCCCGCGATGATCGGAACGAGGAACAACGGCATACTGATCAACTCCCCAGGGTGGTGACGACGGCTTCGGCGGCGTCGGCGGCCAGTTCGCACGACGCTTCAGCGTTTTCTGCAGAGGCGAGATTCGTCATGATGTGGACGACTTCGTGGTCGTTCACGCCGATCCACAAGTCACATATCCCCGAATCCCTGCTGTCGAGGAGACTCGCGTAGACGGCGGGATAACCGGCGACCTCGGTGGGTTCGAAGTACTCGTTGGATTCCTTGTCGGCGTAGAGGGAGTTCAGGCCGTCCTCGTTCTCGACGATGACCGAGAGGTTGACGGAGTCCAGACTCTCTTCGGTGCGCTCCCAGCTACAGGCACCGCTTTCGAACCCTTCGTTCGGCCGCTCCTCCCCTTCGGCGAGCCCGAGCCGATCGAGCTGGGAGGACGAGAGCGCTCCACATGGGTCGGTCACAAGAGAGACGGTGTCGAGCGGATCCGTCACCTTCGGTGCTTCGGCCTCGGTGGTGTCCACCGAGGACACGGGTGCGTCGGTCTGCCCGGGCGGACTCGACGAGTCCGCCGCTGAATCATCACCACAGGCGGTCAGCACGGACGCCGCGGTGGCGAGGACGAGCACGGAGACGGCGCGGGCCGTGCGGCTCATACCTCCATCACTCCTGAGCCGACCTTGTTGACGTCCTCCTGCGACTGTTCCTCGCGGGTGGTGATGCCGTCACGGGCGTTGCGCAGCGCGTCAATGTACTTTTGGACGTAGTCCATCATCTTCTGGGTCGCCTGCATGAAGGCTTTTCCCGAAGGGTTGGCGTAGGCCGTAAAGTCCTCGCTGGCGGGCTCGGCCCCCGGCGGCCGCACGAGCGCCATGTCCTGCGCTCGCTGGTAGTCGTGGGTGAGGCTGGCGTATAGGTCCTCCCACTCCGCGATGACCTGGTCGATCTCCTCACGGGAGAACTTGTAACCACCCCCGCTGGGTGCCGGAGCCCCGGCGATCTTCGGCGCCGCGACCGCGATCGTGCTTCCAACGGCTTTGTTGACCGCCGCGCCGCCGTCCGCTGCTACGTGCATGTCCAAGTCCCCTTCAAAGCCTCGAAGTGAGAAGCAGTCTGCTCAGGGCGGTCGAAGCGCGTCAAGCTTGTTGTGTTCGCCCGATAAGTCCGACGTGGCAGGGGGGACCCGGGTTCCCGCTTTGGGTCTCGAAATGGCAACGGCGGGACCTCATGTACGAGATCCCGCCGTTGCCGTCGAAGAGGTAAGACCCCTACTGGGACACGACCTCCAGCTGCAGGTCCACCGTCACCTCGGGGTGCAGGCGGGCCTGAACCTGGTGCTTGCCCAGCGTCTTGATGTGCTTGCCCGTGTCGATGATCCGCTTGTCGAGCTGCGGGCCACCGGCGGAGGAGATGGCACCGACGATGTCGGCCGCCGTGATCGAGCCGAACAGCTTCTTCGAGCCCTCGGCAGCCTTGCCCTGAACCTGGATGGTGCCGAGGTTCTTCAACGTGGAGCGAATCTCCTTGGCGTGGTCGAGGTCGCGGATGCGCCGCGCCTCCTGGGCCCGCTGGATGGTGCGGATGTTCTTCTCCGCGCCCTTGGTCGCCGTGATCGCGAGGCCACGCGGCAGCAGGTAGTTACGCGCGTAACCGTCCTTGACCTCGACGATGTCACCGGGGCCGCCGAGGTTCGCCACGTCGGTCGTCAGGATGATCTTCGCCATGTCTGACTTCCTCCTCAGCGAGCCGTCGACGTGTAGGGCAGCAGCGCCATCTCCCGCGAGTTCTTGACCGCGATGGCGATGTCGCGCTGGTGCTGGCTGCAGTTACCAGTGACCCGGCGGGCACGGATCTTGCCGCGGTCGGAGATGTACTTCCGCAGCATGTTCGTGTCCTTGTAGTCGATCGGCTCGGGGTGGCCCTGCTTCTCGGCCTTGCAGAACACGCAGACCTTCTTCTTCGGCTTGCGAACGGGTGGCTTCGCCACGATGTACTCCTGAGGAACGTCGTGTGTGGTTGCTTTGCGATGTGAGGCCGCTAGAACGGCGGTTCGTCGGAGAAACCGCCCGCGCCGCCCGCGGGAGGTGCCGACCCCCACGGGTCGTCAGCGGGAGCGCTGCCGAATCCGCTACCGCCGCTGCCTCGACTGACCTTGTTGACCTTCGCCGTCGCGTAACGCAGTGAGGGACCGATCTCGTCGACCTCGAGCTCGACGACCGTGCGCTTCTCGCCTTCCTTGGTCTCGAACGACCGCTGCTTCAGCCTGCCCTGCACGATGACCCTGGCGCCCCTGGTCAGGGACTCGGCGACGTTCTCAGCCGCCTGGCGCCAGATGTTGCACCGCAGGAACAGTGCCTCGCCGTCCTTCCACTCGCCGGTCTGGCGGTCGAAGATGCGGGGCGTGGACGCGACCGTGAAGTTCGCGACAGCGGCGCCCGAAGGCGTGAACCGCAGCTCCGGGTCGGCGGTGAGGTTGCCGACCACAGTGATGATGGTGTCTCCGGCCATCCGGTATCAGCCTCAGGCCTTCGCGCCGGCCTTGGCGGCGGCCTTCTTCGCGCCGCGCGGCGGACGCCTGCGAACGACCTTGGTCCGCAGCACGGTCTCCTGGAGCGAGAGCTGACGGTCGAGCTCGGAGACGGCCTCGGGCTCGGCGAAGAGATCCAGAACGGCGTAGATGCCTTCGGAGTTCTTACCGATGTCGTAGGCCAGCCTGCGGCGACCCCACACGTCGACCTTCTCCACGTTGCCGCCGGACGAGCGGATGACCTCGAGGAACTTCTCCAGGTTCGGGGCGACGGTGCGCTCATCGAGCGATGGGTCGAAAATCACCATTATTTCGTAATGGCGTGACACAACCACTCACCTCCTATGGGCTCATGCGGTCACGGACGGTCCGTGACAGGAGGGTTGTTCGACCGCACAGTCTAATCGCGGGGCCCGACCAGGCACCTCGCGGGCAGGCGGTTTCTCAGGAGGCCCGGCGCAGCGCCCAGGTGCGGACGAGTCCCGCGGTGACGGCGGCGAGCGCCACGACGGCGAGCAGCATGGGCAGCTGTACCGCCTGCTGTCGGTCCTGCACCGCCAGCGCGTCGGCGTCACCGGCGTTCCGGAGATCGGAGCCGTGCGCGCTGTTTCCCGAGTCCTCGTCGCCGAGAGAACCGTACGAAGGAGTGAGGGGTTCGCCGGGGACACCGCTGGACGGGGCGTACTGCAGGTCCTCCGGCACGGAGATGCCCGCGCCCGGCGCTTCGGCGGCCGGGATGCCGTCGTAGTCCCTTCTCTTGGCCATGGCCTCGCCGGTGTTCTGGAAGCCGCCGTCCCGCCCGTCGGCGTCCGCGTCACCGGAGTGCGGGTGCGTGCCGGCGGAGTTCTCGTCCGAACGGTCGGGTGAGTCGGGAGTCGGTTCGGAGGAGGGCTTGGGCTGAGTGGACCGCTGGGTGTGGTTGGTGGCCTCCACCGTCAGTTGACATGCGGCCGAGACCGTCTCGGCGATGCTGTCGAGCGTGGTCCGCTGGGTGGACGGCAGGGCACCGAGCCCGGCCTTGCCTTCGAGTGCCTGCCGGACGGCCGCGCCGATCGCCTCGCCGCTGATGCTGCTGGTCGGGGCATCGGGGACGGTGCCGACCTCGACCTGGGTGTCGGAGATCTTCCTGGCCAGGTGGTTCGGCCAGATGGTGAGGTGGTGGACCACGACGATGGTCCTGGCTTCCTCGGCACCCGCTCTGACCAATTCGGACACCGATGCGCCGTCCAGGGCCACCATGTCGCCGACTCTGCCACCGACCGCGCCCGTGCAGTTGTCCGCTACCGCGGTCGCAGCCGCCGCCGTGCCCGCCGTGAGGACGGTCATGCCGCCGACCACCGCTGTCGCGGCGATCGTGGCGAGCGCTCTGCGGGCCACCCGGGAGAAAGCGGTGGGGCTGATCCGCACTGGACTGTCCTCCTCGTTGACTCCGTGTCGATTAGGAACAACGACGGAGGGACGTGGGAAGTGACGCGAATCGGGGAAGTGACCTGAACTACAGCGCCGGTCCCGGGTGAACGCCCGCAGCGTCCGGCGGTCCGGCGCCGTGTCGGTCCATCGCCGATGGCTTGCCGATGGATTCCCGACAGATCGACTTGTCGACATGTCGGCGTATCGGTTTGTCGGCGTGTCTGCGTGTCTGTCTTATCAATGGAGCAACTTACGGCGAGCCCACGTGTGCGCCAGCGCGGCGGCCACCACCACCAGCGAGATCACCGCGAGCAGGAACGGCAGTCGGTCCAGTGTTCCGGGCTCCTGCGCATCGTGGTTGGTGTGCTGTTGAGCGGCGAACGTGTCGCCACGGTCGCGCTCCGTCGTGGAGGGCGCCGAAGTGGTGCCTTCCAGCCGGTCGATCGTCGCCCGTGCCGGGCCTCCGCCCTGGGCGCCAGTACCCGGAGGCGACGCCGTGGGGGTGCCCGCCACCGAGGTGTCGGAGTCCTCGGCGCTCTGGGAGTCCTCGGTGTTCTCGGATGTGTCGGTGGACGGGGAAATCGTGTTTTGCGGAGGTGAGGTTGTGGTGGTCTCACTTTCACCGTCAATCTCACCTTGTTGTGTGTCACCTGAATCGGGATTCTTTGTTTCGTTTTCCCCGAGGATGTCCTGAAAGGGTTTCTTGATCGCGTCTACGGTGTTTTTCCCGGATTCGCACAAGGCACTCAACGCCTCGGCGAGCGACTCCGGCTGGTTGAGACCGAACTCGGCCCAGAGGTTGAGCACCTCCGCGTCCAACGCGAGCAGCTCGTCGTCCTCGTTCTTCTCGAGTTCTCTGCAGATACCAGCGTCGATGGGGTTGGAGTCCTGCGCGTACGCGTTGCCCGGGAAGAGCAGCAACGCCAGCAGGCCAGCCAGTGCCAACGTGGCGCTCGTCGAGCCGATATGCCTGTTGTTCCGGTCCACGCTTTCCATGAGCTTTTTCGCCCTCACTCCTCGGGTGCGGTCGAAGTCCCGCGCCTTTTCCCGCTGATATGTGATCTTGGTCAAATTCCTGGGACAGGGTCACGGTACTCGATTTTTCGGCGGATGAATCGTTACCCTCGCCGAATGCAGATCGGCGCGCATGTCCGTGATGACGCTCCTTTGTCGGCGGCCCGCGAACGAGCCGCGGACGCCGTACAGTTCTTCCTCGCGGATCCGCAGGGCTGGAAGAAGCCGCAGCCGCACCCACAGGCGGCCGACCTCGCCGACGCGGGTATCGCCGTCTACATCCATGCGCCGTACGTGCTCAACGTGGCGTCGCTGAACAACCGCATCCGCATCCCCTCGCGCAAGGCCGTGGCCCAGCACGCCGCCGCGGCGGCCGAGACGAAGGCGCGCGGCCTCGTCGTGCACGGCGGCCACGTCCGTCAGGGCGAGGACCCCGCGGAAGGGTTGGCGAACTGGCGCAAACTGTTCGAGCGGCAGGCCGAACAGGGCGGTTTCGAGGTGCCGTTGCTGATCGAGAACACCGCTGGTGGCGCGGGTGCGATGGCCCGCGAACTGGACATGATCGCGAGATTGTGGGACGAGGTCGCCGACTTCGGCGCCGGGTTCTGCCTGGACACCTGTCACGCGTACGCCGCGGGTTGGGACCTGGCCGAGACGGTGGAGCGCGTGCAGGCGATCACCGGCCGGATCGACCTGGTGCACCTCAACAACTCGCGCGACGCGTGGGGTTCACAACGCGATCGTCACGCGGGCATCGTCAGCGAGGCGGGAACCATCGACCCCGAGCTGTTGGTCGAGGTGGTTCGGGAAGCCGCGGCACCGGTGATCGTGGAGACGCCCCAGGACGATCAGGCCACCGACATCGAGTTCCTGCGCGAACGGCTCTGATCGGAATCGAGGTGCTCACCTCGCGACTTGTGCCGCTTCCTCTGTCCACGTCGGAGCCGGGGTAGGACGATGCGGTCCTCGGCCCCGTCGAGCACCCCGCCCGCGGGATCGTCCACACCGTGGATCCGCACCAGGTCCTGAGCCGGTCGGTAGATCTCTCGCAGGATCAACACACAGAGCAGGACCACCACGACGTCACGCACGACGACCGTGCCGAGGAACCAGCCCTCCGGCAGGCCCTTGTTGTCCATGCCGAGGTAGTAGAACATGCGCGGGGCCCACACGAGCGCGTCCACGACCATCCAACCGAGCAGCAGCCGCCACCGTGGGATGGCCAGCACGGCCAGCGGCACCAGCCACAGCGAGTACTGCGGGCTCCATACCTTGTTGGTCAACAGGAAGGCCGCCACGACGAGGAAGCACAGCTGCGCCACTCTTGGCCGGCGCGGGGCCGACAGCGCGACGTAGGCGATACCCGCGCACAACGCCAGGAACAGTGCGCCGCTGACGGTGTTCAAGATCGTCGGTGCCTGTCCCTGGGCGAGCGGGCCGTCGAAGCCCTGCCAACCCGTGAAGTACGAGACCACGTTGTACAGCGAGTCGGGGTCCATGTCCCGCTGGGTGTTGAGACGGAAGAACTCCGACCAGCCTTCCCGAAGGAAGATCATGAAAGGCAGGTTGAGGACACCCCACGTCACGGCCGCGGCTCCGGCCGTACGCGCCCACGCGCCGAGCTTCCCTGCCCGCAGACACAGCACGAGCAGCGGCCCGAGGAAGAACAACGGATAGAGCTTCGTCGCGGCCCCGGCACCCAGTAATACGCCCGCGAGGACTGGTTTTCTGCGAGCCCAGGCCAACAGTCCCGTGGCCGCCGCGGCGGTGGCGAGCGCGTCGAAGTTCGTGAAGGCGTGCACCACCACCAGCGGTGACACGGCCACGAGCGCCGCATCCCAGACACGGCGCTGCGCGGTCCGGGCCACCGCCCAGACCGTGACCAGCCAGGCCGCGGACAGAAAGAACGCCGTGATGTTGAAATACACCGCGACGGGCAACGCGCCCGGTAACCAACCCGACTGGGCCGCGGCGCCCCAGCCGTGTGTGAGCGTGGCGTTGACCCACTGGAACAGCCCGCTGAGCACGGGATATTCCATGTAGCGGACCTGCTCGTGCTCGGTTCCCTCGTTTTCCACCCAACTGGTGGCGTACGGGAAGGTGTCCTCCTGGTCGAGCCGCTCGGCGGTGTAGAGCGGGACGATGTCCGAGTAACACATCGCCACGTACTGCCTGTCCGAGCGCCAGTCGAGCTCGACGTCGCCTTGCTCGGTGACGTACTGCTGGATACAGGCGGCCTTGCCGAACCAGCCCGCCGTCAGACCGAGGACCGCCAGCAGCAGACAGACGCGCAGCGGAGTCCAGAACCAGTGCCGACCCACGGCCGCGTGGCGGCCGAGCGGCCCGCCCACGGGGCGGGTGACCGCCTCCGCGAGCGGATCCGACCAGCTCGGAATCACCCGCTGTGATGCGTCCAGCGACGCGGTGTCGGGCGTCGAAGTCTGCTGCGAGCCATAACTATCGCTGGACACGTCGCGAATGTTACGTGTCGGTGCTCAGCGATGTGTGCGCAATCCCATCAGGACTCCTCGCGGTCCTGCCGATCGAACGGCCAACCGCCCGGATCTCCCGGATCCTCGTCGTCCCCGCCACCGTCACCCGGTGGCTCCGGGACCTCGGGGTTGCTCGGCATCTCCGGCACCGTGACGTCCGGGTCCTCGTCCTCCGGAGGCGCCGACGGATCGGTCGAGGGGGTCTCCGAGGTCTCGCTTTCCTCGGAGTCCTCGTCGGGCGTTTCGGTCGGCGACGCGTCGTCCTGCACCGGCGGGGGCGGAGGAACGGGCCTGCCGATCGGCTCGACCTGCTCGAACTGCTCCATGGGTTTGCCCTGGAGGTAGGAGTCCATGAAGGTCTTCCAGATCTCGCCGGGCAACCCACTGCCGTAGATCGGGGCGTTGTTCGCGTTCCGGATGGGTTGGTGTTCACCACTTCCCACCCAGACGGCCGCGGAGACCTGCGGGGTGTAGCCCACCATCCAGGCTTCGGAGTTCTCGTTCACCCGCATGCCGTTCTGGTCCTCGTACTGGTGCGTGCCGGTCTTACCCGCGCAGGGGCGTCCTCCGGCACAGGCCAGCCTCGAGTCGCCCTCCACGACCGGGATCAGCGACTTGGTGACGTTGCCCGCAATCCGCTTGCTCTCCTCGGGGTCGTCGGAGAAGGCGGGCTCGCCCTCGGTGGCCACCTCGGAGGTCTCGTCGAACACCACCTCGCCGTCCGCGGTGGTCAGTTTGGCGACGAAATGGGGCTCGTGTCGGATTCCGTCGGCGGCGAAGGTGGCGTACGCGGAAGCCATGTGCAGCGGCGACACCATGATGTCACCGCCGCCGATGGAGATGTTCCCGTCGAGCTTGTCCATCGTGGGCAGGGGGTTGACGCCGTCGCCCTTTTCGGGGATGCCGGCGTCCGAAGCCGCGTCGGCCACCGCCTGCGGACCCACTTCGTTGACGACGATGTCGAAGAACACCGTGTTGATGGACCGTTCCATCGCCTCGGCGACGGAACACGGGTATTCGCACTGGGCGTTTTCGGAGTTGCGTACCTCGCGGCCACCGAATTCCCTCGGGGAACTGCCGTCGTAGACCTCTCCGAGGCCCTTGCCCTGCTTCAGTAGCGCCACGAGGTCGAACGGTTTGAACGACGAGCCCGGGTTACGTTGCGCGGAGGCCCAGTCGTACTGGTTCCCGTCCGCCTCGTAGGGGCCGCCGTAGTAGGCCAGTACTCCGCCGGTGTCCGGGTCGACGGCCACCAATGCCTCTTTCAGCATGTCCGGCTGGCCTTGCATGACCTGTTCGACGGCCTTCTCGGCGGCTTCCTGCGCCTCCTTGTCGATGGTCAGGTGAACTCTGTAGCCACCCGACTGGAGATCCTCCTCCGGGTAGCCCTTGTCCTCCAGCTCCTGCTTGACCCGCTGCTGGATGTACTTCTTGGGACCGCTGATGGTCTCCGGCCTGGCCTCTTCGATCGGGATCAGCTCAGGCAGCGTCGCCTTGTCCCGCTCGGCCTGGCTGAGCCAGTTGTTGGCCACCATCTGGTCCATCACGTAGTTCCAGCGCTTTTCCCGTACCTCGGGGTTCTCCGACCGGCTGGGCTGCTGGATCATCCCGGCGAGCAGGGCGGCCTCGGAGGCGTTGAGGTCCACGGCGTCCTTACCGAAGTACGCCTGGGCGGCCGTCTGGATACCGGACGCGCCCCGACCGAAATAGATCGTGTTCAGGTAGGCGGTGATGATCTCGGACTTGGACTGCTCGTTGCTCATCTTGAAGGCCTTGACGATCTCAGTCCATTTCCGAGTGATCGAGTAATCGTCGTTCTCGGTGGCCACCTTGATGTACTGCTGGGTGATGGTGGAACCACCACCGACGCCCCCGGTCAACTGGTTGTACACCGCGCGCAGGATGCCGCTGATGTCGAAGCCGGGGTTGGTCTCGAACGTCGAGTCCTCGGCCGCGTAGACCGCGTGTTTCACCACGGGCGTGATCTCGTGGGGCTTGAGCAGGATGCGGTTACCGCCGTCGGCCGGGATATCGCGCCCCATCTCGGTCTCCCCGTCGGAGTAGAGGTAGGTCACGACCTTGTCCTGCTGTGCGGCCACGGACTCGGGCGTGGGGACGTCCACGAGGAAGTACGTGATCGCGAAGGCACTGGCCGGAAGCACGAAGAAGAGGCAGATGAAGGCGTAGAGACTCCGCCGGATGATCTTCCAGCGGCGTTTCCGGCGTTGCGCCGGAGTGAGCGCCTTGCCCTTCTTGCCCTTCTTGCCGTTACTCGGGGCGGGCGTGTCGTTCGGGTCGTCGATTCCGGGTTCGTGCAGCCGGTCTCCGGACCTGGGACGGTCGGGGGCGTCGAAACGGTCGTAGCCGTCACCGTCGAACCCGCCGTCGGCCGTGCCGTTGTAGGCGCGGTGGGTGATCAGCTCGGGTTCGCGTTGCTCTGCCTCGTCCGGCGCGCCCGGCACCGCCGCGGCGGCCGCGACCGGTCGCTCACCGGGCCTGCGGGGTGGCCGTTGCCCACCGGGAGGCGGGGCCGGCCTGCGGGGCCCGCGCGGCGGCGCCTCCTCCCCGGAACGGGACGTGGGCTGCGGGTGCTGTCCGCGCCTTGCGGGAGGGCCCGGAGGATGCTCTCCCGGCGCTGCCTGGGGGCGGCGGGGCCGTTGGTCGGGCGAACGCCGACCGTGCGGGTCCGGCCCGCCGGGCCGCGGCGGCTGCTGTCCCCGGACGCCGGGTGGTGGCTGGGGCGAACGCTGTGGGTTCTGAGGGTTCTGTGGGTTCTGGGGCCTGCGAGGTCGTTCGGGGTGCCGGTTACCGGCGGGCGGGGGGCCTTGGGGCGGATGCGGACGTTGCCCGGGGTGTGCGGGGCGACGCTCCGGGGGACGGGGAGCGCGAGGCCGTTCATCGCCCGTCGGCCACTGCGGCCTGGCGGAGTGCCCTTCCGGACCACCGGAACCGGGCCAGCGCCTGTCGCCGGGTTCTTCCTCCGGCCAGGGGTGGTTTCTCTGGTCGTTCACTCAAGACCCTCCCAGATCGGCGCTTGCTGGCACGCCGTTCTGTGAACCGAACCTACGTGCACCGCGGCAACGCGTGTGGCCACAAGTGTGCAGCCGGTGTCGTGTGTCACTGCTCCGCCGTCCTCCGGGACGGCGGGTGCGGGGACCCGGTTCCGAGGACGTACGACTTGACGAGATGGTTCCAGCCGCACAGCCGACACACCTCGACCACATACACGGTGAACTCGCTGAACAGGTTGGCCATGCGGTCCAGCTCTTCCGGAGCCTTGGCCGAACCGGCCACATGCTTCAGTTCGTCGCCGTACACCCAGCGCACGTCGGTCAACACGTCCCGGTGACACACAGGACATGTCGCCGAGCTGGGAGTTCCGTGGAACTTGGCAGCTTTGAGCAGGTAAGGCGTGGCATCGCAGACGTCGAGCGTGCTGACCCTGCCGGAGTAGAACTCGGCCAGCACCGCGCGCCGCTGGAGCGCGTAGTCGACAACCTGCCGCTGGTTTCGCACGCTCACAGGGTACGGGCTTTTGATGGTCGGATGTCTGAGAGTCGCGAGAAGAACCGCGGCGGGAACTGCGAAGAGAACGATGCGTAACCGTGCAGACACGCCGACATTCGGGTAACGATTCGATGAACACCATCGGTGATGGCGGGTTCGATCCCCCGTTAGATCCGCCACTTCGATGTATCGGCTCGATATAATCGCGCTGTAGGTTGGGTAGTCGAGTAGCGGCGATCCACGATGGCCAACGCCGACGGTGTGGCCGACGTTCCCGGGAGGAGGTGCACTGTGCTGGAGCTCGCGATCCTCGGGCTGCTGCACGAGGCACCGATGCACGGGTACGTGCTGCGCAAACGTTTGCACGAAACGCTCGGCATGTTCCGCACCTTCTCGTACGGCTCCGTCTATCCGACTCTGCGGCGAATGCTGCGGGCCGGGTTGATCGTCGAGGAACCGGCTGAGGTGTCCACCGGTTGGAATCGCCGCGCGAAGCGCGTTTACAAGCTGACGGCCGAAGGGAAGGAACGCTTTTCCGAACTGTTGGCCGACGCCGGCCCGCAAACCTGGGACGACGAGGGATTCGGTGTCCACCTGACCTTCTTCTCCAGGACTCCGGCCGATGTGCGGATGCGGATCCTGGAAGGCAGGCGACGCCGTGTCGAGGAACGCCGCGAAGGTCTGAGGGCCGCGTTGGCGAAGGCCGAGGAGAAGATTGACCGCTACACCCGTGAGCTGCACCAGCTCGGGCTGGAGGCGAGCGAGCGGGAAGTGCGCTGGCTCAACGAGCTGATCGCACACGAACAGGCCGAGCAGCGAGGGCAGGAGCAAGGCTGACGTCCACCGACGTCGACCGACATCGCCATCGCCGCTCGACATCACCTACCACACCAGCAATGACAAGTAAGGAGATACCGGCATGGGCGACAACCGCCGCGTGAAGGTAGCCATCGTTGGCGTCGGCAACTGCGCGGCGTCGCTTGTTCAAGGCGTCCACTACTACCGCGACACGGACACGAACACGCGCGTGCCCGGCTTGATGCATGTGCAGTTCGGCGACTACCACGTGGGTGACGTCGAATTCGTCGCGGCGTTCGACGTGGACGCCAAGAAGGTGGGGCGGGACCTGTCCGAGGCGATCCTCGCCAGCGAGAACAACACGATCAAGATCTGTGACGTCCCGCCGCTGGGTGTGACCGTGCAGCGTGGACCCACGCTCGACGGGCTGGGCCGGTTCTACCAGGAGACGATCGAGGAGTCGGACGACAAGCCGGTCGACGTCGTGGAGGCACTGCGCGCCGTCGAGGCGGACGTGCTGGTGTCGTACCTGCCCGTCGGGTCCACGGAGGCGTCGCAGTACTACGCGCAGGCCGCGCTCGACGCGGGTGTGGCGTTCGTCAACGCCATCCCGGTGTTCATCGCCTCCGACCCGCAGTGGGCGGCGAAGTTCGAGCAGGCGGGTGTGCCGATCGTCGGTGACGACATCAAGTCGCAGGTCGGCGCCACGATCACCCACCGTGTGTTGGCGAAGCTGTTCGAGGACCGTGGGGTCCAGCTCGACCGCACCATGCAGCTCAACGTGGGCGGCAACATGGACTTCAAGAACATGAAGGAGCTGGACCGCCTGGAGTCGAAGAAGATCTCCAAGACTCAGGCCGTCACCTCGCAGATCGACCGCGACCTCGGCAAGGGCAACGTCCACGTGGGGCCGTCGGATCACGTGCAGTGGCTCGACGACCGCAAGTGGGCCTACGTCCGGTTGGAGGGGCGCGCGTTCGGTGACGCTCCGCTGAACCTGGAGTACAAGCTGGAGGTGTGGGACTCGCCGAACTCGGCCGGCATCATCATCGACGCCGTGCGCGCGGCCAAGATCGCGAAGGACCGCGGTGTCGGCGGCCCGCTGTTGTCGGCTTCGTCCTACTTCATGAAGTCGCCGCCGGAGCAGTACGACGACTCCACCGCCCGCGACTCCGTCGAGAAGTTCATCCAGGGCGAACTGGAGCGCTGAACCGCGTTCCGGACGCTTGCTCGATGATGTCGTGAAAGCGATGTCGCGAAGGCCACCTCGCGCGTATCCGCGGCGGGGTGGCCTTCACCGTATTCGGCGCAGGGCCTCCGGTAGTTCGGTGATGTCGTCGATGACGGCGGCGGCTTCGGCGAGGACGTTGGGGTCCGGCGGGAAGTGCGGATTGGGCACGGCGACCACCGCCATCCTGGCCGCCAGCGCGGCACGCAGGCCGTTGGTCGAGTCCTCGACGGCGGCGCAGCGCATGGGCGCGATGTCGAGCCGACGGGCCGCCTCCAGGTAGACGTCGGGCGAGGGTTTGCCCGCGTCGACCTGTTCGCTCGACACGGCCACCCGCACGAGGTCCGTGAGGCGGGCGGCGGAGAGAAAGGCCTCGATCAGCACCGGCGGTGACGAACTGGCGATGGCGACGGGGTGACGCTCGGCGACGGTCCGCACTGTTTCCTCGGCGCCCGCGAGGATGGGCGGCCCCGATTCGTACCTTGCCGCCATCCTGCCGATCACGGTGTCGGCGACCTCGTCCGCGGTGAGGCGGGTGCCGAGTTCCTCGACGAGGTAGCGCGCCCATTCCGGTGTGCTCATGCCCTGGATCGCCCGTGTGGCTTCTTCGCGCCACTGCCCGCCGTGTTCGGCGACCACGGCCCGGCGTACTTCGTCCCACATACGTTCGGAGTCCACGAGGACTCCGTCGAGGTCGAACACCACTGCATCCACCCGGATCACCGTACTCACGATGCCGCGGTCCGACACTTCGTGGAACTTCGGTTCCGCTCGCGGAGCATCACTTCGGCAGACGAGCGTTCTGTCGCCGGAGCCCGGTCGGACGCGTTCGGTACTCACGTGTCGGTACTCACCTGTCCACCTTCGGGCGTGAAGGTCACGGCGAGGTCGCACAGGGTGGCCAGACAGTGGCCGAACGGGGTGAGGACGACTCCGCCGAGGAATGAAGTCGACGAATACCGCTCAGATCCTTGCCTGAGCTAACTATTTTCCCTTGGCATGGCTAACGGAATCGCGGCGGAATGTCGTGAGTTACTCCGATGCGTACGAAGGATTTCGCTGTCTGTGAGTACTCGAAACCATTCGACTCTGTTCTCAGCCGTCAAAGAGCAACCGAAACAGGTATGGATCACCGCATTCGCGGCCGTCATCGCCTTCATGGGCATCGGGTTGGTCGACCCGATCCTGTTGTCCATCGCCGAGGGTCTGGACGCCTCACCGTCGCAGGTGACACTGCTGTTCTCCTCCTACCTCGGCATCCAGGTGCTCGCGATGCTCGTCACCAGCGCGTCCAGCGCGCGATTCGGTGCCAAACGCACGGTGCTCATCGGCCTCACCCTGATCGTGCTCGCCACATTCGCGTGTGGACTGGCGGGCAGTATCGAACAGCTGATCGGGCTACGGGCCGTGTGGGGACTGGGCAATGCCTTCTTCATCGCCACCGCCCTATCGGTGATCGTCGGCGCGGCCACCGGTGGCCAGGCCGGTGCCATCCTGTTGTATGAGGCAGCACTCGGCCTCGGACTGTCCGTGGGACCGTTGCTGGGCGCGTTCCTCGGTGACATCTCGTGGCGGGGCCCGTTCTTCGGCACGGCCGTTCTCATGTTGTTCGCTCTTGTGCTGTGCGCCGTGTTCCTACGTTCCGACGCACGGGAGGATCGTCCCCGCGTGCGCATCACCGATCCGCTCCGCGCGTTGGGGCATCCGGGCCTGCTCCGCGTGTCCGTCGGTTCCGCCCTCTACACGGCCGCGTTCTTCACGGTGCTCGCCTGGTCGCCGTTCGTACTGGAATGGGGCGCGATCGCGATCGGACTGGTGTTCTTCGGTTGGGGCGCGTGCGTGGCGGTGACCGGTGTGCTGTTGGCTCCGCGGTTGTCGGCCAGGCTCGGGGAGACGAGTGCCACTGTGGTGTCCGTACTCGGCTACGCCGTACTGCTGCTCGTCATGATCGTGCCCAGCAAGCCGTTGCTCGTGGTCGCCATCGTGGTCAGCGGTCTTGTCTCCGGTCTGTTGAACACTCTGTTCACCGGCACGGCGATGTCGATCAGCAGCGCGCCACGGCCCGTCGCCAGCGCCGGGTACAACTTCTGTCGCTGGCTCGGCGGGGCCGCCGCAGCCACGCTCGTGGGTCATATCGCCGAATGGTTCGGATTCGCCCAGGCGCCGTTCCTGGTCGCCGGGGTGCTGTGTGTGCTCTCGGCCGCTCTGCTCGCCGCGGGCCGAGGGGCGGACCGCGGTGCTGTGCCGAAGAGGGCCTCGTCCGCCGAGGGGGCAGCCGAGAAGGTCTAGATCCTTACGGTCCGTATGCGCGCAGCCGATTCGGCGGACCAGGGCTTAGACCGTTCGCCTGATGTTCACCGACAGGCATACCGTGGCTCGCTTTGAGCACTTAACGTCACCGGCGCTTGCCTTGTTCGAGTGACTGGAGGCCGTGTGTCCACAGAGCCGAGACGTCTGCTGCCCTTGCTGAGTTCTCATCGTCCTGGTCGTTCGGCCGTCACGTGCGAGTACCGCTGCGGCAACGCGTGCGCGCACCCCGCCCCGAACACGTCGGACAACACCTACTTCGGTGACGTCGCGAAGAGTGTGGTGTCGCGTCGGGGCGCACTCAAGGCGACCGCGGTGATGTCCGCGACCGCCGCGGGTTTCGCGGCTCTGTCCGGGACCGCGGCCGCCGAGGGCACCGTTCCTCCAGCCCTGGCGGGCCGGGGACGGGGCGGGAGGCCGTCGTGGCCGGTGCCGGGTACCGACTTCGAACCGGTCGAGCCCAACACCGCCGACGCGGTGGTGGTCCCCTCCGGCTACGACCAGGAAGTCGTGATCCGGTGGGGTGATCCGGTGTTGCCGGGCGCGCCGAAGTTCGACTTCCACAACCAGACCGCCGAGGCGCAGGCCAAACAGTTCGGCTACAACAACGACTTTGTCGGCCTGATCCCCCAGGACCCCTTCGGCCGGCGGAACCTCATGGTGGTGAACCACGAGTACACCACCGAGTCGCACATGTTCCCCGCCGGAACCTATGACGCCGAGAACCCGACCGAGGAACAGGTGCGGATCGGGTGGGCCGCACACGGCCTGTCCGTGGTCCAGACCGTGCGGGACCGGCGTGAAGGACTGCGGGTGGTGCCGAGCAGGTACAGCCGACGCATCACCACCGACACCGAGTTCGAGTTGCGTGGCCCGGTCGCGGGCTCGGACCACCTGAAGACCTCCGAGGACCCCGAGGGCCGCACGGTCCGCGGCACGTTGAACAACTGTGCCGGTTCGGTGACGCCGTGGGGCACGGTGCTGTCGGGTGAGGAGAACTTCAACCAGTACTTCGCGAACGCGGAAACCGTCACCGACCCCGTGCGGTCCGAGCGGTTGCAGCGGTACGGCATCTCGGGCGGTGCGACCACGCGGAAGTGGGAGCGGTTCGACAAGCGGTGGGACATCGCACAGGAACCCAACGAGTCGAACAGGTTCGGTTGGATCGTCGAGATCGACCCCAACGACCCGCACTCGACGCCGGTCAAGCACACCGCGCTCGGCCGGTTCAAGCACGAAGCCGGCAGCGTGAAGATCACCAAGGACCGTCGGGTCGCCGTGTACTCCGGTGATGACGAGCGGTTCGAATACATCTACAAGTTCGTCTCCAAAGGCAAGTACAAGCCGGGACGCAGCGCACACGCCCGTAAACACAACTCGCGCCTGCTCGACGACGGCACCCTCTACGTCGCGAGGTTCACGGGCAACAGCCCCGAAGAGG
Source organism: Actinomycetes bacterium (assembly GCA_021793175.1). Classification (GTDB taxonomy): domain Bacteria; phylum Actinomycetota; class Actinomycetes; order Mycobacteriales; family Pseudonocardiaceae; genus Saccharomonospora. The sequence goes on from JAJYTH010000003.1 coordinate 56,619, forward strand.
AGATCGACGGCAGCGGCGAACTGCCCTCGGACGGCCAGTTCGACGGTCGTGGCGAGTGGATCCCGCTGGCCAGCGGCAATACCTCGCACGTTCCGGGGATGACGGCGGAGGAGGTCTACGTCTTCACCCGTCTGGCGGCCGACAAGGTCGGTGCGACGAAGATGGACCGTCCCGAGGACATCGAACCCAACCCGCGCAACGGCAGGGTGTACGCGGCGCTGACCAACAACAGCGACCGTGGTGCCGCGGGCAAGGGCGCCGCTGACGAGGCCAACCCGCGTAACGGCAACCGCAACGGCCACGTGCTGGAGTGGGAGGAGGACCACGGCGACGCGGCGTCGACCACGTTCTCGTGGCGGCTGCTGCTGGTGTGTGGTGACCCGGCCGAGGCCGACACCTACTTCGGTGGTTTCGACAAAAGCCAAGTCAGCCCAATCTCGTGCCCGGACAACGTGGCTTTCGACAGCTACGGCAACCTGTGGATCTCCACCGACGGAAACGCCCTCGGCTCGAACGACGGCCTGTTCTCCGTGCCGGTCGAGGGCCGGGAACGGGGGAAGGTCAAGCAGTTCCTGACCGTCCCGATCGGAGCCGAGGCCTGTGGCCCCGTGGTCACCGACGACGTCGTGCTGGTCGCCGTGCAGCACCCCGGTGAGGGCGGAACCCCCGAAAACCCGCAGTCCCACTGGCCCGACGGCGGCGACTCGCCGGCGCGGCCCGCGATCGTGGCGGTGTGGAAGAAAGGTGGGGGCCGCATCGGTCGGTAGTCGCCGGTACGGCCGGTGACTACTGCCCGCCTTCGACCCGGTCCGCCAAGAGGTCGGTCGGCTTACGCGTTTACCGTAGACGCATGGCTGACCGACCTCTTGCTCTCGTCACAGGAGCCACCCGCGGTATCGGCGCGGCCGTGGCCGCTGCTTTGGCCCCCACGCATCGGCTGCTGCTCGGAGGGCGGGACGCCGACGCGTTGCGGGGGCGGGCGCGGGAGTTCCCGCAGGCGGAACCGTGGGTCGTGGACCTCATCGACGCCGACGCGCTGGCCGAGGCGACCACCTCCATCGGGAGTCTGGACGTGCTCGTGCACTCGGCCGGGGCGGCGAAGCTGGGTTCGGTGGCCGACTCGGAGGCCGCGGTGTGGCGGCACAACCTGGAGCTCAACATCGTGGCCGTGGCCGAGCTGACCCGACTGGTGTTGCCCGCGTTGCGTGAGGCCAAGGGGCACGTCGTCTTCATCAACTCCGGCCAGGGCCTGGCCGCGCGAGCGGGCTGGGGCCCGTACGCGGCGAGCAAGTTCGCCGTACGCGCCTACGCCGACGCGTTGCGGGCCGAGGAAGAGCCTCGGGGCGTGCGGGTCACCACGGTCTACCCGGGCCGCACCGACACCGACATGCAACGAGACGTCGTGGCGCACGAGGGTGGGCAGTACACGCCGGAGAAGTACCTGCGTCCGGAATCCGTGGCCGCGGCCGTGCGGGCCGCCGTGACCGCCGGTCCCGACGCGCATATGACCGAGGTGACCATTCGACCACGTCCCCACCGGTAGCCGGAATATTCCCTGGTAGCGTGCTTGTCGTGGGCGCGCACCGTGTTGGGACACCGCTCACCGGATCCCTGAGGTTCCTACGCGTCACCGTGGTGACGGTGACGGTGGTCGTGCTCGCCGCGGCCGCGCACCTGTTGGGCGGTGCGCCCGTCCCGTCCTCGGCCCTGTTCGCCGGGATGGCGATCGTGCTGCCGTCGGTACACGTCATGTCACGTCGGCGGTTGTCGGGCCGGACGTTGTTCCTGCTGCTTCTGGCAGGGCAGGTCGTGCTCCACCATGTGTTCTGCTCGGTGGGGGTACATCATGGCGTCGAACCGTCGATACTGGCGCCCGAGATGGCGGTCCCCCACCTCGCGGTGACCGGGTTGACCGCCGTGCTCCTGGCGCGTGGTGAGCACGTGCTGTGGGCTCTGTGGTCCTGGCTGCGGCGCACGGTCGCCGTCCGCGTGCCGCGGGTGTCGCCGTGCTCGCCGGTGATCTCCGTCCGTCCCCGGCCGCGTCGCGGGAGCTTCCGTGAGCTCCTGCTTCTGTCGACCACCGTCCTCAGGCGAGGACCTCCCGGGTTCATCTCCACCCACGCGGGCCGTGTCCGGATGACGCGGACCGCCTGAACCGTCGCGTCGATGACGGCACCGTCCGGACACGAACCGTCCGGACGGCTCGCGCGTGCTCGCGACGCATTTTCCGTATGCGCTTTTCCCAGGAGATGACCCATGCATTCCACCCGTTCCCGTATGCCCGGTTTCGTCGGCGGACTGGCGATCACCGTCGCCGCTTGCCTCGGCCTCGCCGGCTGCGGCTCCTCCGACAACGGTGAGGGGACCGACGAGGCCACCGCCACAGAGGTCACAGCCGGAGCCGAAGCGCTGTCGCTGAACGACGGCTGGGCCAAGGCCACCGAGAACGACGAGGACATGACAGCCGTCTTCGGCACCCTGACCAACGACTCCGACAAGGATGTCGTGGTGGTGGGCATGAGCTCGCCGGTGGCGGAATCGGGCGAGCTGCACGAGATGGCGGGCGGCGACAGCCTGGAGCCGACGATGCGCGAGAAGGAAGGCGGCATCGTCGTGCCCGCGGGTGGCGAGTACGAACTCGAACCCGGCGGGGACCACTTCATGTTGATGAACCTGAAGGAACCTGTGCTCCCGGGCCAGGACGTGCAGATCACCGTCACCGCGGAAGACGACTCGACCGTCGAGTTCACCGTGGTGGCGCGGTCGTTCAGCGGTGCACAGGAGGAGTACGAAGGCGATCACGAGGGTGATCACTGATGAAGGACCGGCGATTCGGACGCCGGGCGTTTCTGGCCACCGGTGCGGCGGCGCTGGGCGGCGCCGCCGCGCTGGGCGGTCGGGAACTGCTGGCCGACGATGACGGCGGTTCGAGCTCGGAATCGGTCGACATCGGAAGGGACACCGTCGCCTTCCACGGCGATCGGCAGGCCGGTATCGCGACACCGGCCCAGTCCTTCGCCACGTTCGTGGCGTTCGACCTGCTCGACGGGGTGGACCGGGAGGCGCTGGTGCGCCTGATGCGGGTGTGGACCGACGACATCGAACGGCTCACCCGTGGCGAGCCCGCGTTGACCGACACCGAGCCGGAACTGGCGTTGCTTCCGGCGCGGTTGACGGTGACGGCCGGTTTCGGCCCGGGCTTTCTCACCGCGGCGGGGCGGGAGGACCTGCGGCCGAGTTGGCTCGCGCCGCTGCCCGAGTTCTCCATCGACCGGCTTCGGGAGGAGTTCACCGGTGGTGATCTCGTGGCGCAGGTGTGCGCCAACGACGAGATCACGGTCGCGCACGCGGTGCGGGTACTCACCAAGCAGGCTCGTTCGTTCGCGCGGCCTCGCTGGGTGCAGAGAGGTTTCCAGAACGCGCCGGGAACGGTGCCCGAGGGTGCCACCATGCGTAACCTCATGGGCCAGTTGGACGGCACGCGGAACCTGCGGCCCGGTCCCGACGACCGGTTGATCTGGATCTCCGACGGGCCCGAGTGGTTGCGTGGCGGCACCGGGATGGTGGTGCGGCGCATCGCCATGAACCTCGACACCTGGGACGAGCTGGACCGGCCCGCCCGGGAACTGGTGGTGGGCCGACGGCTGGACAACGGCGCGCCGTTGACCGGGGAGAACGAGCACGACGAGCCGGACCTGGATGCGGTGGACGAACGGGGACTGTCGGTCATCCCCATGTTCGCGCACATCCGCCGAGCGCGTTCGGACAATCCCGATGAGCGGTTCCTGCGGCGTAGTTACAACTACGACGATCCGCCGCCTCCCGGGGAGCTGTCCAACAGCGGGCTGGTGTTCGTCACTTTCCAGGCCGACATCGAGGCCCAGTTCACGCCGATCCAGCGCAGGCTGGCCGAACTGGATTCGCTGAACGATTGGACCACGCCGATCGGCTCGGCCGTGTTCGCCGTTCCGCGTGGTTGCCGGCCCGGCGAGTACCTGGGGCAACCGTTGTTGGAGGCCTGACCTTTCGAGTGAGAACCGCCCTCGTCGTTCGCGGCGAGGGCGGTTTTTTCTTGACCCGACCACTCCATGGGTGGCATGGTTACCCACATGACTAATGAACCAACTGAGTGGTTCACCGGGTGGTCGCCTTGATGGATGACGGTCGCCCACTGTTCCTGCAGATCGCGGAGCAGATCGAGGACTCGATCATCGACGGCTCGTTGCCGGAGGAGGGCAAGGCGCCGTCGACCAACGAGCTCGCGGCCTTCCACCGGATCAACCCGGCCACGGCGGCGAACGGCATCAACAAGCTCGTGTCCGACGGACTGCTCTACAAGAAAAGGGGGGTCGGAATGTTCGTGGCAGCCGGTGCTCGCGAGACGTTGCTCGAACGCCGCCGCAGCGCATTCGCCGAGAAGTTCATCGCGCCACTGCTGACGGAGGCGCGCAGGCTCGGTATGGACACCGAGGACCTCAAGAAGATGATCGACACCTGGAGGGACGACGCATGACCGTGGCAAGCGTGCAAGGCGTGACCAAACGCTACGGGTCCCACACGGCCGTGTCCGACGTGTCCTTCGACCTGCACGCCAACCGCATCCACGGCCTGCTCGGCCGTAACGGTGCGGGCAAGAGCACCGTGATGCGTCTGCTCACCGGCCAGGACGTCGCGACCGAGGGCAAAATCGAGGTGTTCGGGGCCTCGCCGTACGAGAACGCCGACGTGCTGCGGCGGGTCTGCTTCATCAAGGAGTCGCAGAAGTACCCCGACACCTTCCGCGTACGGCACGCGTTCGAGGCCGCGAGCCTCATCTTCCCCAACTGGGACGCCGACTTCGCCGCGGAACTCGTCGACGAGTTCCACCTGCGCACCAACCAGCGGATCAAGAAGCTCTCCCGTGGCCAGCTCTCGGCCGTCGGCGTGATCATCGGGCTGGCGGCCCGGGCTCCGCTGACGCTGTTCGACGAGCCGTACCTCGGGCTGGACGCCGTGGCCAGGCAGTTGTTCTACGACCGGCTGCTGGCCGACTACGCGGAAAACCCCCGCACGATCGTGCTCTCCACACACCTCATCGACGAGGTCGCCGACCTCATCGAACGCGTCATCGTGATCGACTCCGGGCGCATCCTCATGGACGACAGCTCCGAGTCGCTGCGGTCGCAGGCGGTCACGGTGACCGGGCCGGCGCAGGCGGTGGAGCGCTTCGCCTCGGGGTACACCGAGCTGCACCGGGAGCAGCTCGGCGGCGTCCTGCGCCTCACGCTCCAAGGGGCGGCCCCGCAGCATGAGTCGGAGAACCTCCAGTTCGAGCCGGTCTCGCTTCAACAACTCGTGGTCCGAGCGACCCAGACGGCGGGCCGGGAACAGGCACTCGCCGGTACGGCCAACGGGAAGGAGGCCCGGTGATGGGTCAGCTCGTACGGGTAGCGAGGATCCAGCTCGTCAACGCGTTCTCGGTCCTCGTTCTCCCTCTGGTGATCGTCGCATCCATCCTGGTGGGCAACCTGCTGATCTCGATGATCAACAACACGGAAGGCGGTGAGGGTTTCGTCACCGGGGGGTTCCTCTCCCTTTACGTGATCATGCTCGCCGTCCACCTCCAGACGATGACGCAGATGTTTCCCTTCGCCCTCGGTCTCTCGGTGACGCGGAAGGCGTTCTTCGGTGCCACGACGCTCGTGGTGCTCGGCCAGGCGGCGGGTTACGGCTTGCTTCTCACAGTGGGCAGGTTCGTCGAGGAGGCCACCGACGGCTGGGGTGTTCAGCTCACGTTTCTCGCGCTGCCGTTCCTGACGCACGACAACGTGCTGTTGCAGTTCCTCGTCTACACGGTGCCGCTGGTGACGCTGTCGTTCCTCGGTGTCTGGTTCGGCATCGTGTTCAAGCGCTGGGGCCAGTACGGGGCATGGACGCTCGGCATTTCCCTCGGCGTGTTGCTCTTCGGAGTCGGATGGATCATCACCTGGCAGGACTGGTGGGACGCGGTCGGCCGGTTTTTCGCCTCCCAGCCCGTCATCGTGTTGCAGGCCGGCTATCCCACGGTGCTCGCGCTGTTGTTCGCCGGTGCCGCCTACCTGACCACGCGCCGCGCGGTTCCCTGATCCGGGGGGAGGGGTCAGCGCAGGCGGGCGGCGGCTTGGGCCACGTCCGCCTGCGCCTTGGCGCGGTCGACGCGGGTGGGCTCGCCGTCGGCGACCACGTGCTCGCCGGCGACCCACACGTCGGTGACCTTCCGCGACCCGGCCGCCCACACCAGGTTGGCCAGTAGCTGGTCGTCGGGCACGTCGAGGCCGGTGGCGAACGCGGGATCGTCCACATCGATGTGCACCAGGTCGGCCCAGCGGCCGGTTTCGAGCGCGCCGATGTCGTCACGGCCGAGTGCGTCGGCGCCGCTCCTGGTGGCCAACAGCAACGCGTCGGCGGCCCTCACCGCTGTAGCATCCTGAGTAGACAGACGTGCGAGCATGGCCGACAACTGGACCTCCTCCCACAGGTCGAGGTCGTCGTTGCTGGCGGGGCCGTCGGTTCCGAGGCCGACCGCGACGGAAGCCGCTCGCAGGTCGGTGAGCCTGGCGATGCCGGAGGCGAGCTTGGCGTTGGAACCGGGGCAGTGCGCCACCCCGGTGCCGTTCGCCGCGAACAAAGCGATGTCTGAATCGGACAAATGTACGGCATGTGCGGCGAGCAGCCTGCCGTCGAGCAGCCCCACCTTCTTCAACAACGCGGGCACAGATCCGTGCTCGGCGCGTTGGTCGGCGTCCTCGTCGGCGGCCTCGGCCACGTGGATCTGGACGAGCGCGCCACGCGCGGCGGCTGACTCCGCGATGGCCTCCAAAGCCTCGACGGGCAGCATGTACGCCGAGTGCGGCGCGTACGACAGCTCGACGCGGTCACCGTCGCCGAACCGCAATCCGTCGGTGTCGATCCAACGGTCGGTCGTGCGCAGCATCGCCCGCCAGTCGATTCCGGGCAGGTCGATGATCGGCCCGCCGAGCACCACGCGTGCGCCCGTGGCGAGCACACTCTCGGCGACCCGCTCGGGATGGAAGTACATCTCGGCGCTGGTGGTGACACCCCGGCACAGCATCTCCACCGAACCCAGCGTCATCCCCACCCCGATGTCGGTGGCGCTCAACTTGGCCTCGGTGGGCCAGATGACCTCACGCAACCAACGCAGCAGCGGCAGGTCACCGCCCATGCCGCGCAACAGCACCATCGGACTGTGGGCGTGGGCGTTGATCAGGCCGGGAAGCAGGATGCCGGGCAGGGTCCGGGCCTCGGTCGGGGCGTCGGCTCCCGTCGGAGCGGCGTCCGCGGGCCCGCAGTAGGCGATCCGCCCGTGCGCGTCGATGTCGACCACGGCGTCTCGGAGCACGGAGCAGTCGGGGTCTGCGGGCAGGACGACGGCGGAGCGGAGGCGGAGCGTCATGATTCGATCCTAGGGCTACGACACGTCGTCCATGATCCCGTTTCGCCACGCCCACGCCGCGATCTCCACCCGGTTGCGCACCCCGAGTTTCTGCTGCACCGACGCGAGATGGGTCTTCACCGTGGACAACGACAGGTACAGCTCGGCGCCGATCTCACCGTTGGTGAGTCCCCGCGCCGCGGCACGCACGACGTCCAGCTCGCGCTCCGTCAACTCCTCCGTCGCGGGGCGCCGGTCGGACCGCTGTTTGCGGCCGAAGTGCTTCAACAGCCGCACCGTCACCTGCGGCGACACCAGCGCGTCACCTCGGGCGGCCGCTCGCACGGCCTCGATCAGCAGCGTCGGACCCGCATCCTTGAGCAGGAACCCCGAAGCTCCGCCCTGCAACGCCGCGTGCACGTACTCGTCGAGATCGAACGTGGTCACCACGACGACCTTGAGCGGGTCCGCGGCGCCGGGACCGGCGAGTTGCCGGGTCACCTCCAACCCGTCGAGCCCCGGCATCCGGATGTCGAGCAGGCACACGTCCGGCCGAAGTTCCCGCGCCTGCCGCACGGCCTCCACCCCGTTGCTGACGTCGGCCACGACCTCGATGTCCTCCTGGGCACCGAGGATCATCCGAAAGCCCGCACGCACCATGTCCTGGTCGTCGGCGATCAGTACCCGGATCACTCGCCGTCCTTTCCGGTTATCGTCAGGGGGAGCCACGCTTCCACAAGCCAGCCGCCTTCCGGGGACGGCCCCGCCGACAACCGGCCGCGCAGGAGGTCGACCCGTTCCCGCATACCGATCAGACCGTATCCCGAGTCGTCGGACGGTCGCTTCGCTCGGGGCCTCTCCGGGTTTCCGGTGCCGTCGTCGCTGACCCGGATGTGGAGTTCGCCGTCCACCGTCTCGACGACGACGATCGCCTTGCTCGCGTCCTTGGCGTGCTTGCCCATGTTCGTCAGTGACTCCTGCACCAGGCGCAGCGCCGAGCGCGCCACCTCGGGTGGCAGTTCGCGGGGCACGTCGACGGTGAGTTCGGTGGTAACCCCGTGGTTTCCGGTGTCGACCAGCCGACGGAGGTCCGCGGCGAGGTCGGTGGTGGCCTGTTCGCTGAACTCGCTGGCACCGGCGGGGGCGTCGCTGCGCATGCTGCGAACCAGCCGTCGCATGGCGGTCATCGCGTCGGTGCCCGCGCGCTCGATCTGCGCTAGCGCGTCGGTGACCACCGCGGGATTCTGTTCGGCGAGCATCCGCGCGGCCTGGGCCTGCACCACGATGCCCGTCACGTGATGGGCCACGACGTCGTGCAGTTCTCGCGCCAACGCCATGCGTTCGGCGGTCTGGGCATCACCCACGGCCGTCTCGATGATCCGGTTCCGCTCGGAGTCCCTGGCCTTCAAGTACATGCCGATGGACACGCAGATGCCGAGGACGAGCAGGGCCTGGGCGAACGGCGTCCGCAGGGCGGGGAGGGAGAACGAGCCGTGCAGGGCGACGACGAAGCCGATGGCGACGGACTGGAGGCCGACCACCCAGGTCGCGCGCATCGTGGGTTCGTAACGGAAGACCTGTACGACCAGGATCATCCCGCTGGCGATCTGACTCAACGTGAGGCCGTAATGGGTGGAGTAGAGCGGCCCGGTGAACTGGTAGAGAATCCCCGAGACTGCGACGAGCGCGCAGTAGTACACCACCGTCTGAAAGGGGAACTTGGAACCCAACAGAGCGCTCAGGGCCGCCCCGCAGCTGCACAGCAGCACGAGGATGTCCAGGCTCGGTGGCGGCTCGACGTAGGAGAGTTCCATGAACAGCAGGACCGTCAGCAGGGTGACCAGCGGCCACCGGTGGCGCAGGAATGCCACGAGTTCGTTGTGCTCGCGGCCGGGAGCTCGACCCCTGTGGTTGTAAGCGCCCGCGAGCACGGTCAGGATGAGCAGCGCGGTGCCTCCGAAGGCGGTCGCCAGCAAGTTCTCGGAGCTGCCCCAAAGCCTCGACCGCAGGCCGGAGGAGACGACCGCGGCGAACATCAGCGCGACGGTGACGAACACCGCCCGGAACGGACGAAGCTTCGACACCGCGTAGTACACGAGCTGGACTCCCGCCACGGTCTCGCCGAAGGTGATCTTTTCCAGCAGTGCCGTGTACGAGGGAACGCCCACGACGACGGTCAGGGCGGTGGAGGTCAGCAATACGACGGAGCCGGTGAGTCCGGCCGGCAGCGGGTCGCGGTACGACCACACGGCACACGCCGCTAGCGCCACGATCCCCGGAAGCAACAGCAGGTCGATGCCCGTGGGACCTAGTTCGTCCACAGAGGACTTGACGATGATGGAAACGTCGCAGAGCACCGCGGCCAGCAGCACGATGCCGGGAAGCCCGATCTGTCTGAAGTGGGACGCGACGAAGTCGTGGACAGGCTGCGTGACGCGTTCGCGGAAGGACCGGGTGGGCACGACACGACGGTAGAGCAGTCGGGGCGCGTCCCAGCGCGGCCATTCGGTCATCTCTGTCTCGGTCGATCGGCCGAGACAGCGGCCCCGCTTCCGCCCGTTCGCCCGAGGTGGGGAAGGCCCGCCGCGCGGGAGGCTCCCGGTATGCGTTCGAAGACACAGACGATTCAGCCGCTCGGTGGGCAGGGCGGTGCCGGGCCCGTCCTCGTGGGCCGGGGACTGACCAAGACCTACGGCACCCAGCGTGCTCTCGACGGAGCGAACATCCAGATCAACGCGGGAGATGCCGTGGCGATCGTCGGACCGTCGGGGTCGGGCAAGAGCACGCTGCTGCACGTGCTCGCGGGCATCCTGCCCGCCGACTCCGGTGAGGTGTTCCTCGCCGGACAGCGGATCGACGAACTCGGCGAGGCCCCGCGTAGCGAACTGCGCCGCAAGGAGTTCGGGTTCGTCTTCCAGTCGGGCATGCTCGTGGCCGAGCTGACGGCCCTGGAGAACGCGGCGTTGCCGTTGCTGCTCGGCGGTGCATCACGGTCGGAGGCGATGGACACGGCGCGGGAGTGGCTCGGCAAGCTCGGGCTCGCGGGCAAGGAGAAACGGCTGCCGGGGCAGCTGTCCGGGGGTGAGGCCCAGCGCGTGGCCATCGCGCGGGCACTCGGACACCGGCCGAGCGTCATCTTCGCCGACGAGCCGACCGGCGCGCTCGACACCCGCACCGGGGCGGAGACCATGCAGGCACTGCTCGCCGCGGCCTCCGCCACCGATGCGGCGGTGGTTGTGGTGACCCACGACCGTGATCTCGCCGCGTCGATGCCGCGGATGGTGTCCATGCGTGACGGCAAGGTGCAGTTGTGATCACGTTCCGTATCGCGCTACGGGTGTTGCGCCGCGATCGGCGCACGAGAACGTCGGCGATCCTCATGGGGGTGGGGGTCGCGGTCGCCGCCGGGCTGATGCTCCTCCTCGTCTCACTGCCGGGAGCCGCGCAGGCCCGCGTCGACCGGGCCGCCTGGCAGGAGCTGGCCGCCGCCGACTTCGTGGAGAACGGCGAGGAGGCGGCGATGTCCCTGATGGTCGTCGAGGACTACTACGCCGACCGCACGATCACTCGGATCGACGTCGCCGCGCACGGCGACCCTTCCGCGATCGAGCTGCCGCCCGGCGTCGAACGTTTCCCCGCTCCCGGAGAGGTCCTCCTCTCACCCGCCCTGCGCAAGCTCAGCGGGAACCTGCCCGCCTCGGAACTCGCCGACCGGTTTCCGGGTGAGGTCGTCGGGACACTCGGCACCGAGGCGTTGACGCATCCCGACCAGCTCGTCGCGCTCGTGGGCCACACCCCGAGCGAGCTGGAGAACGTGGCCCCGCTGGTCGACGGCTTCGCCGAGGCGGGCACGGTGTGGAACCCGAACCTGGACCTCCTCGCCGGCGTGGGCGTGGTCGTGCTGTTGGTCCCGAGTCTCGTGCTGGTGGCCTCCGCCTCCCGGCTCACCGCCGCGCGTCGGGAACAGCGCCTCGCGGCGTTGCGGCTGGCGGGTGCGACACCGCGTCAGGTGGTGGCTGTGGTGGCGGGCGAGAACGCGATCGCCGCGGTCGGGGGCGCGCTGCTGGGATGGGCCGTGAGTCCGTTGGCCCGCTGGGCGGCGTCCCACGTGGAGTGGGAGGGGGGAACCTGGCAGGCGAGTGACTTCGTCACCTCGCCCGCGCTGACCCTCGCCGTGCTCGTGATGATTCCGCTGTTGGTACTGGCGGCCGCCGTGGTCGGGATCTGGCGGGTGGTGCGCAGCCCGTGGGGCGCCGCCCGTAGCGAGCGTCCCCGGCGACCGCACTGGCTCCGGCTGCTGACGTTGCCCGTCGCCGGGGCGGTGTTCTTCGTGCTCCTGCACAACATCAGCGGCGAGCTCGGGCTTTTGCTGTTGCTCGGTGCGTTGGGGCTGGTCGTCGCCTCGTGGATAGTCATAGGGCCGTTCCTCACGGCGGCGTTCGGGGCGTTGTTCTCCCGCGTCTGGCGCAAGCCGTCGATGCTCATGGCGGGACGCAGACTGCGGCACGATCCGAAGGGGGCCTTCCGGTCGTCGGCCGGGGTGGTGCTGGCGGTGTTCACCGGGTCGATGGCGCTGACGGTGCTGCCCTCGCTCGAAACCCTCGCCGGGTCGTCGTCGCCGTTTCGGGACTCGGTGCTGTACGTGTACGCCGATGCCGACGCCGACGCGGTGGCCGAGCGCACGGACGCGGCGCTGGCCCGATACGGCATCGAGCAGCGAGCCGAACGGATCGCGGCCGTGGAGCTGCGGACCGACGGCATGGGGTGGGAGGCTTTCGTCGTCGAGTGCGACTCCGCCGCGCGGCTGTTCAGCGTCGACATGGGACGGGCCTGTGAGGAACCGGGGATCGCCGTCACGGATTCGCCCGAACTCGTCGAGGGCACGGCCGTATCGAACTTCAAGGACCCCGATGTGGTCCTCCCGGAGGGCGTTCCGGTCCACGTGATCAGCTCCGAGAGCAGCAGGGCCACGATTCCGCCGCTGATCGACCCGGCGGCGTTGCCCGCCGGGCTGGAGACCGAGCCGTCGATCGTCGCGGTGTCCGTCACGCCCGAGACCGCCGAGGTCGTCCGCACGGCGCTCGCCGGCGCGGCGAGCGGACTGAAGGTGGAGAGCGTGTCCACCAGGCTCGCCTCCCAGCAGGCACAGCTCGACGACCTGCGCCGTGTCACCGTGATTGGTCTCCTGGCCGCCGCGCTGTTGAGCGGTTGCAGTGCTGCGATCACCACCGCAGGCTCGGTGATGGACCGGCGTCGCACCTTCGGCGCGCTCCTGGCAGCGGGCACTCCGGTGCGGTTGCTGGGCAGGGCGTTGCGCACGGAGGCCGCCATGCCCGCGCTCGTGGCGACCGTGGGCGCGGGAACGACCGGTGTCGTGGTCGGTGGGGGCCTGGCCGGGTTATTCACCCAGTCGTTGCCCGTGGTGACACCGTGGGTGCTGGCGCCCGTGGTGCTCGGCGCCCTCACCGCCCTGATCGCCGCGTCGGTGTGCGTGCCCGCGCTGAAGCGGGTGAGCAACGAACCGCTGTCCGACGACTGACGACGTAATGCGGTGACGCGTCGGGGCCGCCTCGGTTCGGGGCGGCCCCGCGTCAGGCTCTTCTCACGGCAGCTTCTCGAAGATCAGGTCGCGGCTTTCCCGGCCCTCCTCGCGGGCCCGCTGTTCGAACTTCGTCACCGGACGGAAGTCGGGTCGCGGCGACCAACCGTCGTAACGGTTGCGCAGCGTGGGTTCGGCCGAACACACCTCGAGCATCTGCTCGGCGTAGTCCTCCCAGTCGGTGGCCAGGTGCAAAGTGGCTTTCGGGGCCATCCTGGAGGCCACCAGCCTCACGAACGACGGCTGGATCAACCTGCGCTTGTGGTGGCGCTTCTTGGGCCACGGGTCCGGGTAGAAGATCCGCACCGCCGACAGCGACTCCGGGGCGATGTGCTCGGAGAGCAACACGACGGCATCCCCCTGGATCAGCCGCAGGTTCTCCACACCGAGTTCCTCGGCCCGCCGCATGAGCTGGCCGAGCCCCGCCTCGTACACCTCGACGGCGACGTAGTTCACCTCGGGCTCGGCGGCAGCAAGCTGCGACGTGGCCTCCCCCATACCGGAGCCGATCTCCAACACGACCGGGGCCTGCCTGCCGAACCAGTCGGTGAAGTCGATCGGCCCTTCCGGCAGTTCCGAGACGGTCCGGCCCCACACGGGCCACCACCGATCCCACGCGCGTTGCTGACCGGGTGTCATCCGCCCGCCGCGCTTGACGTAACTGACGACGCTGCGCAGACCCGGCTTGTGCTCGCTTCCCACGAGCCGCACGATAGCCGTGCCGTCCGCGTCTCAACGCAACGCCTCGAACTCTCCCGCCAACCGCCTCAACTCGGTGATGCCCGCCACCGCCACCGGTTCGGGCGGTGAACCGCTGTGCGCGGCCAATACGTCGATCCAGCCGTCGTGGCGGTCCGTGAGCAACACGGTCGTAGGAATGTGATGACCTGAAACACCGTGTTCGGAAGGCGTGAATTCCCAATAACCGGATTCGCCGTCGGCGGCCCACGGCACGTATTCCCACCCCGGGCGTTTCGTCAACAACGCATGAATACGGTCCTCCGCCCGGAAACCGTCGTCCCGGCAACGAAGTCGACCGGAGGCCACGGCACGTAGCCACCATGGCGAAGGAATGGGCCCCGAATGTATCCGAGTCGCCCGGTACAGCGCCAGCACCTTGCGTTCAGAAGCCCGGTGTATCCAGGCCATTCGCGCATCTGCGGGACAGCACGCCGTCGTGAGGTGAAACTGTTGTTCAATCGCCGCCGCCCATGCGAGCTCGGCCATCGGCTCCAAATGTAGAAATCGTGTCGCCGTCAAGGGGCACCTCCGGGCTTGTCCTGACGCCGAGATACCCACTATTACGTGCCGTTACGTGTCGTAACCGCATCGAGTGGGAGTACTCACGAAAACTTTACCGATAATGAACCCGGTTGGGCGCACAAAAAAGTCGTGGGCGCCGATTCGTAGTTCGGCTCCCACGACGTGATATTTGCGTTTCAGGCGTCTCGTTTGTTCGTGACGACGATCGCCGCGAACAACAGCACAGCCGCCACCGCCGCGAAGTACACGAGAGCCCAACCGGGGCTCAACGGCGACGTCGACAGCGTCTGGGCCACGAAACCGACATCGCCGCCACTGGATTCGCCGTCCCCGGTGAGGAACTTGTGAGCCACGTTGAACGGCAGCCACTCGTAGATGTCGTCACCGATCTCCGGGATGACCATCACCAGACCCTCGGCCGCGAACACGTAGATCAGCAGCAGTGAGATGGCGCCCGCGCTGTGCCGCACCAACAACCCCACCGCCACGGCCATCACCGCCGACAGCGCGTAGACGGCCCCGACACCGACGACGTTGATGACATCGGCGGCACTGTCGAGCGCCAGATCGGCATCGGGAGCGAGCAACAACGACACGCCCCACGAGGCGAACGCGGTGATCTCTCCGATGATCAGCGCGAGTATCGCGACCACGGTCGCCTTGGCCAACAACACCGCTGTCCGGTTGGGTGCCGCCTGGAACGTGGTGCGGATGGTGTTGAAGCGGTATTCCGTCGTCACCGCCAGCGCGCCGAGCACCATGATGACGGCGAGCCCCATCGTGTAGCTGTACTGAGTCATGGCGACGGTCGCCGGGAATGCGTCCGGCGCGTTACCGACCATGAGCGCTGTGAAAGCACCTGTCAGCGCAATGCAGACGATCGCGCACCACCACGGTGAGCGGGTGGTGAGCAACTTCATGCGTTCGACCGCGAGCAGAGTCATTCGTCCTTGCCTCGTCAGTTGTCCGCCGTGGGAAGCGGGTTCGAAATCTCGGTTTCGGAGTCGGTTCCTGCGTCCGCGTGGTACTCCACGGAGTCACCGGTGATGCGCATGAACGCCTGCTCCAGTGAGCCGCGCTGCGGGCTCAGCTCGTGCAGCACCACGTTGTTCGCCAGCGCTATCTCGCCGATACGTCCACTGTCCAATCCGGACACCAGGAGGCCGTCCTCGACGTCGGTGAGGTCGGCTCCCTCGGCGCTCAACGCCTTGCCGAGCACGTCGAGCTGAGGGCTGCGCACCTTCACGGACTTGCCGGAGGCACGGGAGACGAACTCTTCCGTGCTGCTCTGTGCGACAAGTTTGCCCCGCCCGATGACGACCAGTTCGGACGCTGTCAACGCCATTTCGGACAGCAGGTGGCTCGACACGAACACCGTGCGGCCCTCATCGGCGAGCCGCTGCATGAACTGACGGATCCAGAGAATGCCCTCCGGGTCGAGCCCGTTCACCGGCTCGTCGAACAACAACACCTCGGGGTCGCCGAGCAACGCGCCCGCGATGCCGAGCCGCTGGGACATGCCGAGGGAGAACCCGCCGGCGCGTTTGTCGGCCACGGAGCTCAACCCGACGATCTCCAGGACCTCGTCGACCCTGCGGGCCGGGATCTTGTTGGACCGTGCCATCCACGCCAGGTGGGCTCGTGCCGAGCGGTTGGGGTGCACCCACTTGGCGTCCAACAGGGCGCCCACCGTCCGCAGTGGATGCTCCAGGTCCTCGTAACGTTTGCCCCCGATCCGCACGCGGCCCGCCGTGGGCTTGTCGAGTCCGAGAATCATCCGCATCGTCGTGGACTTCCCCGCGCCGTTGGGGCCGAGGAATCCGGTGACCTTGCCCGGCGTGACGCTGAAGGACAGGTCGTCGACAGCGAGTTTCTTCCCGTATCGCTTTGTGAGGCTCTGCGCCTCGATCATCGGTCCTCCTTGATCGCCCGTGTCCACGTCAGCATGCCGCATCCGTCTCGACGCGACGTCGGTGATGCCCCTGACCCCAACCCTGAAAACACCCCGACGGCCCCCGCAGGTTGTGTCGTCGTGTCCGCAGCCTGTGTAGGTGTGTCCGCAGGTTGTGTCGTCGTGTCCGCAGTCTGTGTCGCTGTGTCGTCGTGTCCGCAGTCTGTGTCGCTGTGTCGTCGTGTCCGCAGTCTGTGTCGCTGTGTCGTCGTGTCCGCAGTCTGTGCGTGTGGGGTGTCCAGAGGTTGGGCTGGGAGCTGATCTCTACATGAACTGCGGACACGCCTACGTGAACTGCGGACACAGCGACGTGGGGTGCGACGCGCCTACGTGGGGTGCGACGCGCCCTACGGCCGGTCTTCCTGGTACGTGGGAAGATGCCTGTCGTGGCACAGGGGGCAACAGTGAGCACGACGGCACAGCAAGGCGGCAGGCTTGCGGGGCCACTGTCGGCATCGGTGGCCAACCTCTGCCGCAGGTTGCAGACGCAGGTGTCGCCGCGCACGGCGGCGGGGTTCGCGCAGGTGTTACGCCGCCTCGGCGCGCCTTTGCAGGTGGCTGTGGCGGGCCGGATCAAGTCGGGCAAGTCCACGCTCGTCAACGCGCTCATCGGCAGGCGGGTGGCGCCCACCGACATCGGTGAGTGCACGCGGCTGGTCACGCGGTTCCAGTACGGGACCGTGGACCGGATCGAGGTGGTCTTCCGGGACGGGCGGAAGCAGGTGCTCCCCTTCGCTCCGGACGGGATGATCCCCGCCGAATTGGGCGTGGACATCGACACCGTGTCGCACATCGAGGCATATCTGACCAACGCCGCGTTGCAGCACATGACCGTGATCGACACGCCGGGGTTGGGGTCGCTCGATGCCGCGTCGGTCGCGCGCACGGAGCACTTGTTGCGGGACGCGAGCCAGGGAGCCGATGCGCAGAGCTGGGGGGAAGGTGACCTCGGCGGCGACCTCGACGACGGTGCCGGCGGTGCGAACGGCGCCGGTGGTGCCGGTGAGGCCGGTGGCGCAGACGGTGCCGGTGGCGAGTCGGACGAGCTGGACGAGACATCACGTAACGCCGTGGCCGGGGCCGAGGCGGTGCTGTATGTCATGACTCAGGGGCTGCGTGCCGACGACGAGCAGGCGTTGGCCGCGTTCACGGCGGCTACCGCCAGTCGGGAGGCGGGGCCGGTCAACGCGATCGCGGTGTTGAACAAGGCCGACACGATCGTGCCCGAGACCGTGGAGGGCTCGGACGGTGACGTGTGGAAAGCGGCGACATTGCTGGCGAGGAAGCAGGCCGACACCTTGAAGCCGCGGGTCGCCGACGTGTTGCCGGTGATCGGGCTGATCGCCGAGTCGGCGGAGGCTGGGCAGTTCACCTCGTCCGACGCGGAGGCTCTGCGTCAGGTCGCCGATCTCGACGACGACGTGCTCGACGTGATGTTGCTGTCGGCGGACATGTTCACCAGCTGGGAATGCGATGTTCCCAACGGGGTGCGGGCGCGGCTGTTGGCAAAGCTAGACCTGTACGGCATTCGGCGGGCGGTCGAAGCGATCCGCGCACAGCCGGACATCACGGCGGGCGCGTTGCGGCGACTGTTGCTGGACGCCTCCGGTCTGGCCGCCGTGCGCGCGAGGCTGAACACGGTGTTCGCGGCGCGGGCCGACGGCATCAAGGCGGCGGCGGCGTTGGCGTCGATCACCGCGTTGGCGCATGCCTCGGGTAACGCCGCGGAGCGGCAGCGGGTGCACGATGCCATCGAGGTGTTGTTGGCCAAGCCCGAGGCGCATCAGCTGCGTGTGTTGGAGGCGTTGACGCTGGTGGCTTCCGGTGCTGTGGAGATGCCGGACGACCTCACCGAGGAGGTGCTGAGGGTCGGCAGTAACGCCGACATCCCCGCTCAGCTGGGTAAACCGGATGCCACGCGGGAGGAGCTTGCGACGTATGCGCTCGAACGGGCCGGGTGGTGGCGGTCGTTCGCGTCGTTCGGTGCGACACCGGCGCAGAGTCGGGTGGCGCACGTGGTGCACAGGGCGTACTTCCTGGCCTGGCAACAGTTGAAGGCACCTGGGGCCGGACGGTGAGTACGCACTCCGAGGACGTCCCGACGGGGCGCATAGGGCCCGTCGCCGGGACGCCTCCGGCCGACCGGGTGACGGAGGGAACCGGTTCGCGGTCGGCTGCGTCGAACTTCGACGTGGAACCCGTGGGAGTAACTGTGGCGCCGATCGACCACGAGCGGGCGCTCGCTGATCGGCACGCGCTCATCCAGTTGTGCCTCTACGCGATGGATCGGGCCCGTAGTGGGGGGGTGGCCGAACGGATCGAGCAGGGACTGGCGAACATCGGGGTGCACGCTTTGCGGCCCGAGGGCCA
>JAJYTH010000177.1 GCA_021793175.1 Actinomycetes bacterium
GAAGGTGCGCACCGCCCGGGCGACAGCACGCGCGTAGTCCTCGCGAACCGCTGTCATGTTGCCGAGGCTGCCGTGCGGCGTCACGTGGTGGAGACGCCGTCCATAGGGGCGGAGAAAGGCCTCCAGGGCGCCGAGCTGGTAGAGCACGTCGGCCTCGAGGTCCGAGGGCGGCAGCTCCAGCGGACGCCTGCCGAAACCCCGAAGGTCGGGGAAGCTCGGATGCGCACCGACGGCGACATCGCGATCGACGCACAGGGCGACGGTCTCCCGAATGGTCGAGGGGTCTCCCGCGTGGAATCCGCACGCGACGTTGGCCGAGGTGACAATGCGTGTCAGTGCGTCATCCTCAGTCATCGTCCATGCGCCGAATCCCTCGCCGAGGTCGGCAATGAGATCGATGGACCTCGACATGATCCTCCTTTGGACGTCAGCACCTCTTGAGCCGCTCCCGCGGTCGAAGGAGAACGCGGGGGAGTCGGTGAGGATCCCGTGGAGTAGGACAGCGGGACGCGCCATGTCCCACGGGGCCGAGCTGAGATGAGCACCACCCTCACACTGTCAACGTCGAATGTCAACATTGACTTTTATGCGGCAGTTCGACCGCGGGAGTTCCCCGTCAGTCGACCAGCCGCGCCAACAGGCCTTCGAGCGCCGACTCGACGTGCCGCTCGGCATAGCGGCCGGCAGCGTCTACATCGCCCGTGGCCAGGATCTCGGCGTAGCGCGCGTGCTCGTCGACCAGGGTCGAGTCGTAACCGACCTCGGGCTCGGTACTGCGCAACAGCTGGTAAAGGCGGATCTGGGAGCGGATGGCCTGCCAGGCACTGGTCAGGGGTTCGTTGTCCGCCAGGCCGTACACCGCGTCGTGGAACTCCAGGTCGGCGCGCACCACTTCACTGCGGGCGACTCCACCCTCGACCGCCGCGCGCAAGCGTTCCAGGACCTCGGAGAAACCGCCGCGACACGCCCTTTCCGCCGCGCCCTGGGCAGCGATGCGATCGAGGCCCGCGCGCAGTCGGTAGAGGTTCCGGGCGTGCTCCTTGGAGGCGGGGATCACCGTGGCGGGCCGATGCCAGCCCGTGCGAATGACGCCCTCCCTCTCCAGGATCGACAGCCCTTCCCGCACGGACCCTCGACTGACGGCCAGGGATTCGGCCAGGGCTCCTTCCCTGAGCTCCTCCCCCGGTCGGAAGGTTCCGTTCATGATCGCTTCACGGATCATGTGAGCAGCCTCGGCGGCGATGCCACGGGCGTTGACGGGTCCGAGTGGAGCTCGTGTGCGCATGCGGCCAGTATGCCACGTGGTCAATGTTGAATGTTGACATTTAAGGTTCCGGGTCAGCACACTAACCGAGTCGTGGTGGGCGTTTCTCCGGATTCGCATCTGAACCCACCTGCTCCCAGGCGCACCAGGCGACCGTTTCGAGAGGATGGATGACATGGCTGTGGCCCCGTGGCCCGCCCCACACCGCTTCCAACGCATGAACGCCGATCACGCACCCGGCCAGGAACGAAGCGAGGTTCCACAAGGGTTGCGTCACGTGGACTTCTCCCACGGCGATGTCAGCGCGTTCCCACCTCCGCCCGAGGTCGTCGACGCCGTCACGGCAGCACTTCGCGACGGCGGACGCTACGCGTACTCGCCTTACCGGGGCCACTCCTTCATCCGGGAGCTCGTCGCACAGCGATTGAGCACGTTCACGGGCGCGCCGATCGACCCCACAAGCGAAGTCATCGTCACGCCCGGAACACAGGGCGGCCTGTTCCTCGCGCTTTCAGCCCTGGTCGAACGCGGTGACAAGGTAGCGGTCGTCGCGCCGGACTACTTCGCCAACCGCAAGATCGTCGAATACCTCGAGGCCACACCGGTCCCCGTCGAGCTCGCCTACCGCACGGCCGAGGGGGAACCCGCCCGCCTCGACCTGGACGAGCTTCGAGCGGCCTTCGCGGGCGGCGCTCGCCTTCTGGTGTTCTCGAACCCGAACAACCCGACCGGCGCCGTGTACACCTCCGAGGACATCGAGGCCATCGCGGCTCTCGCCACCGAATTCGACGCCTTCGTGATCGTCGACCAGCTCTACTCACGACAGATCTTCGGCGAACACCCCTTCACACACTTGCGGGCACACGCGCGTGAGCGGTGCCTGACCCTCATCGGTCCGTCCAAGACGGAATCCGTCTCCGGATGCCGCGTCGGCGTGGCGATCGCTCCCGCCGCGATCATCGATCGCATGGAGCAGCTCCAGGGCATCGTGTCCCTGCGTGCCGCGGGTTACATGCAGGCGGCCCTGGAACCGTGGTTCGCCGAATCCGAAGGCTGGCTCGACCAGCGGATCGCCGACCACGCCCGGATTCGCGACGATCTGCACGCGGTGTTCAGCGCCAGTGGTGCTGTCAGCACACGCCTCACCGAAGGCGGTAGTTACCTGTTCCTCGACGTGCCCGCCGCGAAGGGACGTATCGACGAGTTCGTCGCCAAACTCCGTACCGAAGCGGCTGTCACCGTCACCCGGGGCCCGGAGTTCGGAGACTTCCCCGAATCGGTGCGTCTGAACTTCTCACAGGACCACCAAGCCGCGGTCGACGCCGCACGCCGGATCGTGCAGGTGGCCGAACGCCTGTGACCGGCCCGCGGCGGATAACGCCGCGGACGACGACTTCGGCGGTGGGTGTGTGCGTCGGTCGGCCACACCCACCGCCGAGCTCCAACCGCTCTCGACCTGCTCGTCCTGTCCTTCGACCCCTTCGGCGACGTCAGCGTCGGCGGTGTCCCCGCCCTACCCACTGGCGTGGAACTCTTCCGAACGCCGGAGTGATCTCGACAGGCGACCTTCCCACGACGCAGGCTCGGCTGCACCATGCTCGTGGTCGGTGGTGCCCGCCATTGGTTCGGGCGGTGGCAGCACCGACGGCACTGTGACAGCGACCCTCCCTTCGGAAAGGACACGCATGACCGGCAGGGAACACACCGCGCTCATCGTCGACGGCAAGCAGCCCTCGGTAGCTCCTACCGCCTGGAGCGCCCCCACCGCGGTGCTCGCCGGCGCGGTGACTATCGAAGAGGAGGCCAGCGTCTGGTACACCGCCGTGCTGCGCGCCGACCGGGACACGATCACGATCGGACGCGGCAGCAACATCCAGGACGGCACGATCATCCACGCCGATCCCGGATTCCCGGTGACCGTCGGCACGGGTGTCAGCGTGGGCCACCGCGCCGTGCTGCACGGATGTCACATCGGCGACGACTGCCTCATCGGGATGAGCGCCACCGTCCTCAACGGGGCCAGGATCGGAGCGGGCACGCTGGTCGCCGCGGGGACCGTGGTGCTCGAGGGGACGGAGATCCCGCCGGGTTCCCTCGTCGCGGGTGTCCCGGCCAAGGTCCGACGCCCCCTGACCCCGGAGGAACAGGACGCGATCCGCGCCAACGCCA
>JAJYTH010000074.1 GCA_021793175.1 Actinomycetes bacterium
GGCCGGTTACGGGATCTGAACCTGTAGCCGGATCACCAGCGCGGCGCATGGCGGGCCGGGCTCGATAGGCCGACAATGGGGCAATGACGTCGACCCCAGGACTGAGCCCGGCCACCCGCGCACGGTTGGAACGCGAACTCGAACAGCTTCGGAAACAGCGTTCCGAATTGCTGCCCCGGCTCGGTGAGGACCCGCTCGGCGACAGCGCCGACCAGGCCGACCTGGTCGAACGCGCCGAGGTGGTCTCGCGGTTGGACCGCCGGATCAGCGAGGTCACCGACCTTTTGCACGGACAGACCTCGGCCGAGTCCGAAACCGGTCTGCCCTCCGGCACCAAGGTCACGCTCCGCTTCGACGACGGCAGCACCGAGGACATGATGGTGGTCGGTGTCGCCGCCGAGGCCGATGAGGACGACACCTCGACGTTGACGGCCGACAGTCCGCTCGGGCAAGCCCTGGTGGGCCACGAGGAAGGGGACACGGTCACCTACCGCACGCCCAGGGGCGAAACCACGGTGGAGATCGTGCGACTCACCCAGCCCGAGTGAGCGGCCTGCGCACTTACCCTCCACACCGGACTCGTCAGACATCAGACTCAGACAAGTCTCAGACAGGCGCCGGACAGACTCAGACAGGCTCAGACACAGTCGCGCGGGACGACGCTCTCCCAGTTCCGGGACATGATCCGCTTGGTGCCCTCGTAGGCGTCGAGTCTGGCGTGCAGTCGGAATTCCGTCCGCGTGCACGTCAGTTCCTGACGCGTCACCGTGGTGGCCTCCCAGTCGCCCCTGGCGAATCCCATGGTCCACTCCGTCACGCCGCTCACGGTCTCGAAGTCGTCGGCCACCCAGCCGTACCGCTCGTGCGCGGACCTGGTGACCTCGAGTTCGTGGTCCTCGAAGAAGAGGGTTCCGGAGTCCTTCAGGATGTCCAACGCCGACTCGTAGTCCACCAGATCACGGGAAACGGTCCAGCTATACCTGGCCGGACGCACCCGCCTCGTCTCCAGCGGCACAGCCCCTTCGGGCTCCCCGAAGTCGGGCACCGGTTCCTCGGCCTGGACGTCGCGGATCGGCAACGTCAACGCGCTCGACGCCGTCCGCACGGACAACCGCACCGGCTCGGGCGGCGGCCACGCCAACGGCCAGTACGACGACGACACCGACAACCGGATTCGGTGCCCTGCGGGAAAACGCTGCGCCATGGCATTGCAGTCCGCACTCACCCGATACCGTTCCCCGGGTGTCAGAGGTTGCGGATCCCCGTGCCCATCACGGTGGGTGAGATTGAACATCCCGTACGTCACGCGTGTGGCCCTGCCATCCGGCAGGACATCCGACAACCGCACCGCCACCATAGCCACCGGCCTGTCGGCGGCGACATCCAACGTCACCGTGGGTGCCCCAGGACCTCGACGTCATGCGGCAACGGTTCCGTCTCGAACACCAGCGAACCGCCGTCCTCCTCGCGCTGGTCGTACGGCAGGTCGGGCGGCGCGTTGTACGACGCCCACTTGCCCGCGAACTGCCCCACCGACAACGGGGACTGCACGATCAGCTCCTCGGCCACGACGTCCTCATCCCGCCCGGCGATACGGTGGCGGGCCAAGGGAAGCTCGGCGTCCCGCACGTGCGGTGAGGGCCAGCTCGGCTCGCCCACCCAACGGCCGGGCCGCTGGTGGTAGGACGTCGACGGTGGCACGCTGTCCTGCATCCACGTGATCAGCATGGGCCCGTCGAGGACACCGTTGTCCGCCCCCTTGAGCCAGTGATCCCACCAACGCACCAACTCCTGCAGGTAGCCGATGGCAGGGCCGGGCTCACCGAGATGCGGATACTTGTGGGACCACGGGCCGATCAGGCCTTTGCGCGGCACGTCCAGGTTGCCCAGCAACCGCACCACCGCGTTCGAATACCCGTCGGCCCACCCGCTCGTGGCCAACACGGGGCACTGCACACCGGCGTAGTTCTCATTGACCGACGCGTGCGCCCAGTAACGATCGCGACGCTGATGCCGTAACCACGTGTCCACCCACGGCCCACTCGCTTCAACACGTTCGCGCCACATGTCGCGCCACCGCTCACCCACCAACGCGGGATCCGGCGGCAGAGTGCTGTAGGCGAACATCGTGCCGGACTCCGCGAGATTGTCCGACAACATGCAGCCGCCCATGTAGTGGAAGTCGTCGGAGTACCGATCGTCGGTGAACGACGAGATGGCGATGGCCCGCAGATTCGGCGGATTACGGGCGGCCACCTGCAACGCGGCGAACCCGCCCCACGAGATGCCGAACATGCCGAGATCACCCGTGCACCACGGCTGCTCCGCTAACCAGGCGAGCACGTCCTCGGCGTCCCGCTGCTCCTGCTCCAGATACTCGTCGGTGAGCACACCCTCCGACTCCCCGGTACCGCGAATGTCCACCCGCACACACGCGTAACCGTGCCCGGCCAGATACGGGTGGTGGATCGAATCCCGGATCGCCGTGAGATCCCGTTTTCGGTACGGGATGTACTCCAGCAGGCCGGGCACGGGCTCCCGGTCGGAATCCACCGGGCGCCAGATCTTCGCGGCCAACCGAGTACCGTCCGACACGGTGATCCAGACATGCTCGTCCACGGTGACCTCGTAGGGCAGCGAATCGATCTCGTGGAGCACTCCGTTCCCCTCCTAGGTGGCGTCGAACTCGAAGGGCAGGCCCTCGACACAACGCTCGTATTTGTCCACCAGCTCCTGCTCGCCCTGGGCCGCGACGAAGACATGGGCGAGCTCGTAGCTGTAGCTGTCCTGGCTCGGCAGCTCGGACAGACGTTGCCCCGCCTGCGCCACCACGTCGACCTCGATGCCGTCGATCCGGTTCTGCAGGCTTTCGATGTCCTCGGCACTCGGCGCCGAAGACACCAACGCATCGGAGAACCGGCGGTAGTAGCACTTCGCCGCGATGCCGTACGGCCCCTCGCCGGAGGGAAGCTCGGGATCGCGACCGAGTCCCAACTGCGCCATCGCATGGTGGTTGGGAAATCCGTCGACGGACTCGAACATCTCGGCGTGGGACTGCGAATGCCGTGGGTTGATCTCCAACAGGGCGATGTCGTCGGAGGAAGGATCGTAGAAGAACTCGATGGAGAACGTCGAGTTGTCCAGCCCCACCCGGCTGATCACGCGGCGCGAGACGTCCCGTAGCTTCCGCTGCACCTCCTCCGGTAGCTGCGACGGGTACTGGTGCCGGAGAAACGACGACCTCTCCGGGTAGTCGATCGAGTCGAGCACGCCGTACACCACGACGTCGCCGTTGTAGACGTATCCCTCGGTGGCGCACTGCATGCCGGACAGTGCCTCCTCCGCCAGACACGCCTGTCCGCCCACCTCACTGATCCGATCCGGCAGGTCGAGGCGGTCGAGAACGGCGTCGAACGCCTCGCCGATACGCCCGATGCCCTCGCGGATACGGCGCACGGCGTCGTCGAACTCGTTTTCGTCCCGCGCCAGGAACGCCAACTCCGACGAGTACGACTTCACCGGCTTCAACCACATCGGATATCGGAGCCCCTCGGGCGGGGATGGCGTGCCCTCGACCAGGTCGACGATGCCGAAATTCGGGTATTCGTCGATCGACTCCTGCTGCTCCAGCCGTGACCCAGTACTTGTGTTCGCATTTCACCACGGACTCCAGCGAAGGCCCGGGAAGGCCGTAGCGCTCACACAACAATGCACGCAGTGTGGAGAACGGAAAGTCCCAGTAGGACACGATCGCGTCGATCGATCCATCAAAGTCATCCAGTTGGGACACCGCGGTGTCGAACAGCTCACCGAAATCGACCTGGCCGAACTGGGCCTCGTCGACAGTGAGCAGTTGATGGAACCGGTAGTCGTCGGATCCGGGGACGGAACACAACGTGCGGACGTTTTCGTCGTCCAAAGCGAGCACGAAAATATTCTTCACACCAACGGGGGTTTCCTGACGCTGTGTCGAGTAAACGCTCGCCTCCAGTGACTCGTGTCCGCAGCCTGCGTCGTCGTGTCCGCAGCCTGCGCAGCCGTGTCCGCAGCCTGCGCAGCCGTGGCCCGACCCGTCCTACGGGCCGTCAAGCTCCGACGGTGCCGCCGACGCCTTCACGTAGGCGGTGGTGTGCCCGTTGCCTCGCGCGTGCTCATGGCCAGGTGGGCAGCACCGGTCGCGGCGACACCGGCTCGTCCGAACCAGGGCTGAGTCTCGTCTGGCACGGGGCCGTACCCGGTGGCGACGCGGACTGTGCCTTCCACCCGACCTTCCACTCGATACGCTGAGAATGTCCGATCGCCGTCTTCATGCCACGAACCCAAGCCACGACACTTTCGCGCGTATGGCCGCCTCCGCATGTGTCGCCGCGCTCGGCCTGCCCCGTACGGGAACTGTGGACACAGCTACGCAACCTGCGGACACGACGACGCCAAGTGCGGACACGGGGTCAGCGTTTGCCGGCGGTCGCGGCCTTTCTGAAGGCGCTTCGGGGTTCCTCGCGCGAACCGAAGTTCACCACGTCGTGGCCGAACGGCATACCGATGAGCCAGTCACCGAGCACCCGCACCGTGCGGTTCCACATCGGAATCTGTGTGGCGTAGTAGGCCCGCCGCAACGTCCATGCCAACGAACCGTTCACCTTGCGGCCCAGCACCTCGGCCACGGCCTTGTTCTTGCCGAGCGTGACGAACTCGCCGCGGTTTTTGTGGCGGAACGGCTTCACGGACTCCCCGCGCACCGTCGACAGCAGGTTGTCCCCGAGCCGGCGTGCCTGCCGTACCGCGTACTGCGCTGAGGGCGGGCAGGTGCCGCCGTTCTCCAGGTCGGGTACGGCCGCGCAGTCCCCCGCCGACCAGATGTTGGAGTACCCGTTGACGCGCAACGTGTCGTCGACGACGAGCCTGCCCCGTTCGTCCACGGGAAGGCCGAATTCGCCGAGGATGCTCTGCGGCCGGGTTCCCGCCACCCAGACGAGGGTGTCGGAGGCCAGTTTCGTGCCGTCGGACAGCTGCAACACGCCGTTCTCGGCCGACTCCAACAACGTTCCGGTGCGGATGTCGATACCGCGTGCGGCGAGTTCGGTAGTGGCGAGATCGGCGAGGTCGTCACTGACGGTGCCGAGGATGCGGTCCATCGCCTCGATGAGGATCCACCGCATCTCGGAGGCGTCGAGTTCGGGATAGCCCTCGAGCACGTCGACGGCCATGTCCTGGAGTTCGGCGATCGCTTCCACACCGGTGTAGCCGCCGCCGACGAACACGAACGTCAGCGCGCATCGGCGTAGTTCAGGGTCGGTGGTGGCGTCGGCGATCTCCAACTGACCCAGAACATGATCACGCAGGTACGCGGCCTCGGCGAGGGAGTTGAACCCGATACCGTTCTCGGCCAATCCGGGGATGGGCAACAGTTTCGACGTCGCGCCCATGCCGAGTACGAGTTCGTCGTACTCGAATTCCAGCGGGGGTCCCGCGGGAGGTTGGACGGTCGTCACCTGCCGTGCGGTATCGAGCTCGGTGAGGGCACCCGAGACGAATCGGGCCTTACGCAGCACCGCCCGCAGCGGCACCACCGCGTGCCTCGGTTCGAGTGTTCCGGAAGCCACTTCCGGTAACAGCGGTCGGTACACCATGAAGTTCTCGGGGTTCACCACTGTCACCTCGACTTCGCCGGGCCGCATGTTCTTTTGCAGCCGCAGCGCGGTGTAGAGGCCGACATAGCCGCCCCCGGCGATGAGAATGCGTTTCGGCACACGGACCTCCAAACGACCGTTTCAGCCCCGCGCTAGGAGTTGACGAGGTAAACGATCAGATAGGTGAGGAAGAAGCCGCTGACGATCACTACGGTCGCGATGATGGCCACCATCCAGGCCACGGACATCTTCCGTGTCTGCCGGGGTTCCCGGTGCGTGGTGGCGGATGTCTGCGCCGAGTCCGGGGGTGTGTCACCGGGGCTCACTCCACCACCTGGTTCCAGTCCCGGCGTGGTCCGCGGATCGGGGTCGGGACCCTGCGGGCTCATGATCGCCTCCTGTCCCCGGTTTTCGACGCGGCTGTCAACGAGACCGAGGGAATCGTCCTTCGGATAGCTCCCGGGTACCCAGCCGGGCGATCGTCAACCCGGTGTTTCACCCGAGTGGTTCAGGGGTACGTCCGCACGACGGCACGACGGTAAGGAGGGCCGCACATGCACCGGGAAAGTGACGCACACAGCCCCCGCGAGGACGACGCGCTGAAGGCCGAGTTGCAGGGCATGATGAAGAGCAATCGTCCGACTCGGGCCCAGGAGTGGCGCGACCCAGAGCCGCCTGCGGATGACGATTACACGGCCCCGCCGTTCGATGAACCGCTCAACGAGACGTCGGAGACACCGGAAGCATCGGGGTCGGCGGAGACGTCGGAGGAGCGCTGACGCCGCAAGGGCGCCGAGGATTCTCGCGGAAGAGACCAGCGAAGCCGCCGCACACGCCCGTTCGAGGTGGGCTGTGCGGCGGCGGTGTGTGAAAGCCCTATTCGCGACCGCGCACGATCGTGGGCTCCAGGTCGTCGTCGTCGAACGACGCGGCGGCTGCGGGTCGGGTGTGGTCCTGTGTCCCTGCTGACCCTGCTACCCCTACTGGCCCGGTTCCCCCCGCTGACCCGGCTGTCCCTGCGGGGATGATGTCGCCCGACTCGACGGTCACGGACTGGACGGGGTCGAGATCGATGTCGCGCATCGCTCGCTCCTCTCGCGCGGCAAGTGGATGATCTTGCTGGTATACCCGGCGGAGGAGACGAAAAACACATCGAGCCGCCGCCACGAAACGGTGAAAATCGATCCAGTTCCGGGTCAAGGCGGCGGCCCACGGCTCACACGTTTCGGTGCGCGGCGATATGCGGGCGCGTACCGGTGTGACTACACAGGACTCCCAGGACAGGACTCCCAGGACTCACAGGCCCACGTCGACGGGTGGTCGAGAGGTCACGGTCGGCGTACCGGTTCCGTGGCGGCGGCCCACTCGTGGTAGCGCCGGGCGAACTCGGCGTCGGCGCCGTGCCGACCGGAGAGGTGATGCAGGTCGTCGAGCGCGGGGTCGATCACGGCGGCGCCCGTGGCGAGACAGTTGCGCAGGGCCTTGAGGTCGGCGACGAGGTCCGCGGCCATCTCCGGCTGCTTCACCGACCTGGGAGCGTGGCCGGCGATGTTGTCCACGGTGATCGCGAGTGTCTTGGTCAGTCGTGCGGCGCTTCGGACAGCCGCGCGCAGGGCGTGCACGTCACCGCCGTGCCGGGCGAGAGCCGTGCATGCGCGCCGGAACCCTTCCTCAGCCCTTTCCACGACTTCCGAGAATGTCGCCGAGTCGGAGGAAAGGGGTGCCTCGGGCACGCGGTTGTCCAGAACAGTCACGACAGTGTCACCCACTTCTACTAAGCGTTTTCGGTTACCTAGCTGCCGATCTGCGTAAAATGTATATCGCCCAGTAGAGATTGGGTCAACCGGACACGCTAGTTAAACTATAGGAATGGTGTCGGACTACGTTGCTGGGAGCATGCCGCGATGAACCTGCGGAAGCTCGATGACGAGCACTATCCTGCCTTCAGCACCGGGCAGGCCGCCGAGCTACTCGGCGTGGAACAGCCGTTCCTGCGCAGCCTCGACAACGCGGGCGTCGTCACCCCGCAGCGGTCGAGTGGCGGCCATCGCCGTTACTCCCGCCACCAACTCAGTCTCGCGAGCCGGTTGCGGGAGTTGTTCGACGAAGGACACACGCTGGCCTCGGCGCAGCGCATCCTTCACCTGGAGACCGAGCTGGCCGAGGCGAAGGCCGAGATCGCCCGGCTCAAGGAACGCCTGGAGGAGAACGCGGACCGGGACGACCACCCGGAAGGACCAACCGGCGACAGCACGGAGTGAATGCCGCCCGCTCGCCTGGCATCGCCCTCCGCCGAGGGCGACCATCGAAGTCATGGTGCTGGACAACCGGTCAGCGTCGAATCCCATGTCGGGCGCCACACCGCGCCCCCGGCCGGGCGATCCCTCGGCCCCCGCGTCGGAAACCGCGCCGAGCACCCACGCGGCTCGCGTGGCGGAGCTGCGTGCGCAATTGGACGCTCAGCCGCCCGATACGCCCATCCGACTGGCCAAGCGGACCTCCAACCTGTTCCGGCCCAGAGCCCGCGCGACCTCGCCGGGCCTGGACGTCTCGTCGTTGATGCACGTGCTCGACGTCGACCCGGTGGCCCGCACCGCCGACGTGGAGGGCATGGTCACCTATGAACAGCTCGTCGACGCGACCCTGCCCCACGGCCTGATGCCGCTGGTGGTTCCGCAGTTGAAGACGATCACCGTGGGCGGGGCCGTGACCGGGCTCGGTATCGAGTCGTCGTCGTTTCGCAACGGCATGCCCCACGAGTCGGTGCTGGAGATGGACATCCTCACCGGCGACGGCGAGGTGGTGCTCGCACAACCGAACAACGAACACGCGGATCTGTTCTTCGGTTTCCCCAATTCCTACGGCACGCTCGGCTACGCGTTACGACTGCGCATCGAATTGGAGCCCGTGCGGCCCTATGTGCGACTGCGGCATATTCGACACAGTGATCCCCACGCCTATTTCGCCGAACTGGCGCAGCTCTGCGCCGAGGGAGCCGAGGGAGGCGTGGACTTCATCGACGGGACCGTCTTCGGCCCCGACGAGCTGTATCTGACGTCGGGCGAGTTCACCGGCGAAGCACCCGCCACGAGTGACTACACATGGCTGGACATCTACTACACCTCCATCCGGGAACGGGACATCGACTACCTGCACACCAGGGACTACCTGTGGCGCTGGGACACCGACTGGTTCTGGTGCTCCCGCGCGCTCGGGGTCCAGCACCGGCCGGTCCGGTTACTGCTCGGACCGAAACGACTGCGCTCGGACAAGTACTGGAAGGTCGTCGCGTTTGACCGCAGACACGGCGTGTCCAACCGTGTGAACCGCTTGTTGGGCAGGCCGCAGCGCGAAGCGGTGATCCAGGACGTGGAGGTCCCCGTCGATGCCGCGCCCGAATTCCTGGACTTCCTGCACCGCGAGGTCCCACTCAGTCCGGTGTGGATCTGTCCGGTACGGCAGCGGCACCTCGACCGGCAGTGGCCGCTGTACGAATTGGACCCGAAAACGTTGTATGTGAACTTCGGTTTCTGGGGAACACTACCCGTGTCGCCCGGCGGGGGGCGCGACACGCACAACCGGCTGGTCGAGAAGAAGGTGACCGAGCTCGGCGGGCGTAAATCGCTGTACTCGGAGGCCTTCTACGACGAACGGACCTTCTGGCGGCTGTACAACGGTGCGGCGTACGAGCGTCTCAAGCACCGTTACGACCCGCGGGGCAGGCTGCTGGATCTCTACAGCAAGTGCGTCGAAGCCGAGTAGCGCCCGCCACGAACGCTTTTTCGGAAGGGAATGGGTCAGATGAGCAGCTCGACATCCGACACCGTGCAGACACCGTCCGCCCCGCCAGAGACGGGCAACGGCCGGCACGGCACGGCGGAATCGTCGTCGGTGGCCGGTGTCTGCACCCCGCTCATCCGTTTCCTCGACTCCGAAGGCCCCGTGGCGATCACCGCCTACGACGGCAGCGTGGCGGGCAATCCGTCCGCGCCGCTGCGCATCGAGATCCGTTCCCCCGAAGCACTCGGTTACCTGCTCTCGGCGCCGGGTGAGCTCGGCCTCGCTCGCGCCTACGTCACCGGCAACCTCGACGTCGTGGGCGGTGTGTACGACGTGATACGGGCTCTGGTGGCCGTGGTGGAGCGGTTGAGCACCGCCGAGCGGCTGGCGGTCCTGCGTGAGCTCGGCCCGCGGCATCTGAGGCGGCTGCCGGTGCCTCCCGAGGAAGCGCCGAGCAGGCTGCGTCGGAGCCTGCTCGGACTACGGCACTCCAGAAACCGTGACAGCGTGGCGATCGCGCGGCACTACGACGTGTCCAATCGGTTCTACGAGCTGGTGTTGGGACCGTCGATGGCGTACACGTGCGCGTGTTATCCCACCGCGGAGGCCGATCTCGAACAGGCCGATCTCGAACAGGCCGATCTCGAACAGGCGCAGCACCACAAGTTCGACCTCGTGTGCCGCAAGCTGAGCCTTCGGCCGGGAATGCGGCTGCTCGACGTCGGCTGCGGCTGGGGTGGCATGGTGGCGCACGCTGTCGAGCACTACGGCGTCCACGCCGTGGGTGTGACGTTGTCGCGGGAACAGGCCGAGTGGGCTCGGGAGAACCTGCGGCGGCGGGGCCTGTCCGACCGCGCCGAGATACGGCACGGCGATTACCGCAACGTCACCGAGACCGGCTTCGACGCGGTGTCCTCCATCGGTCTCACCGAGCATGTCGGCGCTCGTAACCTGCCGGGCTACTTCCGGTTCCTGTCGGCCCGGCTGCGGGATGGCGGCAGACTGCTCAACCACTGCATCACTCGTTCGACCACTCGGGAGAAGAACCGGCCGGGCCCGTTCATCGACCGCTACGTCTTCCCCGACGGCGAGCTGGAGGCCGTGGGCACCATCGTCGCCGCTATGCAGGACAACGGCTTCGAGGTGCGCCATTCGGAGAACCTGCGCGAGCACTACGCACGCACGCTGGCGGCGTGGTGCGCGAATCTGGAGGCGCACTGGCCCGAGGCCGTCGGTGAGGCCGGGGCTCGCCGCGCCCGGGTCTGGGCGCTGTACATGGCCGCTTCCCGCTTGGCGTTCGAACGCCGCAA
Source organism: Actinomycetes bacterium (assembly GCA_021793175.1). GTDB lineage: Bacteria > Actinomycetota > Actinomycetes > Mycobacteriales > Pseudonocardiaceae > Saccharomonospora. The sequence continues at coordinate 10,721 of JAJYTH010000074.1, forward strand.
GATCGAGTTGCACCAGGTCCTGGGCGTGAAGACCGCGGCGACCGGTGAGGCGTGGATGCCGTTGCGCCCGGACTGGGGCGTGTAGCCTCGGCCGCTTCCGTTCCCGCCCGGGAACTTCCCCGGTCACCACTTCCCCTCCTTGGCGTCTGCTGCTCCGAACGGACCAAGATCATTCCGCCCGGTGCCGTTCGGTGCTACTTTCGGTGCTCGATCGACTACTTGATCATGACAATCGAGCCGCCGTGGCCACCGAGGAGTGCTGCACATGACGCCGCGTGTGTCCTGGTTGGACCGTACGGGCGAGACGGTACGCAACCTGTTGACCGAGATGGCCGCCGATCCGCACGGCCAGTTCGAGTCGAGCGTCTACGAAACCGGACGTCTCGTCACCCTGGTCCCGTCGTTGCCGGGGCACGAGGACCGCGTGCACCACCTGCTGCGTGCGCAACGGGCGGACGGTCGATGGGGAGGCCCCGGGGACTACGACCTGGTCTCCACGCTGAGTGCCACCGAAGCGCTGCTCGCCGAGAGGAACCGGCCCACGTCCTCCCCCACCGTGGCCTCCGCCGCCGACCGTGGTGTCGAAGCGCTGTCCCGACGCCTGCGCGAGATCACGACACTGCCGGACACCGTGGCCGTCGAGATCATGGTTCCCGCCCTGGTGGCCGACATCAACGCGCACCTGGTCCGATTCGGCCGGACACCTCTGCCCGTGCCCGAGGGCACGCGGGCCGATCTCCTCGACGCCATCCGCGACGCCGTGGCCCAAGGCCACGCTCTGCCCGAGAAACTGCTGCACTCACTGGAGCTCTTCGGCGAACCCGTCCGCGGCGCCGCTTTCGTGGAACCCGTCGACGGCCGGATCATCGGCTGCTCCCCCGCCGCCACGGCCGCCTGGCTCGGCGACGACGCCGTGCGCGTGGGCGAGCACCCCGGGGTGGAATACCTGCTGTCGGTACGGCGTGACGACGGCGGTGTCCCTCTGGCCGCGCCGTTGTCGCTGTTCGAACGGGCGTGGATACTGTCCACACTGATCGATACGGGAATCCCGCTGACCGCGCCGCAGTCAGTGCTGGACGAGCTCACCCAGAGCCTGCACGACGCTTTGGGCGACGACGGGGCCGGCGGCGGCCTCGGCCTACCTCCCGACGTCGACGACACCGCCGCCGCGCTGCACGCGTTGGCGCTGCTGGGCAGCCCCCGCTCCCCCGACCCCCTGTGGCAGTTCGACCGGGGCGACCACTTCTTCTGCTACCCGGAGGAAAGAACGTCCTCGACGAGCGCGAACGCTCGCGTGGTGCGGGCGCTGGGCACCCTGCTGTCCGCGCCCGCCGACACGACGTCCCTCACCGATCCACAGCGGCAACGATGCACCGACAGCCTCGACACCGTGGTGCGCTGGCTGATCGACCGCCAGGAACCGGACGGCAGTTGGTCGGACAAATGGCACGCGTCGCCGTACTACGCCACCGTCTGCTGTGCCCTCGCGCTCGCCCGTCATGGCGGAGCGCAAGCCCGTCCCGCCGTCGCCCGAGCCGTGGACTGGGTGTTGACCACCGAACGCGACGGTGGGCTGTGGGGCCGCTGGTTCGGCACCCGGGAAGAGACCGCCTACGCCGTGCGACTACTGCTGAACACGGGTGACCCGGACAACGATCTCGTCGCGCGTGCCGCCGCGCGCGGTGCGGCGGCCCTGGCCCACCGGGCGTCGGACGAGACTCCGCACCCGCCGCTGTGGCACGACAAGGACATCTACACGCCGACCCGTATCGTGCGCACCGAGATCTTCGCCGCCCTGTACGCCGCGTACACCGATCCGCGTACGGCACCGTTGCTGGCCGAGGCCACGGCCACCACGAACACCACGGCGGGGGCCTGATGAACCGCACCGAGTTACGGATGGCGCTGCGCACGCTGCCGTTCCTCGATGCACATCGCACCGATCCCCGGCGCCACGTGGAGCTGGTGTCCGACCCACCGAAACTGCTCGTGTGGCACCCGGAGGTCATCGAGTGGTTGTTCCGCTCGGACTCCGAACTGGACCACCCCGGCAGCCGCAGCCTCAGGCCGCTGTTCGGCACGCACTCGCTGCTGTGGGTGGACGGTCCCCGCCACACCGCCTATCGCAAGCTGCTCGGCCCGCCGTTGCGTGGCCGCCGCCTGTCGTCCTACGAAGGACTGATCGCCGACACCGTGCACGAGGCGGTGGAGACGTTACGGCCGGGGCGGACCGTGGCGCTCGCCGACTGGACGCGGTGGCTGGCGTTGCGCGTCATCGCACGCCTGGTGCTGGGCGAGCTCGATCACCGCACCGAACCGATCCTCGACGACTTCACCGCCTGGATCGACGACGCGCTCGGTTCTCGACGCCGCACATTGGTCCACCGATTCCTGCGCGGCGGACTCCCCCGGTCCGAGGCCGGATTGGACTCGGCGCTGGTGTCCTGGGCCAGAAAGAACCGGCGGTCGGACCCACCGACACTGTCGTCGTTGTTGCTGCAAGCGGAGGGCCCGCTAGCAGAGCTGACCGACGGCGATCTGCGCGACCAGATCGTGTCGTTGTTGTTCGCGGGCCACGAGACCACGGCGTCGGCGGCGGCGTGGACGCTGTACTGGCTCGACCGCGACGAGGCACTGCGTCGGGACGTGCTCGACGAGCTGGATTCCACCAGCGACGACGCTCCACCGGCCTCCGCCGTGCCACTGCTGAACGCCGTGATCTCGGAAGCACTGCGGCTGGCGCCGCCGGTGACCGTGGCGGAGAACCGCAGACTGCGTGCCAAGGCCCGACTGCTGGGCCGGACGCTACCCGCGGGCACCACCGTGACCACCAGCATCTACCTGGCGCACCGCCAGGCGGACGTGTTCACCGACCCGCTGCGGTTCGACCCGCACCGATTCCTCGGCCGCAAGTACGGGCCCGCGCACTATCTGCCGTTCGGTGGCGGCAGCAGACGGTGTCTGGGCAGCCAACTCGCGATGCTGGAACTACGCATGATCACCGCAGCGGTACTGAGACGCCGCGAGTGGCGGTGTGTGAACCCCCGTGCCGGGACGTTGCAGCTTCGGGGCCACGCGATGGCGCCGTCGTCACGGCTGCGCATGCGGGTGACGGCATGTCGCGACTGACGGTCCGGGAGCTCGTCGCCGTACATCGGTTGGAATTCCCGTTCTGGGTCAACACCGTGTGCCAGGCGTTGTGGGGCGCGTGTTTCGCTGTGGCCACGCCCGCCGACCTGGCGGCCTGGCCGGTCCTGTTGGCCATCGTCGCGAACGTCGTGCTCATGGAGGCGGGGCTGGTCCTGAACACCGTCGCCGACCTCGACAGCGACGCCCGGCACCCCGAACGTGGACGGTTGACCGGCGCGGCACAGCGTTTGGGCAGGCGAGGCGGTCTACGGCTGGCCACGGCCGAATTCGTCCTCGGAGGCTCGCTCGCGATCGCCGTCTCACTGTGGACGGGGCACTGGCTCGTGGCCGCGGCGGCCGTGGGCACCGTCGTGGCCCACGTGCTCTACAACGTCGAGCCGATGCGGTGGAAGTCGCGTGGTCTGCCCGGCGCGGCGGTGTTCGCGTGCGGTGTCATCGCGCTGCCGTTCGTCACTTCCTACGCGGCCGTGCGTGCCGACCTCCCGCCGGAGGTCGTGTTGACGTCGGCGGGTCTGACCCTGTTGGCCGCGGGCCGCGTGGTGTGGTGGTCGGTTCCCGACCGCGACGCGGACGCGGCGGCGGGTCAACGCACGACGAGCGTCCGCCACGGTGCCGTGCGCGCGCTCCTGCTGACGTGCCTGCTGCTGTGCACCGGGTTGGCCGCGCTGGTGTGGGGCCTGTGGTGGTACGGCGGCGCGGTGGCGGCTTTGGTGGGAGCGGGCGGGCACGTGGTGTTCACCGGAACGGTGGTGGCCCTGCTGCGGCGGGTGCCGGCGAAACGGTCGGTGAGCTCCATCCGGCTGCGGAGAACGGTCATGCCCGTGGTGCTCGTGGCCGACGTCGCTCTCGTCGGGGTGGGGCTGCTGGCGGGCTGAGCGTGGCCGTCCGGGTTTTCAGTTCTTCCGCGCCAGGCCCGTGTACATGCGCACCTCGCTCGGGTTGCGCAGCACCTCGTCGTCGGGTTCGGGATGCCACAGCGGCACCGGCACCACGCCGGGGGCGACGAGGTCGAGGCCGTCGAACAGTTTCCCCACCTGTTCCCGGGACCGCAGGTTCACGGCGGGGAACCGGCCGAACCGCAGTCCCTCGAAGATTTGGAAACCCTCCAGCACCTGGTCGTCCTCACCGAAGTGTGAGATCGCCAGGTAGCTGCCCGACGGCATGGCGTCCACGTACGACGCCACGAGTCCGGCGGGGTCAGCCTCGTCCGGCACGTGCAGCAGCAACTCGGTCATCAGCACCGCGAAGGGCCGCGAGGGATCGAACACCGCGCGCACCTCGGGGTGGCCGAGTACACCGTCGACGTCGCGGCAATCCGCCACCACGAACGCCGTGTTGTCGGCGTCCGCCACCAGTTCCTTGCTGTCGGCCTCGAGTGAGGCGTCGAAGTCCACGTATGCGACCCGGCACTCCGGGTCGAGTGCCTGCACGACGTGGTGCACGTAGTCGCATTCGGGCAACCCCGAACCGAGGTCGAGGAACTGGGTGATGCCGGAAGCGAAGAGGTGGCGGACCTGGCGCCGGACGAGCGACCGTTGCGCTCGCACGAGATACGGGATGTGCGGCCCGCACAACTCGATGCGTTGAGCCATCTCCCGGTCGTCGTCGTTGTGCCGACTGCCGTTCAGCCAGAAGTTCCTGATCCGGGCGATGTTGGGCAGGACGGAGCTGTCCGGGCTGTCCGAGCCCGGGGTTTGGTGGGGCACCGCCACGTTCGAGCACGCCTCCTCAAGACGTCCACCGGCGTCGCTGCGCCGACGTTGTGTCCCCCGAACGAACACCGACGATCCTACTGGCCGGAAACTTCTCACGTAATCGGCCGAACGCGCTGTGTCACAATCACCACATCGCCCTCCTTCCCTGGCAGGGCGATGAAAACCGGGCCACCGACCGGACATCCGCGTCACCTCGCGTCACCCCGCGTCCGTCCACAATGGCTCTCAGTGATCTGAGCCACTTTCCGCCGTGGCGGCCTCGACGGGTCCGCGATGTGGGACAACTACGATGACGCCCGTGAAGCACCTGCACGCGGGCAAGGTCCGCGACCTGTACTCCGACGGGGACGACCTGCTGCTGGTCGCCTCGGATCGCGTGTCGGTCTACGACGTGCCGTTGCCCACGCCCATTCCCGACAAGGGCGCGTTGTTGACCCAGCTGTCCGTGTGGTGGTTCGACCGGTTCCGCGATGTCGTACCCAACCACCTGATCTCAGCCACCGACGTACCAGCCGAGTTCGCGGGTCGAGCCATCCGCTGCCGCCCTCTCACCATGATCAAGGTGGAATGTGTGGCCCGCGGCTACCTCACCGGCTCGGCGCTGCGGGAGTACCAGCGGTCGTCCACCGTGTGCGGCGTGCCGCTGCCCCCCGGTCTGGTGGACGGCAGCAAGCTCCCCGAACCGATCTTCACGCCCACCACGAAGGCGGACACCGGCCACGACCTGCCCATGACGTTCGACAACGTCGTCGCCCAGGAAGGCCGGGAAACCGCCGAACGGCTACGCGAGTTGACCCTGCGCATCTACCGCGAGGGCGCCGAGTACGCCGCCGAACGCGGCATCCTCGTCGCCGACACAAAACTCGAGTTCGGCTGGGACGCCGACGGCGAACTCACCCTCGGCGACGAAGCGCTGACATCCGACTCCTCCCGCTTCTGGCCCGCCGACCGGTGGGAGCCCGGCCGCCCGCAGTACTCCTTCGACAAGCAGTACGTCCGCGACTGGGCTGTTTCCACGGGCTGGGACAAAACCCCTCCCGGACCCGCCGTGCCACCCGACGTCGTGGAGGCCACGCGGCAGCGCTACATCGACGTCTACGAGCGGCTCACCGGCCGCACGTGGAAATCCCCTACGCCCTGACGCCCGCCCTGACGCCGTTTCGTTCCAGCCCTATTCCAGGCGCCGATGTCGGGGCGGGGCCTCGTCGTTCCACTGAGTGACGTGCAGACACGCCCCGGCGGCGAGGAGCACGGCTCCGAAGAAGATCAGGCCGAAGTTGAGCGTCACCGCCCCGAGCACGATGAGCGCAAGGGCCACGATGTCGATGCTGTACCGCAGCAGTCGCGACCGGGCCCAGCCGCACGGCCGCCCGACCTGGCCGAGGGCCTTGGCCAGCTGCGGATCATCACGTTCGAACCGTTCCTGGATCCGTTCCAGCTCGCGCTGTTCGTGGTGGCTCAGCATGGCATGCTCCCGGACAAGCTCAATCGTCGTTTCCTAGTGAGCCGGCCGCGTGCAGGAGCTGTTTGCTCCCGTCGTAGCCGAGTTGCAGCAGGTCCGATGCCGCGACGGCAGTGAGTACGGTGTTCGCCAGTCGCGTCATCCTCGGCGCAAAGACAAGGCCGGCCGTCAAAGCCGTGGCCACCCACACCGACAGGCAGAACGGGCACGTGATCAGTTCACCGACGGCGTGTCGCGCCCCATGGCCGCGCACCGACTCGTTGAGTTCGGCCTCGCCCGCGGGCTTCGAATACTCGGTGAACGGTGCCCGCAGCGGGCTGGTGACCGAATCCTTCGCCAACAGACGGCTGGCCTTGTGCGTCGCCACGCACAGCAGCACCATGTCGTTCGCGGCAAGCCGTTCGGGCAGCCGCACTCCCCGCGCCCGCCCGACGACCGTCATCGTGCCCACGGCAGCGGCGAACGTCGCCATGGCCCCGAGATACCCACCCAACGGGCGGGGCTCGGAACCCGAGTAACGACTGCGCACTTGCCGTGCCGCGTTCATGACCGCGCCCATGCCGATGGGCTACCCCCTTCCGAAAGTGACAAACAGTCACCGCAGCCATGCCCCGGCATACCCGACATCACCGGAAAGTGGGTTGTCGCCGCGGCCGTCGTCACGCACCCGGCAAAGCTGGTTTCGCTCCGCTGAACAGTGGCTATCCGGGCCTGGAAATCAGTGGCGTCGCTGGAGGGATCATGTCCGAGCCGGCCGTGCGGTTCACCTCCGGGATGCTCCGCCGTGCGGCCATCATCTCGGCGCAGTTCCTCATCCTGTTTGCGGCGCTCTGGGTGTTACGCAACATCAGCAAACACCTGAGCTACGTCCTCATCCCCCTGGCCGTGGCGTTACTGTTCACCGCCGTCCTGGAGCCCATGGTCAGCTGGCTCGTCCGGCACCGCTGGCCACGTCCCCTCGCCGTCGTCGCGGCACTCCTCTTCGGATTCGTCATCGTCGGCGGGCTCGTGACCTTCGTGGTGTTCTCCATCATCGATTCCTACGACGAGCTACGCCGAAGAGTGCTGGAAAGCATCGAACAACTCCGCTCGTGGTTGAGCGAGAGTCCGTTCCCCATCAGCGGCGAACTGCTCGGCCGGATTCAGAACTGGATCAGCGGCAACCAGGGCACCCTCATCAGCCAGACGATCACCGCGTTCAGCACGGTCGGGTCGTTCCTCGTGGGCCTGGTGATCGCGCTGGTGCTGTTCATCATGTTCCTCCAGGCGGGACCACGGTTGTGGTCGGCGTTCCTGCTGCCGTGGCGGCCGAGCACCCGCGAACTCGTCGACGACGTGGGCCGCCGGGCCTACCACGGCGTAGTGGTGTACGTCCGGGTGACGGCGCTCGTAGCACTCATCGACGCCATCGGAATCGGCATCGGCCTGGCGGTCGTGGGCGTTCCCCTCGCCGTGCCCCTGACGGCGTTGGTGTTCATCGGCGGCTTCATCCCGTACATCGGCGCGGTGGTGTCGGGCTTCCTCGCCGTGGCGATCACACTCGTGAGCAACGGGTTCGTCCCCGCGCTCATCATCCTCGGAGTGGTGCTGCTGGTGCAGCAGCTCGAAGGACAGGTACTGCACCCCATCCTGCAAGGGAACTTCACCAGCCTCCA
>JAJYTH010000075.1 GCA_021793175.1 Actinomycetes bacterium
AACAGTCCGGTCTCGCGTCGCCGGCTGGGGGTTTCCAGCAGCCGGGGCAGCCCTGGAACGCCGCCGAAGCGGACCAGAGCCCGCCGTGGGGCGGTTCCGAGTTCCCGCCGCTGACTCCTCCCACTCAGCAGGAAGAGAGCGGCCAGGGGCCGGAGACGTTCGAGACGTCGTCGGGCAGCCGTAAGAAGGTAATCGGCATCGTCGCCGCCGTCGTCCTGGTCGCCGCGCTCGGTGTCGGTGCGTGGCTGCTCTTCTTCAACGGCTCGGACGACGACGCGGTCGCGGACCCGACGACGCAGCAGCCGACTCCCTCCGCTCCCCCCTCGACTCCCCAGCCGCCGGACGACCTGGCCATCGCCTCGCTGCCCGGCACGGTGGACGAGCGGCCGGACGTCACCACGTTCGAAGCGGTGGTGGCCGGCAAGGTGCTGACCGACGAGGAGAACGAGGTCCTCGAAGAGGCGGGGGCCGGCGATGCCAGGATGGCCGTCGCCGAACTGCCTTCCGGTGACCGGGCCGTCGTGCTGACGGTCGAGGTCGGTTCCGAGTCCGATGCCGCCGACGCCGTCGACGGTCTCGTGGAGCTTCAGGACAAGTACGGCCTGGAGGACTACAGCGGTGACATCGCCGCCGAGGGTGTGCAGGCCAACGAGCTCGACAAGAAGGAAGAGGCCCCGGCGCTCACGCGGGCTCACTACGCACACGGCACGACGGTCGTGCGGATCCAGGTGACCGCTCCGGAGCTGTCCGAGCTTCGCAAGGTGTTCGAAGAGATCGTCGCGTTGCAGCTCCAGGCGTTGCCGGCCGATGGCTGACGTCCGTACCCGGTTGCCACAGGCAGCCGCGTGCACGGTCATCAGCGAACGGCGACTGCCGGTGGCGCGCGCGCTGGCCCGGTCGTATCTGGACCACCATCCCGGCGGGGACTTCGTCGTCCTCGTCGTGGACCGGCCGGAGTACGCCGGCGAAGCGGCCGACCACCGGGTCATCGGGTACCGCGGACTCGACATCGACCAGGACGAGTTCCTTCGGCTCGCCACGTGCCTGTCGGAATCCGAACTGGTCCGCGCGGCGATTCCGGTACTGCTCAAGACTCTGTTGGCCGACGTCGACGTCGCGATGTACCTGGCCCCGGAGACCGAGGTGCTGGCACCGTTGACCGATGTCGCGCGGCTCGGTGTCGAACACGGCATCACGCTCGTTCCCCAGATGCTCGCGCCTCTGCCCCAGGACGGCAAGGAGCCCGGTGAGCAGTCACATGCCTTCGACGACGGTTTCCTCGCCGTCGGATCGACGGCACGGCCGTTCCTCGACTTCTGGCGCAAACGGTCCGTCCGCGCCGACCCGGACGAGCGGGGGCGGATACTGGAGCTGGTGCCCGGCCTGTTCCCGCACACGGTGGTCCGTGACCCCGGGTTCGGCGCGGCGTATTGGAATCTGCACGAACGGCCACTGAGCCGCCGCTCCGACGGAACGGTCGAGGCCGCCGGATCCCCGCTGCGTTTCCTCCACCTGCCGGGATACCGTCCCGAAAAACCGTGGCAACTCACCGATCATTGCCGGACTCCACGGTTCCGGCTCTCGCACAACCGCACCCTGCGCGAGTTGTGCGCGGGCTACGCGGACAGACTGCGCGCCGCGGGCTACCGGGAGACGGCCGAGTCACCCGCCGCAGACACAACGCCTGATCAGTCCACTGAGGACTATGAGTATGGGTTCGCCCGACTGTCCGACGGAACACCGCTGACCGACCAGATGCGCCGGTTGTTCCGCAACGAATGGCTCGACGCCATCGACGCGCGAGCCGACGACCCGCTCGAACGCGGCGCCGCGGAACTTCCACCACACCCGTTCGGCGACGACGGCGCTGCGGCGTTCCGGCGTTGGCTCGCCGCGCCGACGTCTCCCACGGAGAGAAGCGCCGGGCTCAACCGGCTGACGATGTGGGTCTGGGCGCATCGACCCGACCTCCAGACCGCCTTTCCCAAGCCGCTGCACGGAAGTAGCGAGGGTTTTCGGCAGTGGTGTCGCACCCACGGGTTCGCCGAGGGCCTGTTGCCGGAATGGGCGCTGCCGCGCGAACCGGCCACGCCGTCCGGGCCGGTCGACGAGTTCGGTGTCAACATCGCCGGCTACCACACGGCCGAACTGGGGATCGGCGAGATGGGCCGGGTGATCATCCGCGCCGTCCAGGAGTCGGGCGTACCGATCGTCTCGGTCGTGGAGGAACATTCGCTGTCGCGCACGGTCCGGACCAAGCTGGACGCGCCGGACACCGTGGGCAGGCCGAAGTTCCCGGTCAGCATCATCACCGTCAACGCCGACTACACCGAACTCCTGCTGGACAGCCACCCCGAGGTGGGGCACGAACGCTACCGGATCGGCCTGTGGGCGTGGGAGTTGGAGGACTTCCCCGAACACCTGCACGCCGGTTTCGACCTGGTCGACGAGGTGTGGACGGTCAGCGAGTTCTGCGCGCGGGCGATCGCGCCGCACTCGCCGGTGCCGGTGAAGGTGGTCCCCGTCCCGGTACTCGACCCCGGCGAGAAACCGCGGCCCGTGCGTGCCGAGGACGAGCCCGTCCGGTTCCTGTTCGCCTTCGACTTCAACAGCACCGGTCAGCGGAAGAACCCGTGGGGCGTCGTCGAGGCGTTCCGCCGGGCGTTCGGCGATCGCGACGACGTGCGGCTGACGATCAAGGCCACCAACGGGCACCTGCACGCCGAGGCCGAGGAGCGACTGCGGTACGTCATCGGCGACGACGACCGGATCGAACTGCTCGACCGCTACCTCAGCGTCGCCGAACTCGACGCTCTCTACGCCGATAACGACGCCTATGTCTCGTTGCACCGCAGCGAGGGGTTCGGGCTGACCGTCGCGGAAGCGATGGTGCGGGGTATGCCGGTCATCGCCACCGCCTACGGCGGCACCACCGAGTTCTTCGACACAGCCGTCGGCTGGCGGATTCCGTACGAACGGGCCGAGGTCGGGCCGGGTTGGAAGCCTTACCAAGCGGACGGCGTTTGGGCGGACCCGGATCTCGACGCCGCCGCCGAGGCCATGCGACAGGTCGCGGACGACCCGGCCGAGGCTCGCCGGAGAGGCAAGGCCGCCCGGGAACACATCCTGCGCACCCGGTCGATGGACGCGGCAACGGAGTGGATCCGCACCGAGCTGCGCGCCGCGTACGAGACGTGGCGTGCCCGCCAGGAACCGCCGCCGGACCCGTTCGCGCCGACGCTGCGCAAACTCGTCGGACGCGTACTTCCTCAGCGGGACGAGCGCACGCTGTCGGGCAGACTCACCAACCGGGCTCGTGGCACGTTGTCGGCGCTGGGTCGACGGGCCGAGACTGTGACTCGCCTGACTCGCCAGTCTCGGTTGACTCGGCAGGATCACCGAGCTCGGGCGCACCGTACCGACCGAGACGAACAGGGCCACTGATGAGAGCGCACAACGAGCAGCCCGCAGCGTTCCCGGCCGTGCACGAATCCTGGTTGCCACGCGAGCACGCGTTGTACCGACCCCGACACTCCGGCCGCCAGACACTCGCGCTCGTGTGCGCCATCGTGTTCTTCGCGACACCGCTGTTCGCGTTCGCCCTCGGCGCGCGGCCCACCGAGTTCGAAAACCGTGCGCTGGCCCCGTTTCCCAGCCCCGGGGACGGCTGGTCGTTCTTCACCGACCTGGGCCCGTGGGCGACCGACCACCTCGTCTTCCGCGAGGACGCCGTGCACGCGGCGGACGCGATAAGCCGGGGCCTGTTCGGTGAACCCGCCCCGTTCGGCAACAAGAGCAACGACGCCGGGCCGATCCAAGCACCCCCGCCTCCACCCGACCACGTCGAATACCCGGCGGTGGTCGAGGGCAAGGACGAGTGGCTCTACCTCGGGGACGAGATCTCCAGCCACTGTCAGCTCGAACAGCCCCTCGAGGAGACCGTGGCCCGGCTACGCAAACTCCGCAACGGCATCGAAGCGACCGGGCGCACATTCATCACGGTCATCGCCCCCGACAAGGCCTCGCTCATACCCGAGCACCTCCCGGACACCTACCTCGGCAAGGACTGCCACCAGCGGATGGTGGACGAGTTCTGGCAGCGGATGAGCGCCGAGGACTACGTGCTCGACCTTCGGGACGACTTGCTCGACTGGGGTGAGCAGCTGGGTGAACCCGTCTACGGCCCGCAGGACGCGCACTGGTCCGACGAGGGCGGCGTTCTCATGGCTCGCGCGGTGGCCGAACGGCTGCGGCCGGGCATCTCGGACACTTGGAAGGTGACCCCCACCGAGGAATGGCGTGTTCCCGCCGACATCCCGCCGCTGATCGGCCGGGACGGTGAGACCGTCGGTCGGGACTACGCCGTCGCGCCGGACGGCGTGGAGGACCAGACGCAGGAGACTCGCACGGAGTACCAAACACCGCTGGTCCTGAACACCGCCTCGGGTGCCGGCACCTACGGGCTCGGTGTCGGCCTGCTCGGCGACTCCTTCACCATCCGGGCCCTGCCGTACCTGGCGGCGGCGTTCGGGAACATGACGGTGCTGCACCACGGCACCACAGCCGACGACGACGGCGCTGCCGTGGCCGACATGCTCGCCGACAAGGATGTCGTCGTGCTGGAGATCGCCGAACGCTCGCTGGTGCGGGGCGCGGCCACCATCCTCAGCGACCCGGTCATGTCCACTATCTTCGCCGGGCTGACCGAATGAGGAGACCGGATCCACCTCCTGCCACTGAACCGATGGAAGAATGATGTCTGAAACACGAATAGCGCAAGCGCTGGCCAGGCTTGCCGAACATCAGGAGCTGCACCTACCGCTGCGGCGCACCGACCTGTTGGGCAGGTTGGTTCTGCGTTTCCTGTGGCGGCGCCAGATCAAGTGGCAGATCGAGACCAACCTCGCCGTGCGGGACGCGCTCGAAGGCCTGGCCGAATCCGGGCGTGCCACCACCGACCGGTTGCGGCACGAGGTGGCGGCACTCCAGCAGCACGACCAGAACCTGATGGCCGGGCTGAACCAGCGGCTGTACTCCTCGGTGGGAAGGCTCCAGTCCCAGATCAGTGAGCTGAGATTGCAGATCGCCGAGTCGGACGAGCGGAACGACGACGTCGAGCAGCGCCTGCAGAAACTGGAACAGCAGGTCGAGGCCCACAACGCCACCACACGGTACGACCGACTGCGGCACGCACGGCTTGAGAAGTTCCTCGACGAACTCCGCGCGACACGGCCCGAGCCCTCGGCTTCCGAGGTCGCGGACCGAGTCCCCGAGCGGGAGTCGTTCCTCGAACTCGCCGTGTCCGAACTGCTCGACGGCCATGTCGAGGGTGTCCGGGCGGCCAGGAAGCCGTATCTGGATGTGGTTTCGTCGGCCCGGGACAGCGGTGCGACCGGACCGGTGTTCGACATGGCGCCAGCGCGGGGTGAATGGCTGGAACTCGTCCGCGACGCGGGCCTGCCCTACCGGGCGGCCTCGGACAACCGTGCGATCCGCCGACACTGTGAGGAGCTCGGCCTGACGATCGAGTCCGGCGACGCTTCAGAGCAGCTCGCGGCCACAGCCCAGCGCTCGCTCGGTGCGGTCACGGCGTTCCGGTACGCCGAGAGGCAGCAGCCGACGGAACTGGCCCGGTTCGTGGAACTGGCCGCGACGGCTCTGCAACCGGGTGGGGTGCTGATCGTCGAAACCGCCTCCGGTGCCGCCGAACACGCTCACGACTTCCATCTCGACCCGTTCGCCGTCCGCCCGGTGCACGCCGACTTCCTGCGGTTCCTCATGGAATCGAATGGCTTCTCCCGCGTGGAGTCCCGACCGGTCGACCCGGCGGTGGTGCAGCGCGGTCGCTACTCGTTGATCGCGTGGCGGTGATCGGTCGAGCCATGGAACACCGCATGTGGACGCCGCTGCCGCCGGAGCGCAGCGGTATCGCCGACTACAGCTACGAGCTGCTCGAAGCGCTGTCGGACATCATCGACGTGACCGCGGTCGGCCGGGACCCGAAACGAGCCGTGGTCCCGCCCGGTGTCCCCGTGGCCGGACCGGACGACGAGACTCCACGCGACGCCCTGAACATCTACCAGATGGGCAACCACGCCGGGGTCCACTCGTGGATCTACCGTCGGGCTCTCGACGTACCCGGCGTGGTGGTGCTGCACGACACCGCGTTGTTGGACTTCAACCTCGGCTACTTCGGCGGCCTCGACTCACCGGCGTTCCGCGAGGAAGTCCGGTACGCACACGGCCCTATCTGGGGCGATCCGCACGACCCCGCGCTGCTGCAGGGCTGGCCCGCCGTCGAGGTCGACGGTGTGAAACACCTCGACCACCAGACGCTCACCATGGAGCGACGACTGGTGTCGGCCGGCAAGGGCGTGATCGTGCACGACCCGTTCTCCGCCGAGTTGTTGCGCAAGCGGTACCCCGGCCTACCGGTCCACACAGTGCCGTCCGGCGCGCCGATCCGGGACAACACGAGCCGAGCCGAGGTCCGGGCCCGGCTCGGCTGGCAGGACGACGACGTCGTGTTCGGCGTGTTCGGCGGGTTCAACCGCATCAAGCGGACGACCGTGGCGGTGCTGGCCTTCGCCGACGTCCGCCGCCGGTGGCCACGGGCCCGACTGTTGCTCGCGGGCCACGCGGACTTCCCGAACGTCGTCGACGAGGTCCGGCAACTGGTCGCAGAACTCGGCGTCTCCGACTCGGTGCATCTCGCTCTGTCCCCGGACAAGGACGAGTTCGAGGAGCTGATCACCGCCACCGACGCCGTTCTCAATCTGCGCTGGCCGACCGCCGGGGAGACCAGCGCCGTGATGATGCGCGCGTTCGGCGCGGGCAGGATCGTCATCACCAGCGACCTCCCACAGCATCGACACTTCGACCCGACGTTCTGTTGGCTGGTCCCAACCGAACCCGCGCACGAGGCCGAAGCGCTGTCCGAACTGCTGGAGCGGGTGGTGTGCTGGCCCGACGAGGCTCGACAGGCCGGTCGGCGGGCCCGGGAATACGTCCGCGAGCACGCGTCGTGGCCAGTGGTCGCCCAGGGGTACCGGAAGGCCTTGGAATCCATCGGCGCCGAGCAACGGGCCACCCCTGTTGTCCCACCGACTCGGCCGGGCGTCAACGTGTTCGCCGACGCGCGAGCCACCACCGGATTGGCGGAGTCGGCGCGGCGACACGCACTCGCGCTCGTCGACACCGGTGTCGACATGACGTTCACCGAGTTCAACACCAGGGCACCCAACCGATCGTTGGCCGTACCGCGCAAACTCGCCGATCTGCGGCGCGGCAAGGACCATCCGATCGACCTGTGGTTCATCAACGTCAACGAGTTCCAGCTGATCCCGGAACACGCTCTGGACCGGTACACGATCGCGATGTGGGCATGGGAGCTGCCCGAAGCCCCGGACTACGCGCTGAAACAGTTACCGCGAATGGACGAGCTCTGGGTGCTGTCGTCGTTCGTCGCAGACGCCTTCCGTACCGCCACCGACATGCCCATCACCGTGATTCCGAGCGTCGTGCCGCAGCGGCCGGACATCCAAGGCGATCGCGCGAAGTTCGGTCTTCCCGACGACGGGCTCGTCGTGCTGTTCAACTTCAGCGCCTCGTCCAGTGACGCCAGGAAGAACCCGTGGGCGGTGATCGAGGCTTTCCAGCAGGCGTTCCGGCCGAGCGAACGGGGCACCGACGCACACCTGGTGATCAAGGCGGTCGACCTGCACCGTTTCCCCGAACTGTCCGCGCAATTGGCGCAATCGGTGGCGAGCGTGAACGGCACGCTGATCGGACGGGACCTCACCAGGGCGGACATGGACTGTCTGCTGGCCACCTGCGACGTCTACGTCTCGTTGCACCGGTCGGAGGGGTTCGGACTCGGCATGGCCGAGGCGATGGCGATGGGCAAACCGGTGATCGCCACGGGCTACGGCGGCAACATCGACTTCATGCCGCCGGGTTCGGCGGCCGTCGTGGGTTATGACATCCGACCCATCAACGACCGCGACCACCGCTTCGGCGCGGAGTTCGGTGACTGGTACCGCCCCGGCCAGCTCTGGGCGGAACCGGACGTCGAGCAGGCCGCGCGCTGGCTGCGTCGGTTCGCCGAGAGCGAGACACTGCGGCGCACGATGGGTGCGCGCGGGGCCGAGGCCGTCAAAGAGGTCTGCAGCCCGAAGGCCGTCGGCGCCGCGATGGTGAAACGGCTGAACGAGATCGGGCTCTGAAGTCCGGCCGAATTTCCGGCCCTGTAAGGCGGGTACGGTCCCACGAACCGCGCCGTGCCCGCCTTACGGGTTCACGTCCGTTTCGACGTCGACGCGGCGTGCTTCCTTGCCGCCTCCAGTTCAAAGATCCGCGCCTCCAACGCGGAGGCGTACCGGGTGGCTTTTTCCGCACGCCGCCGTTCCACCGCGACGGCCTGTTCCAACGTCGCGATGTAGGCGGCGTTCTGTTCGCGGGCCTGCTGTTCCTCACGAAGCCGTCGCTCTAGGCGCCTGATGTACCCGGTCTCACTAGCCCGGGTCGCGGGCAGATCCTTGATCTCGGCCTGCATACGTGCCACGTCGTGGCGTTCGAACTCGTCGAAGACATTCGCCGGCACGGCCAGGCAGGTCAGTGCTTCGTCATCATCGGCCTGGGCGTAGAAACGGTTGAGCCCGTCGAAAAGCGCGCAACGATACCCGGCTTCGAACAGGATGGGTTCCCATTGCTCGTACGCAGGGTCCGGGGAGCCGGGTGTGGTGGCCTCGACCACCACCACGCGCGGCCGATGGCGGACCCAGTCCGCGCCCGCGAGGACGTCCCGCTCGGCGCCCTCAACATCGATCTTGAGGAAGTCGACGTCGCCGGGATATTCGTCGAGCATGGAGGCCAACGTGGCGACCTCGACCTCGACTTCATCCACCTGCCACCGTTGGTCGTCCCGGTACCGCCGGGCCAACTGATCGTCGATCGTGGTCCGTCCCCAGGCCTCGGGAACCACGTGCAGGGTGGCCTTCCCCTCCGTGGCTCCCAGCGCGATCGGCAGGGTCACGTCCCGCGGCCGCTTCTTCCGCAGCCGTTCGGCGAACTGCGGGACGGGCTCGACGTTGATCCCGGACCAACCCCGGTCGTAGAAATGTTTGGTGACCGAATCCTCGACCGGGTCCCCGGCACCGACATCGACGTAGCGGCCTGTGGCCTGCTGCCGAAACAAGCGGGCCAGTACGACGTCCTCCGCGTTCTGCGCGTAGGAGATCACGGTTGTTGGATTCCGGCCTTACGCGCTTCGAACTTCAGGTCGTGGTCGACCATCATCGCCACCAGCGACTCGAAGTCGACCTCCGGTTTCCAGCCCAACTCGGTACGGGCCTTGGTGGCGTCACCGACCAACAGGTCGACCTCTGCCGGGCGGAAGAACCGCTCGTCCTGGGTGACATAGCGTTCCCAGTCGTCGAGGCCGACGTGCCGGAACGCGGCGTCCACGAACTCCCGCACACTGTGCGTCCGACCAGTCGCCACCACGTAGTCGCTGGGCTCGTCCTGCTGAAGCATCAACCACATGGCCTGCACGTAGTCACCGGCGAAACCCCAGTCCCGCCTCGGTTCGAGATCCCCGAGCACCAACGTGTCCTGCAGGCCGAGTTTGATGCGAGCCACCGCGTTGGTCACCTTCCTGGTGACGAACTCGATACCGCGACGCGGGCTCTCGTGGTTGAAGAGGATGCCGGAGCAGGCGAACAGGCCGTAGCTGTCCCGGTAGTTCACCGTGATGTCGTGGCCGAAGACCTTGGCGCAGCCGTACGGCGATCGAGGGTAGAACGGGGTCGTCTCGACCTGCGGCGACTCGCGGACCTTGCCGAACATCTCCGAAGAGGAGGCCTGGTAGAAGCGGATCGGGTTGTTCTGGCTGCCACCCACCATGCGGATGGCCTCCAACAGTCGCAGCACACCGAGCCCCGTGACGTTCGCGGTCAACTCGGCCTGCTTGAAGCTGAGCCCCACGAACGAGATGGCGCCGAGGTTGTAGACCTCGTCGGGCTGGACCTGTTCGAGCGCGGCGACCAGGCTGGACAGGTCCTGCAGATCACCGGAGACCAATTCCACGAACGGCAACTCCGTCTGCAGGGCCTCGAGTTTCGGGTTGTTCTGCCCCTTGATCAGGCCGAAAACCTTGTAGTTCTTGCTGTGCAGCAGTTCCGCGAGGTACTGGCCGTCCTGACCGGTGATTCCGGTGATCAATGCTCGTCGCACACGGGTGAGAATAGCCAAAGACCGGCCAGCGGTGGGCGACCGTGCCCAACTCGAAGCCGACCCGAGTCCTGCCCGACCACCACGGTTTCCCGGCGAGACGCTGTGGCGACCGCTTCGTCGAGTACTGGGTCATCGCCGAAGACCCCACCGGCTGAGCGGACCCGTCAGCGACCGACCGCGTAACCCTGCATCCCCCGCGGGTTCGCCGCCGCCCGCAGCACTCCCGTTGCGGGATCACACGAGACCGCCGACAACCTGCCCAACGCCCACGGCCCGGCGTCCACGACGTCGTGACCGCGTTCGGTGAGCTCGGCTATCACCTCGGAACCCATCCGCGACTCCACCACGAGCTCCTTCGGCTGCCACGCGCGCGGGTAGAACGAACTCGGAAACGCCGTCGTGTGCCACGCGGGCGCGTCGATCGCCTCCTGCAGGTTCAGGCCACCCACTGTGTGGGCGAGCCAGAAACACAGCTGCCACTGGTCCTGCTGGTCCCCGCCCGGCGTGCCGAACGCGAGGGTCGGCTCGCCGTCGCGCAGGGCCATCGACGGCGACAGCGTGATGCGAGGCCGTTTGCGGGGCGCCAGCGAGTTGGGCAGGCCCTCCCCCAGCCAGAACGTCTGCGCGCGCGAGTCGAGGCAGAAACCCAGCTCGGGAATCGTCGGCGACGACTGGAGCCACCCGCCGGAAGGCGTCGCCGAGATCATGTTGCCCTCGGCGTCGACCACGTCGATGTGCACGGTGTCGCCACGGGTCCGTCCCAGGGTGTCCACGGTGGGTTCGCCGATGGCCCCCGTCCCGCCCTGACCGCCGAGCGTGCGTTCGAGCACGGCGGGCAGTCTCGGATTCGGTCCGCCAGGGCGCAGCTCCGCGCTGGCCTCATCACCCACGAGCGCGCGCCGCTGCTCGGCGTACTCCCACGACAGCAACATGCCGAGGTCCACATCGGTGTCGCCGTACCACGCCTCCCGGTCGGCGAACGCCAGCTTCGCGCACTCGGTGGCCAGGTGCACGGTGCGCGCGTCGGGGCGGCCGTCGACGTAGCGCAGCCGATCCCGGAACCCCTCCAGCAGGCGCAGTTGCTGGGCCAGGACCGGCCCCTGCGTCCACGCGCCGCACTTGACGAGGCTCCACTCGCCGAAGTCGGTGATCACCGCGTCCTCGTACGTCGCCTCCCAGGACGCCAGGTCGTCGCCGGTGAGCAGCCCCGCGTGCTCGCGACCGGAGTCGTCCCGAAACGCCTTCCGGCTGAACTCGTCGATGGCCTCAGCCACGAATCCGTGGGACCAGGCGCGTCGGGCCTCGTCGATCTGCGCTTCCCGACTCGCGTGCACCTCGGCCTGCCCGAGCAGGCGTTGCCATGTGCGGGCGAGCTTGCGGTTGCGGTGCAACGATCCGGGTGTGGGGGCCTCGCCTCCGGGCAGCCACAGTTGGGCCGAGCTGGGCCAGTGGTGGATGAACAGTTCGGCGACCGAGTCGATGGTCTCGGTGATGCGCCGGACCACCGGGACGCCCTGCCACGCGTACGAGATGGCGTATTTCAGCACGTCACGCAGGCTTTTGGTGCCGTGGTCACGCAACAGCAGCAACCACGCGTCCCAGGCGCCGGGCACCGTGGCGGCGAGCAGGCCGCTGCCGGGGATGAGGTCCAGACCGAGATCGCGGAAGTGCGCGGGCGTGGCCGCTGCGGGCGATACACCCTGTCCACACAACACGCGGGGCTTGCGCTCCTGAGCGGTCGCGAAGATCGCGGGCACCTGACCGGCCGGGCCGTTGAGGTGCGGTTCCGCCACTTGCAGCACGAACCCGGCGGCCACAGCGGCGTCGAAGGCGTTCCCGCCGTCCTCCAGCACCGCCATACCAGTCGCCGAGGCGAGCCAGTGGGTCGTGGCGATCATGCCGTGGGTACCGGCGAGTTCTGGTCTGGACGTGAACACGTTTCGACCATAAGGGTGATCGCTTCGTTCGCACAACTAACAGAAAGTCGCGATGCGCACATCACCCCTCCGACGCGAACGGCCGTTAACCTAAGGCGGGCGATCGCCGACTACAGAGAAGAACCACGAACGACACGGAAAGGACCCGAACATGCAGATCCAAGACACCGCAGCCATCGTCACCGGTGGCGCGTCCGGGCTCGGCGCCGCGACCGCGAAAACACTCGCCGCCAAAGGAGCCCGGGTGTTCGCCGTCGACCTCGAAGCCTCCATTGCCAAAGCCGAACCGAGCGACGGCGTCACCTTCGTAGAGGCCGACGTCACCGACGCCGAGCAGGTACAGCGAGCCGTCGGCACCGTCACCGACTCCGACGCGCCCCTGCGCATCGTCGTCAACTGCGCGGGAATCGCCCCGCCTTCCCGCATCCTGTCCAAGAAGGGCCCGCACGACCTCGACCTCTTCCGCAAAGTCGTCGAAGTCAACCTGGTCGGCACCTTCAACGTCATGACCCTGGCCGCACAGGCCATCGCCGCCACCGAACCACTCGACGACGACCAGCGCGGCGTCATCATCAACACCGCGTCCGTCGCCGCGTTCGAAGGCCAGATCGGCCAGATCGCCTACTCGGCCTCCAAGGGCGGAGTCGCGGGCATGACCGTCCCCGCCGCACGCGACCTCGCCTCACACGGAATCCGAGTCATGACCATCGCGCCCGGCATCGTCGAAACCCCCATGATGGCCGGCATCACCGAGGAATTCCGCCAGGGACTCGCCGCGTCCGTCCCCTTCCCCAAGCGTCTCGCCCGCCCGGACGAATACGCACAACTGGCCGTGAACATCGTCGAACACGACTACCTCAACGGCGAAGTCATCCGCCTCGACGGCTCCCTGCGCATGGCGCCACGCTGAAACACCGGCCGGTTCGGCTACAACTCACCCATGAACGGGACGGCGTGCATGGCCTCGTCGCTCATCCACACCCGCAGCGCATACGTGGCCCGCACGTCGTCCTCGTTGTAACGCAACAACCTTTCACGCTGGGCCGGGTCGGGCGCACCGCCGTCCATGCCCACCGCATCGCGATACCAGCGCATCGACGCCTCACCGCTGGCCTCCGGGTCACGCCAGGAGAACCCTGCGACAGGCGCCACCACCTTCAAGCCCTTACCGCGCGAACACAGGAACTGATCGGACACACTGCGGAAGAGGTCCACCCACTCGTCCGACTCCACGAAACGCCGCACCTGTTGCCGCGTGGGAATACCGTCCATACCGGCGAACCGATCCGCCGACGCGTACAACCAGCGGTTCTCGGCGAGCGCGTTGTAACAGTAGGCCCGAAACGTCAACCCCGCGGCCTCCGTCCTGGCCCGCACCTCCGACAGCCACGCCCAGAACCGCGCGAACGAACGCGCCTCGTCGTCGGTGGGCAACGGATCCCACGTCACGAACGCCCGGTAGCCGGGCTCGATACCGATGTCCGCACCACTGAGCAGACAACCCCACAGGTAGGCGCCCGAATCGCCGAAGCTTTCCATGTCGATGTCCACTTCGACATCGGCGCGTGGCACGCATACGGTCTCGACCCTGCGCACCACGGTGAGATCGGCCAACCACGCCCGTGCGAGAGCGACGGCGTCGACGAACGTGGTGCCGGTCCACTGGATCGGAGACTCGGCACCGGGGTCCAGCGCGGCCAGCTTGTCTACAGTAGACACTCCCGCGTTGCGGAGTTCGACGGCGTCCTCGCCCCGCACGACCAGACTGACATCGCGCTCCCGGACCAACTCCGCCTCACACACCGGCCACCACGGACAGCGCTTGCACTCCAGGATGCGCGACGGCTTCGCCAAGGCCTCCGCCCGCGTCGCCGCCGCCCGCGCCACGGCGAGACGATCGGCGAACCTGTCGTCGTACTCCTGCAAAGCGCTTCGCCCACCCGGCCACGTCGGCGCACTGAGGTCGTGCCAGACGACGACATCGGCGTCCAAACCGACGACACCACCCAGGGACCGGCCGGGCTCGGCGTAGCCGGCCGCCTCCAACAGCCGCCGCGCATGCGCCAACCGCAGCTGGTCACGTGGATGAGAACGCACCTTGCGCTTCTCATCCACGCCCGCGCGATCGGGATCGACATCGGGCAACACCGTCGTCCGCGCGCCCTCACCGGGGTCGGTGATGCGGTGACGCACCACCAGAACCGGAACGTAACCGCCGGAAGCACGTACCAGCAGTTGCACACCGCCGCGCCTGCCCCCGGCGACATCGACCGGCAACAGGCCGTTCCAGATATAGGCGACCTCCTCCTTCAGGGCCGCCCGCGTCAACCGCTCACGTTCCGCTGCGGGCAGCCCAGCCGGAATGACCGCCCAACTACCGTGCGTCTCAGCCTGCAACCATTCCGCTACACGAGCCCTGTGCTCTCTGGCATCGGCGATGCGCTGCTCAGCGGCCGGATCGGGAGGCGCCAAAGGGGCGTCGCGCATGGTGGGATCGTGGTCGAGGTGTACGCGGCGGCGACACCGCGTGACGACCCCCGCGTCCAGCAACACCTCGGCAGCCATGTCACTCACTGTATGAGAGGCCACCGATGCGGAGCCGACGTGCCCGGGCAGGAGGCGAACAGTAAGTTCACGGGTGAGCCGACAGACAACTCCGACAGACACTCCGATAGACACAGTGAGCGCGCGGTTGCAGCGCCATTGCGAGAACAGGCACGACGAAGGGAACCGGTGCGATGGGCCGCAAGGCGGAGCGAACGCACAGTGAAGCCGACGACACAGGGTGGACGCCGAAACGCGCGAAGAACGCCGTGCGGATGGCGAAGGTGATCGTGCCCGCCGCCGCCGGCGTGCTCGCACCCCTGGTGGTCCGCGCGGCAGGCGCGATCAGGGAGGCATACGACCACCAGCAGGCCCGACGGATGGGCATCGACATCGCACAGCTGCCCGAGTACCAAGGCCGGGGCGGTGCGCTGCTCGCCCGTATCGCGGGTGCGGCCGAAGGTCTGTCCCAACTGGCGGGCTCGGACCGGGCCACGGAGGACGATCACGGCTTCGTCACGCGCAGCCGCTCGACGCTGGAGCAGCTCAGCGCGTCGGTACGAGCGTCCGAACGCATGCCCGCACCTCGGCGGAAGGCCGCGCACCGGGCTGTCAGCGCGGAGCTGGACATCATCGAGGCCGAGTTGCTTCGCCGTCTGGGGGTTCAGCCACCCGGCGCGCCGACGTGAGCTGCGGACACATCTACGCAGACTGCGGACACGACGACGCAACCTGCGGACACGGTGATATGTGGTGGCGCGGGATCAGTCGACCTCGATGAAGCCTTGCTCGGCCATCCAGTCGCGCGCGACCTTGGCCGCGTCCCTGCCGTCGACGTCCACCTGCTTGTTCAACTCGATCATCGCGTCGATGGTCAGTGCCTCCGAGATCGGCGCCAGCACCTCGGCGATCTGCGGATACCGCTCGTAGAAGTCCTCGCGCATGGTGATGGCGGCGTTGTACTGGGGGAAGAACTGCTTGTCGTCCTCCAACACGCGAAGGTCCAGCCCGGCGATCCGACCGTCGGTGATGAACACCTCACCGATGTTGCATGTGTTGTTCGCCACAGCGGCGTAGATCGCCCCCGCGCCGAACGTCTTCGTCGTGGTGGTCGGGAAGCCGTACGCCGCCTGCACCCCGGGCATGCCGTCGGGCCGGTTGGCGAACTCCGTGTCGACGCAGAACACCGCCTCCTGCGGATTCTCCTTGAGGAAGTTCGTCACGTCGGTCAGCGTGCGTAGACCGTGTTTCTCGGCGTAGGCCTCGGTGGTGGCGAACCCGTAGGTGTTGTTGACCTCCGAGTACGGCAACCACACGATCCCGTTTTCCTCCAGATCGGCCTCCCGTACCGCCTCGTACTGCTCCTGTTCGGACGGTATGGGTCGGTCGTGGCCGAGATAGGACAGCCATCCCGTGCCCGTGTACTCCCACACCAGATCGATCTGGCCGTTCTCCAACGCGTACCGGGCACTGTTCGAACCGGCGATGTTGGTGAAGTCGATCGGGTCGGCACCGGCGGCCTTCAAGGCGATCTGCGCGATGTAGGCGAGCAGGATGTTCTCGGTGAAGTCCTTGGAGCCCACCGTAATCTCCACGCCCTGGAGTTCCGGCACCTCACGGATCGACCCCGCCTGCACGTCGAACGGCAACGCGGCGTTGACGTTCAACCCGCATGCGCTCACCAGCAGCGGCAGGACAGCCAGCAAGGCGCAGATACCGCGCCGTTCGACCCGCCTTCCACGCCTCGCGCCGCGCCTCATGACAGTCCCTTCGGTCCGAAGTACTTCTCCAGCACCGCGCCGAACCAGTCCACCAGCAGCGCCACCCCCACGGCCAGCACCGCGCCGACCACCAGAACCGTCGTGCGGTTCAGCTTGTACCCGGCGTCGATCAACTCACCGAGTCCACCGCCGTTGACGAAGAACGCCAGCGTCGCGGTGCCCACCGCGAGTACCAGCGACGTACGCAGGCCGGCGAGGATCATGGGCACGGCCAGCGGCAACTCGATGCGCAGCAGCACGCCCAGCGACGACATCCCGATGCCTCGCCCGGCGTCCACCAAGGTGGGGTCCACGGAATCGATGCCGACGATGGTGTTCCGCAGCACCGGCAGTAGTGAGTAGAAGGCGATCGGCAGGGCGGCCGCCCACAGTCCTTCCTGTTCCGTCCACAGGAAGAACAGCACCAGCACGCCCAGCGCGGGCGCGGCCTGGCCAATGTTGGCGATGCCGAGGAACAACGGTGCCGCCGGCCGTGCCCACGACCGCGTGAGGAGCACGCCCAGCGGTACCGCCACCCCGATGACGAGCGCCGTGACCACCGCCGTGATCAGTAGGTGTTCCCAGGTCTTCGTCAGCAGGGTGTTCGCGTTCAGCGATTCGGCCTCGATGACGTCGTTTTCCCTGGTCAACGCCCACGTGACCACGGCGGCGACGAGCACGAGCACCACCGCGGGCTGTACCAGCAGGCGGATCCGGTCGGCGCGCTTCGACCCCGACTTGGTGGAGATTCCCGACAGTTCCGTGGACGTCATGACCGCCCACTCTCCGAATCGACGTGTTCGGTACGCAATTGCTGGATGGTGTCGGTGACCGTGGTGATGTCGATGGTGCCGACGTACTCGCCGCGCGAGCCGGTGACCACGGCGTTTCCGCCCTCAGCGAGGATGGCTTCCAACGCGTCCTGCAGCGTGGACTGCGGGCTCACCAAATCGCCGATAGGCCTGCCCACCGAGGTGAGCGAGGACGCCTCGGGCAGGTCACGGACGTGCACCCAGCGCTTCGGCCTGCGGCGGTTGTCGAGGACGAGTGC
Organism: Actinomycetes bacterium; assembly: GCA_021793175.1. Taxonomy (GTDB): domain Bacteria; phylum Actinomycetota; class Actinomycetes; order Mycobacteriales; family Pseudonocardiaceae; genus Saccharomonospora. Next base: position 17,526 of record JAJYTH010000075.1, read on the forward strand.
GTATGTCCGGCCCAGCGCGGTCAAGCGCTCGTGCAACTCGGCGGGCGAGGAGTCGATCATCGCGGTGAGCGTGGTGTCGCTGTAGTCCACGTCGCGGACCCGCAACAGCGTCAGCTGTTTCAGCGAGGCTCCCGCACCGACGAATCCCGCCACCATGTCGTTGGCGGGGTTGGCCAGGATCGCCTCGGGCGTGTCGTACTGCTGGATCGACGACTTCTCACCGAGCACGGCGATCTTGTCGCCGAGCTTCACGGCCTCGTCGAAGTCGTGGGTGACGAACACGATCGTCTTGCGCATGTCCTCCTGGAGCCGGAGCAGTTCGTCCTGCAGGTGGCCGCGGGTGATGGGGTCGACGGCTCCGAACGGCTCGTCCATGAGCAGCACCGGCGGGTCGGCGGCGAGCGCCCTCGCCACCCCGACGCGCTGCTGCTGCCCACCGGAGAGCTGCCGCGGATAGCGGTCCCGGAATTCGGCCGGGTCGAGTCCCACAAGGTCCATCAGCTCGTCGACGCGGTCCCGGATGCGCTTGCGGTCCCACTTCAGCAGCCCCGGCACCACACCGATGTTCTGC